>JAFEEA010000047.1 GCA_018241335.1 Pseudomonadota bacterium
TGCCCACTTGCGCTTTGCCTCCGTCGCGACTAGTTTCCGCGCCTTCGCCGAACAGGCGGTGCGCGCTCGTAGCTCAGCTGGATAGAGCATCAGACTACGAATCTGAGGGTCGGGCGTTCGAATCGCTCCGAGCGCGCCATTCCTGTCCTACCCGAGACCTCGTGCTTTCCCTTGCCAGGCAAGGGCGGGACGGCTGTGGCCGTCAGGCTGACGGCTCGGTGTGATCCGCGCGGCGGTCGGCGTCGAGAGCGGCCATGACCTTGGCGTCGCCGACCACCGCGGCGATGTCGACGACAAGGTTGGCCAGTTGGGGATCGAATTGGCGCAGGATGTCCGGTCGGTCCTCCTCTGCGCCTTCCATGAGGCCCACCACCTTGGGCGCGCCGTTCTCCATCAGGAAGACGGGCGAACCCGAGGCCCCTGGCGAGGCCGCGCAATCGCTGGACCAGAGCGACGGTTCCCCTTGGCGGGCCAGCAGATGGCAGCCGTCGGCGCGCCACAGGTGGTTCTCGTCCATGCCGGCCGGAAATCCGGCGACCGAGACCAGCTGGCTCGAGAAGGCGGTGATCGGCCGCGGGCTGAGGTCGAGCCAGCCGATGCGGCGGTCTGCGCCAAGGCAATGGTCCAGGCGCACCACGGCCCAGTCGGCCTGCTCGTGGTTCCGGGCCATGTCGCCCCAGAACAATGGAACCCCATGGGCGCGGGCCGCGAAGCCGCGGCCATTGTTCCGGGCGCCGACCTTGAAGGTGACCCCGTAGCGCTTGCGACGGTCCACGCGCGCGGCGTCGTCGCCGAACACGGCGTGGAAGTTGGTCAGCACATAGCAGGGCGAAACCAGGAAGGCGGTGGCTTCCATCCGCTCGTAGGTCAGGTGGTCGTCATCGCCCTGCAAGGGAACAGCGTCGTCGGTATCGACCACGCCGATGGCGTCGAAAGGCTGGTCGACGCGCGCCTGGACGTGGCGCGGGTCGGCGCCGTCGGGCGAGAAGACGTTGGCCCTGGCGGCCGGAGGTGGCAGGAGGGCTTGGCCCAGAGCGCAGGCGGCTATGGCGGCGCAGGCGAGGCGTCGGACATTTGGGCGCATGACGGCGGGCGACCGGCGGTTGAGGGATGTCGGGCCTTAAGTCTCATATGCCGGGGCCGCCGTCCCTGCGACCTAGTGCGCCGTTCGATGCGCGGGGGGCTTGGCGTCCCATGCGTCAAGCCGGTAATCGGTGGCGGATATTTCGATTGAGAGGATTTGAGATGGCGGACGACGTCGGCGGCGAACTCGACCTGGAAGCCTTCCGCGCCGAGGCGCGCGAATGGCTGGAAGCCAACTTCCCGCCCGCCCTGAAGGGCAAGAACATGGCCAACGAGCTGCAGGATGGGGAGACGCCCAGCGCCGACCTGATGCTGTGGCGCCAGCGGATCGGCGACAAGGGCTGGGCGACGCCCATGTGGCCCAAGAAGTACGGCGGCGGCGGCCTGTCGGTGAAGGCCTCGCGCATCCTGCAGCAGGAGATGGCCAAGGCCGGCGCCTTCAACCCGCTGATGTTCGGCATGGGCATCACCATGATCGGCCCGACGCTGCTGGACTACGGCACCGAGGAGCAGCTGGCCCAGCACCTGCCGGGGATCATCAAGGGCACGGTGCGCTGGTGCGTCGGCTATTCCGAGCCAGGCGCGGGTTCCGACCTCGCCTCGCTGCAGATGAAGTGCGAGGACAAGGGCGACCACTGGCTGGTCAATGGCCAGAAGATCTGGACCTCCGGCGCACAGTACTCCGACTGGTGCGGGGCCCTGGTGCGGACCGACCCGACCGCGAAGAAGCACGATGGCATCAGCTTCCTGCTGATCAACATGCGCCAGCCCGGCGTCGAGACGCGGCCGATCAAGCTGATCGCCGGCGCGAGCCCCTTCTGCGAGACCTTCTTCACGGACGCCACGGCCACCAAGGACTCCATCCTGGGCGAGCTGAACAAGGGCTGGACGGTTGGCAAGCGCCTGCTGCAGCACGAGCGCGCCAGCCAGACCGGCGCCATGGGCGGCGGCGGCGGCCGGACCGAGAAGTTCCAGGACCTGGTCAAGCGCTACGTCGAGACCGACGAGACCGGCAAGATCGCCGACGGCAACCTGCGCTCGCGCCTGACCCAGCACCTGATGGACGCCCAGGCGCACAACCTGACCCTGGCCCGCGCCCGCGCCGAGAGCCTGAACGACGGCAACCCGACGGCGGCCGCCTCGGTGCTCAAGAACTCGGCCACCCACGTGGCCCAGACCCGCGCCGAGATGACCTTGGAGGCCATGGGCCATCAGGGCCTGGGCTGGGAAGGCGACGCCTTCACCGCCGAAGAGCTGGGCACGGTGCGCGGCTGGCTGGGCGGCAAGGCGATGTCGATCTACGGCGGCTCGGCCGAGATCCAGAACAACATCATCTCCAAGCGCATTCTGGGCCTGCCGGATACGACCCAGTCGACCTGAGGCGTCAGGTCGCCGAGGTTCATTCACCCGGAGGCGCCCTTGCGGGGGCGCCGTCGAAACGCCAAGGTCACAGGCCAACAAACAACGGCGCGCAGACGCCGGGCGGAGGACTTTCGATGGCGCGGGACCTGATCGAGGGGCGGCCGGAGGATGCTGGACTCAGCCCCGCCGGGCTGGACGGCGTGGACGCGGGCCTGCAGTCACTGATCGACAAGGGCGAGCTGGCCGGCGCCGTGACGTTGGTGGCGCGGCATGGGCGCATCGTGCGGCGCAGCGTGCTGGGTGTAGACGACCGCGACAGTGGCCGGCCACTGAAGACAGACACACTGTTCCGCATCTTCTCCATGACCAAGCCGGTGACGGCCGTGGCCATGATGATCCTGCACGACCAGGGGCTCTGGAAGCCTGAGGATCCCGTCTCCAAGTTCCTGCCCGCGTGGTCGAACATGCGGGTCTTCACCGGCCTCGACGATGCGGGCGAGCCTCTCACCGCGGCCGCTGACCGCGATCCCACCGTCGGCGATCTGATGACCCACACCGCGGGCATCACCTATGGATCGACGGACGAGCCCCTCGACCGGCTCTACAAGGCCGCGCGCATCTGGGAGTCGGCCGACCTGGCGCAATTCGCCGCGAAGATCGGCGCCCTGCCGCTGGCCTATCAGCCGGGAACCAAGTGGGTCTACAGCCTGGCCATGGATGTGCAGGGGGCGATCATCGAGGCCCTGACCGGCCAGACCCTCGCCGACTTCATGCACGAGAATATCTTCGCGCCCCTGGGGATGATCGACACTGGCTTCTTCGCCACCGACGAGCAGAAGCCCCGGCTGGCGCGGCTCTATCGGTCGAGCACGACCGGCCCGGGCCTGAAGCCGCTCGACCGTTCGCCGATGCTGACCGACCACATGTCTCCGCCAAAGGTGCCCTCCGGCGGCGGCGGCCTAGTGTCGACCCTCGACGATTACGCCCGTTTTGCGCAGATGATCCTGAACAGGGGCGAACTTGGAGGCAAGCGGATCGTCTCGCCCGAAGCCGTCACCCTGATGGCGACCAATCACCTGTCGGATGAGCTGATCAACGGCGGCTTCGGCGTTGGCAACATGCAGATACGCCCGGGTTTCGGCTACGGCTTCAATGGCGCGGTGTTCACCGACCCCATCGCCGCCGGCCTGCCCGTTGGCCGCGGAACCTATGAATGGGACGGCGCGGCCGGCACCTGGTTCTGGGTCGACTTCGAGAACGACCTGATCTTCGTGGGCATGATCCAGCGTTTCGAGATCAGCGGCAAAATGACCAACGCCCAGCAGTTCACCCAGAAGCTGCTGGCCGACGCCATCATTCCCGGCGCCTAAGGAGTCCAATCCAGATGAAAGTCGACCTTTCGGGCCGCACCGCCCTGGTGACCGGCGCCAGCCGGGGCATCGGCAAGGCCATCGCCCTGTCCCTCGCCGAAGCGGGGGCGGACATCGCCGTGAACTATCGGCGGGACGCCGATGCGGCGGCGGAGACGGTGGCCGAGATCCAGGCGATGGGGCGCAAGGCCAAGGCCTATTCCGCCTCCGTGGAGAACTGGGACGAAGACGAGGCCATGGTGGCCGAGGTGCTGAAGGACTTCGGGGGCATCGGCATCCTGGTGAACAACGCGGGCATCGCCAGCCGCGGCCAGTCGGTCGCCGACACCGATCCGGCGGAGATGGAGCGGGTGGTGCGCGTGCACGCCTTCGGACCGCACTACCTCTCCAAGCTGGTGATCCCGTCCATGCGCAAAGAGGGGCGGGGGGACATCATCATGATCTCCAGCGTTGCGACCCTGGGCATGGCCGGCCGGGGCGGACCCTACAACATGGGCAAGGCGGCCATGGAGGCCCTGGCCCTGACCCTGGCCAAGGAAGAGCGGGCCTATGGGATCCGCACCAACATCGTGGCGCCGAGCCTGACCGTGACCGAGATGGGCAAGCGGCTGACCAAGGCCACCACCGGCGTCGATGATATCCATGACCTCGACGCTCGTTCGCCGTTCGGGCGCGTAAGCACGCCCGAGGATGTCGCGGCGGCGGTGACCTGGCTGGTGTCCTCGGCCAATCCCTACGCCAACGGCCAGAAGATCAACATCAATGGCGGCGGTTGAGCATCCCCGCGCACCTCGACCGTTCAATGGCTTAGCTTGTTAACAGGCCATGGACCGCCCGGGAGATTTCGTCCGGGGTCGGATTGAAACAGAAATAAAAACAGTAAGTTAGAGCATTCTTAGGCGTCCGACGACTATCAACCCGCACGGCGGAGTTGGAGTTGCCGATGAAGTGCCTGTTCGACCTGGCCGATCCCCTGGAGCCTGTGGCCCCCGATATCACGGGCGCGGAGGCCTACGACCGCTTCCAGAGCGACCCCGACCTTCTGGTCGTGCCGGTGGTCAATGACTTTGGCGTTCCCGTAGGCTTGCTCGAGCGCAACGCCTTCGCCTTGAAGATGGCCGGTCAGTACGGGCGCGCCGTCTTTGCTGGGCGGCCAGTCAGCATGATCATGGACGACCGACCAGCGATCGTGGACGGCGCCCTGCCGATCGACGACTTCATGCGCGAGCGGCTGATGGACCGGCCACGCGACCTGCTGGGCGGATTTCTGGTGACGCGGGGCGGCCGCTATGCGGGCGTCGGCACTGCCCTGTCGCTGTTGCAGGCGCAGAGCGCCCGGATCGAGAGCCACGCCGCGGAAGCCCGGGCGGCGCTGCGGGCCAAGTCGGAATTCCTGGCGGTGATGAGCCACGAGATCCGCACGCCCCTGAACGGCGTGCTGGCGGTCGCCGAGGTGATCCAGCGCCGCCTGCGCCAGGAAGACCTGAGGCCGTTCGTGGGTACGATTCTGAACTCGGGTCAGACCCTGCTGCGGCTGTTGAGCGACGCCCTGGACCTTTCTCGCGCCGAGGCCGGGCGACTGGTGCTGCAGGCCGAGGCGTTCAGCGTCGCGGCCCTGGTGGACGACATCGAGACCCTGTGGCGGCCGCGCGCCAACGAAGTTGGCGTGGCGTTCTCGACCTACTTCGACGGCGAGGATGACCTGTGGGTAGTGGGCGACATGGTGCGCCTGAAGCAGGTGCTCAACAACCTGGTCGGCAACGCCCTGAAGTTCACCAAGGCGGGGCGCGTGGACGTCAGGCTCTCTGCTGTGAGGACGGCGCGGTCGGTGCTGCTGCGAGGCGAGGTGGAGGACACAGGTCCCGGTATCGATCCTGGCCAGGCGGATCGGCTGTTCACGCCCTTCGGCCAGACCGAGGTGGGGCGTCGGGCTGGTGGCGCGGGGTTGGGACTGTCTATCTGCAGGCAGCTCGTGGAGAAGATGGGGGGAGAGATCGGCGTCGAGAGCAAGCTCGGCGAGGGATCGCGCTTCAGCTTCGAGGTCGCGCTGGAGGCCGGGGCCGATCAGACGTTGCGGACGCCTGTCGCGCCCGAAGCGCCGGCGCCGGTGCTGGATGCGCCGCACGTGCTTGTGGTGGACGACAACGCCACCAATCGCCTCGTCGCGGAAACCTTGCTCGAGATGATGGGGTGCACCTTCACCAGCGTTGAGAATGGCGCCGAGGCGGTGGAGCGGGTGAAGGCCGAAGCCTTCGATCTGGTGTTGATGGACGTGACCATGCCGGTGATGGACGGGCTGGAAGCCACACGGCGCATCCGGGCCATGGCGGGAACGGCCGGCGCCGTGCCGATCGTCGCCTTGACCGCCAACGCCGATCCGCTCGACGCCGAGACCTATCTGCGCACCGGCATGGACGCGGTGGTGGAGAAGCCCATCAAGCCCGACCACCTGCTGGCGACGATGAGTTCGGTGCTCGAGGCGGCGGAGCGATCCGCCGCCTGAGCCCATCGTCCAACTAGAACTGCTTGCGGACGGTGACGAACACCTCGCGCGGGGCGCCGGCGAGAAGCGTTTGGCCGTCCCCGCTGTTGCTGAAGCCGTTCGACCCCACCGTCGAGACGTACCGCTTGTCGAACAGGTTGGTGATGTTCAGCTGGACCTCGGTCCCCTTGAGCATGGAGTCGCCCTGGAACCGGTAGCCGACGTTCAGGTCCACCAGCACACGTGACGGAACCGACTGGTCGTTCAGATAGGTGAAGAACCGGCGGCTCTGGTACGAGAGGTCGATGCCGCCGAAGACGCCGTCGTGCTCGTAGGCGAGGCCGATGTTGGCGATGTGACGCGGCGTGTCGACCACGGTCTTGCCCTTGGTGGGCGTGGGCGCGGCGGGGCTGGGGTTAATCACATCGTCATCGTAGGTCGAGTGGTTGTAGGCGTAGGAGGCGCGCACCGAGAACCCGCCTTCGAAGCGATAGGCGCCGATGGCTTCCAGGCCGTAGGAGGTCACCCCGCCGACGTTGCCCAGAGCGCTGAAGCAGCCGACGATGCCGGCGCACTGCGAGATCACCAGCAACCGGTTGTGGAACTTGACGTCATAGGCGGCGATGGCGCCTTCGAAGCCGCCCGTGTGCAGGCGATAGCCCAGTTCGAAGGTGTCGGACTTTTCGGGCTTCAGGGTGTCCTTGATCGCGGCGAAGGCCGTGGGGCTGGCCGAGAACGGGCCCGAGGTGGCGGCGCCGACGAAGGCGCGCATGTTGCGCGTGTAGTCGCCGAACACTTCGCTATCCCCGTTCAGGCGCCAGTTGAAGCCGGCCTGAGGCAGGAAGTTGTCGTTGCTCTCGATCTGGCCGGCGTAGGCCGTCCCGGCGATTGGGCTGGACGTGACCTTCACGCGCAGGGTCTTGAATCCGAAGTTGATCTTGAGGGCGTCGTTGACCTGCCAGGTGTCCTGCAGGTGCAGGTCGACCGTCTGGGTGTTGAAGGCGTAGGCCCACTGCGTGAAGAACGGGTTCGACTGGAACTCGAGGCTGTCGCGGTTGGTCCCGGTCAGGTCGAGGCCGTAGAAGCGGCGGGCCTGGTTGAAGTTGTTGTCCTCGTACCAGACGCCGCCCTCGATGGTGTTGGCGCCCAGGGTGTAGGACAGCGAGGCGATGACGCCGCCGCGGGTGATGTCGTACTCGGTGGTGCGGATCGAGATCGGCGCGCCGCTCGGGGACGGGGTGTAGGGCGTGTACCAGAGGCCCTGGCCGTCGTTGTGGTGGCCGTAACCGGTGAGCTTGAACTTGAGCTGGTCGTTGATCGCCCAGTCCAGGTGCGCGCCGCCGATGATGTCCTTCCGCAGGCCGGAGGCGTTGAAATAGACGTCATCCACGGTCTGGTAGGGCGTGGGGTACGTCGTCCCGGCGCCCGGGTAGGTGATGCCGACGCCAGTGTCGCCGCGGTTTGAGCCCACCTCGGCGATCTGTTCCGCCAGGGCCCAGTTGTTGGAGATGTTGTCGACGTTGTAGCCGAGCCGGTTGATCAGCGAGAGCGAGAGGTCCTGGTAGTCGTTTTCGCGGCGGTCGGAGTAGTTCAGGAAGGCGGTGACCGTGGCGGGCCCGACCGGCTGCACGATCTTGGCGTTGACCTGTTGCTGCTTCTGGACGCCGTCGCCCTTCCACTTGTTCGAATGCTGGTAGCCGTAGCTGACGTAGGCGCGGCCGCCGGTGGGCAACTCACCACTGTCGAGGCGGACGAAGCCGTGGAACGTGTTCCAGGAGCCGCCGGTCAGGGTCGCGTAGACGCCGAACTTGTCGGACGGGTCGCGGGAGACGAAGCGGATGGCGCCGCCCAGGTTGGAGCTGGAGGCGACGTCCAGGGCGGCGGCGCCCTGGGCCAGCTGAGCGCTGGCGATGTTCTCGGACGAGATGGCGCGGCTGATGTGCAGGCCGTTGTAGTTGCCGTAGGACATGTCGCCGAGCGGCACGTCGTCGAGGGTGAAGCCGAGCTGGTTCTGGTTGAAGCCGCGCACCGAGATGCGGGTCGACCACTCGTAGGCGCCGAAGGCGTCGGCGGACTGGAAGTTCACGCCGGGCAGCAGGGCGACAACCTTCAGCGGGCTGGAACCGGGCGTGACGGCCTCGATGTTCTGGGCGGTGACGGCCTGGACCTGGCGGGTCTCGCCCCGGCCGACGACGACCAGTTCCTGGACTTCGGCGCCGGTGTCGGCGGTCGCTGCGGCGTCCGCGGCCGCGGCCTGCGCGGCCCAGGCGAGGCTGGCGGCGGCCACGCCGGCGCCGAGTATGGTCTTGAACATGATGATCCCCTTCTTTTCGCCGCGCGGGGAGGCGTGGCGCTTGAAGGGGAGGCGTTAGCAATACCGGGTAACGGCGTGATCTAAGTCTTTAGAAGGCGCGGTGACGTTCTTGTGTCGTGCATGTAACGGCAGGGCGCGCGCCAATCTATGCCTGGCTCGTCCGCCTACGTTTGGCTTTTTCATTTCGCCGCCGGCGACAGATCGATCTCGTCGCGGGCGGCGGCGTCCACGGCCGCGTCCGAATAGGCCAACGGGAAGTAGTCGCCGCCGGCCCAAAGCGGAAAAAGGTCGCGGTAGTGAGGGCTGAACGGGTCGCCCGACTGGCCGGGGGTGTTGACCGCAACACTGGCGTCCCAGTTCCCCACGTCAACCACCATGCGGTACGACGCGCCGGAGATGGCTGCGAAGTCCGAGGGTCGCCAGGTCGCCGCCGCGGGCGTGGACGCCGAACCGCGAACCTGCAACGGGCCTACCGTCATCTGGGCCGCCAGGGCGGGGTCGGCCAAGGCGGCGGCGGCGGGACGGAACGTCGCCTTGTGCAAGGCGCCCCAGCTCCAGCGGGCGGTGTCGGGGCCGAGCAGGGCGCGGGTGTCGCGCACCGCGTCGGCGAGGCTGGCCAGAAGGATGGCGTCGCGCACAGACTTGGGGTCGGCGCCGAGGGTGGCGTCCGGCGCCTCCAGCAGGCTGACCACGGCGTCCAGCGAGCCTGCGCCGATCAGGGGACGGGCGGCGGGCGGCGCGGCCGCGGCCACGGTGGCGGGACCCAGCTTGCGCACCGCCCAGATCTCGTAGAGCGCGGCGGCGGCGCTGTTCACGGTCTCACGGCCGTCCCACCCCTTGAGTAGAGCCAGGCCCGTCGCGGCGTCGAGGTCGGCGGACGACAGGGGGGCCAGAAGCTTCACCAGACGGCCGGCCTCTGCGCTGGTGGGGTCCATCTGGAGGGCCATGGCGTCGGCCAGGGTGACGTGATCGTTGGCCCCCAGGACCTGCTTGATGCGCGTGATCCGTGTGGGGTCGCTCCACTCGAAGCCGACCTTGCGCTGGGCGATGGGATAGTCGGCCGGCAGGTTCATCTCGTTGGCCGAGGCGAACCAGCCGCGGGCGGGATTGTGCTCGGACGGAAGCTGGTCGGCCGCCAGCGCCCCCTTCCATTCGTAGCGGCCGTCGCCGGGAACGGGCAACAGGCCGTCCCAGTTGGGGCGCTGCGGCGAGCGGCCGGCGGCGATCCAGCCGATATCGCCGGCGGTGCTGGCGAACACCAGATTCTCGGACGGCGCGCCCCAGTGGTCCATGGTCCGCGAGAATCCGGCCCAGTCGCGGGCGTCCATGTATTCGATGGAGCCGAAGTAGGCCGAGGTTCCCGGCTCACCCCATACGGAGCGGATGGCGAAGGCATGGTGGCCCGCCTCGTCGACGCGAACGACGGGACCGTGGCGGGTGAAGAGGAGTTCGATGTCTCGCGCCTGGCCGCCCTTCACCGGAAGGGTTTCGTGGACGACCTTCATGTCTTCCCAGCGGCCCTGGTAGCGGTACTGCCGCGGGTTGGCCGGATTGAGGTCGTAGACGTAGAGATCTTCCTGATCGATCGCGAAGATCGTGAATCCGAAGGCGATGACGTCGTTGTGGCCGACAGAGACGCCGGGGGCGGACGGCTCGCCCGCCCCGATGACGTCGAGGCCCGGCGCCTTGAGATGCACGATGTAGCGCAACGAAGGGACGCCCAGGGTGCGGTGCGGGTCGTTGGCCAGGATCGGCCGGCCGGTGGCGGAGCGGGACGGGGCGATGACCCAGTTGTTGGAGCCTTCCGCAGTGGCGCGATCGGTCATCGCGGCCAGGGCGCGATCGGTCTCGACGGGCGCCTCGGCGAGGGCGGCTCGGGACGAGAAGGCGACATCGCGGGTCCCGAGCTCATAGTCCTTCAGCACATCGGCGGGGATTGCGCAGGGGTCGAGGCCGGCCGGGATCTTCGTCGTCCAGGCAGGTTCCAGCTTACGGCGCAGGCGGTCGGCGGCGAGGCCCCCGGCGCAGGTGACGCGGGCGCGAGCGACCTCGGCGTCGACATTGCGCGAAAGGGCGTGGCTGCGGACGCGGACCACGTCCTCGGCGCGCCAGTCTTCGGGCTGGCTGTGGGTCACGGCGAACTCGACCGGCAGGGGGTGTTTGCCGGCGCGGACCTCGGCCACATAGGCGTTGATACCGGCGACGAAGGCCTCGGCGCGGGATTGGGCCTTGGGGCCGTAGGCGGCCCATTCGGCGGCCATGTCGCCGCGATAGAGGAAGAGACGGGCCGCGCGGTCCTGGTCGGCGTAGCCGGCGCCGAAGCTCGCCGACAACAGGCCGAGACCACGCTTGCGCCAGAGGTCGATCTGCCAGAGACGGTCGCGGGCGGCGTTGTAGCCTTGCAGGAAGAAGGCGTCGCGTTCGGAGGCGGCGCGGATATGGGCGACACCCCACTGATCGACGAGGATTTGCGCGGGGGCCTGGAGGCCCGCGACCTCGGCGCTCTGCCGACGCACGGCCGACGACACCTCGGCGTGGGAGACCCCGGCGCTCGTCATGGCGAAGAGGCTGAGTGCGGCGCGTCTCGTCCAGGACTTCCAAGCAGCCCTATCGCCAAGCTTCGCCATCATCCGCCCTCCCCGTGTTTCGCCGAAACGGTACCGGACGGGGGCGGGTGACGCTATCGGTGGTTAGCCGGCAGCGTCGGCGGCGCGGCGACGTTCCGCGGCCAGGGATGTGAGCGGCTTGAAGTGCCCGATGACGTTGAGCTCGTCGGCCCGGCGGATGGACAGGGTCCAGCGCTCGAATACGAGGTCGTAGGCGTCGGCGACCAGCCCGCTGTCGAGGGACACGAGGATCAGCTGCCCCGACTTGACGGCGAAGCCGATGCCGAGGTCGCCGTTTCGAAGCCGCAGCAGGGTGCCGCCCCGGAATGGCCGCCGCACGGGGGCGAGCAGCAGGGGGCCGGGATTGGCGAGTCCCGGCGTGAAGACGATCTCGTCCTCCACCGTGCAGAACGGGCCGGGGATCTTGGACAAGGGGATGGCGGCGAAGTCGATCTGTTCGACACGGGCTGTGCTGAAGGTCAGGGCGATCGGATCTTCACCGTCGAGCGCCTCGGTGACGAAGCAGAGGACGGGACGCATTTCCTCGGCGGCCACGAACCAGCGACCGGCGCGCAGATCACCGCGCTCCAAGATGCGCGGGAAGCCTTCGAAGGCGATGGAGGCGGATCGGGCCATGGCGCGGTGATTCCCGTGGGCCGGAAAAGGGTACACCGGCTTGGGCCGCAGGGGCCAGGGCGAGTGGCGCCGCGCCGACTTCAGGCGGAGATGGCGCCGGTCCGTGCTTGCAGGAAGGTTTGGGCCGCCTCGGGAGACAGAGCCAGGAGCATGCCGCGCTGGCCGCCGTTGATGTAGACCGTGTCGTAGAGCAGGGCGTCCTCTTCCAGGATCGTCGGCGAGGCTTTGCGCTGGCCGAACGGGCTGATGCCGCCGACGTGGTATCCGGTGATCCGCTCGGCATCGGCGGGCTTCATCATTTCGGCGCTCTTGCCCCCCATGGCGGCGGCCAGGGCCTTCATCTGGATCTCGCGATCGGAGGGGATGACGACGCAGACCGGCTTGCCGTCCACAAGAGTCATGAGGGTCTTGAGGACCGGCTCGGGATCCAGGCCCAGGGCCTCGGCCGCCGCCAGGCCGATCCGGTCGGCGCTGGGGTCGTAGTCATAGATCATCGGCGTGAAGGCGACGCCGGCCTTGGCGAGGGCCTGGGTGGCGGGGGTGTGCTTGGCCATGTTCCGTCTAGCAACATTGTCGCAAGACGCGGTCAACGCCTGGAAGCGAGGGGCCGACTCAAGCGATTGACTCTGGCGGCTACGAGTGTTCACTTTTTGTTCGGATCGGGGATTCAAATGCGCGAGACGTCCTGGGCAGGGGTGACGTTCACTGTGCTGGGTCGGCATGACACCGAGCGCGTGCGCGCGCCGGGCCTTTATGTGTTCGCCGCGCGCGATGGCGCGCGTTCGACGATGATCTTCGCGGGGGAGGCGCAGGACATTGCGCGGGAAGTTGGGCCGCACCATCCGGAATGGACCCGCGCCCTGGCCTTGGGCTTCAACGAGGTCCACGTCTGTCTGGGCGCCGCTGAGCGGATTGACCGCCTGCAGCTTCTGTCGCGCATCGTGCGGGCGGAGGGCGCCGTCCTCGACGTCGAGAGCGCTCGCGCCGCCGGTTAGGACGTTCCAGCTGGCGCATGGCGCGCAAGCGCCTTGCGCAGTTCGTCGGCCATGACCGCCTTCAGAGACGGCGGTGAGACGATTTCGACAGCGTCGCTCCAGGTGAAGAGGTGCCAGGCCAGTTCGAGCATGCCGCCGGCGCGAAAGGCGACACGGACGCGGCCGTCTCGAAGCTGCTCCACCGTCTGGTTCGCGTGAAAGCGCCAGGCGAGGGCGTCCTCGCGTCGGTCGGCGTCGATCACCAGCACAACGTCCTCCAGGGCGCCGTGGTAGATGCCGAAGCTCTCGTCGGCGAAGTCCTGCAGCGAGAAGTCGGGCGGCGGGAGCGCGGCGCGCTCGAGGGCGGAGACGTCTCGCATGCGATCGAAACGCCAAGATCTCGGGCGTCCGTCGGCTTCGCATGCAACCAGGTAGTTGGCGCGGCCGAAGAGGACGCCCAGCGGCGTGACCTCGCGCCGTCGCCCCGGTGAAGAGCCGCCGTCATAGACGAATGCGAGCGCTGTCATCGCCTTGATGGCGGCGCGGACGGTGGCGAGCACGCCGGCGTCCTCGAATGGGCGCGGTCCGGCGTGGGCGGCGATGGTCTCGGCCTGAACCAGGGCTTCGAGGTCCGGCGCGACGCGCCGGCGGGCGGACGCGCGCATGGAGGCGAGCAGCTTGCGCTCCAGCTCACGCAGGGCGGCGGCGCGCACGCCGGCCCCTTGGGCCGCCAGGGTCTCGGCCGCGCCGCGCAAGGCGGCCAGCTCGTCGGCGTCCGGCGCGAGAAAGAGGCCGTCCAGGCCACCGGCGATGCGAAATCGCCGTGTGGGCGGATCGTCGATCTCCTCCAACTGGGGGAATACCTCGCGCACGGCGTCGCGCATGCGCTCGGCGGTCCGGCGGCCAACGCGCAGCCGTTCGGCCATTTCATCCAGGGTGAGGCCTTCCGCGGAACTGGCCAGGTGGCGGGCGAGACCCAGGAGGTTGGAGGCCTTCTCGTGGCGCATGAGGTTCGGTCCCGGACAGAGCGTCGGCCAAGGCCGAATTTATACGACCGATTCTGACGTATCGCGCAGCCATGGTCTTCCCATGGACGCGGCCCAAGGGCCCGTTCCCGAAGGAGCAGATCGAGATGGCCGCCGTAACTCACCTGAATCGCGTTCGCCGCAGCCGCGCCGCCGCCAAGTCCGCCGCCGTGCTGCCTATTCGTCGCCGGTTGCCGCCATCGGCGATGCTGATCAGCGTCGTGCTGGAATACGCCGATCTGCGCGACGAAATGGGCGGCGGGCGGGTCATGCTGCGGCTGTCGCCGATGCGCCTGGCCGAGCGCGACATCCAGGCCATGCTGGCCGATGAGGTCGAGCGCGCCGGGGACGTGGCTGTGATCTGGGACGAGCGCGAGGATGAGATCTTCCGCGTGCTGGATGGCGGCGCACCGCCGTCCGCCAATGCGGTCGCCGAGATGCAGGCCGAGCCCTTCAACTACGACGCACCGGCCGACGAGGCCGAAGCCTCGGACGAAGACGACGAGTTCGTGCTGACGCCGGCCGCGATGCGCTACCTGGCCGAGCACGCCGCCCGGCGGCGCTGGTAGGTCAGCGAACGGCCAGGGCGACCAGCGGCGCGGCCACAAGGCCCAGCACCGCAAGGGCCAGGCCCAGCCGCATCAGTCCGTGAGCGCCCTTGGGGGCCTGCTCGCCCGTGGCGGGCGGCGCATTGGCGATGGATGCGGCGAGCGACACGGCCTGCAAGGCGGGTCGCCGCGTGACGGCGCCGGCTGTCTTCATCTTGGCGTTCCTCCATGGCCGATAACGCGCGGTCCGTGGTTACCAAGTCCTCAACACACCCGTCAGGCGATCCTGGAGCCGGCCCTTCGCCATTGTGCGGCGGATTGCAGAGCCGCCGCCAACGCCCTCCGCTGACCTGAGATGTAGGCGGCGGCCACACGATCACGCGCCGCCACGGCCTCTCCGTGAGCGCACGCATAGAGATGTACCAAGGCGTTGGCCTCGTCGCGCGACAGCGGTCGGCCACCCGCCAGCACATCGCCGCCGACGGGCCAAAAGCTCGGCGCGTCAGGCCGGAAAGGGGGCATGAGTCATCTCCCAGGTTGCTCGGGGCAGACTATCAAGAAAATTGCAAAATGCAATTGTTCCCGGCTGGAATCCATCCTAGTTTGGAGGCTGGGGGCGATCAGACGACGCCCTCGTCCCTCAGACAATCAAGGACAGTCGCCATGGCGCGGGAAGCCTCCTTCTGGACGGCCGAAAGGGATGTCGCCGCTCAGGACCTTTGGCGAAAAGGGCTCTCTGGACGCGAAATCGCTCGCCTTGTCGGGGCGCCATCCCATAGCGCCGTGATCGGAAGAATGTGGCGCCTGGGGACGAAGCGATCGGCGCATGTCGCCGCCGCCAACCATCGAGTCGCGATGGCGCTAGGTCGAGCGACCGCCAAGGCGGGATCCGAGGAATGGCAAAGGGCGACGGCGCGCCTCATGCGGCCGCCCGGCGGACTGAAGCTGGTCGAAGCCCCCCTGCCGCCGCAAACGCCCGTCCTGTGCGAGCCGCGACCCTGGCTTTCCCGTTCGGAGAACGAATGCGCCTATCCCGTGGCCGGCGAAGGGGACGACGTCCTGTCGTGCTGCAACACGCCGGTGCGCGGGGGCTATTGCGAGGGACATCGCGCCGCCATGTTCCGCAAGCCGCGCGGGACGTTCGCCTCGGTGCTCAAGATGCAGGAAAGCCGGATGTCCCTTGCCTGATCCTCCGATTGACGGCCGGCCGAATATGGATTGCAATAAGCAAACTTCAGGAGCGCTGCGCACCGGCCCCGAAGAGGGTGGTGTCAGTCTCGCGACCTTGACGGCCGATCTCTGCGCGGTTGCGAACAAGGCATTCACGCAGGACAGCGCCGCCTCTCTGGCGGTGGCCAGGGCGGCGCTGGTGGACATCGCGCGTCTGAACGGCGTCGCTGGCGGCGAGGCGCCGGTCGCAGCTGGCGCAAGAGTCGTCGTGCTGGCGGACCGCCCGTTAAGCGAGGAAGAGTGGACGTCACTGCACCTGGCCGCGGACTAGCCTGGGCCGCTCAGCCAGGGCCGCAGCACCACTTCGTCACCTGTCCAGTGTTCGAGGTCGTCTACGGCGGCGCTCGGGGCGGTGGGAAGACCGACGCTTCGCTGGGCGACTTCGCCCTTCACGCCAGCGCCTACGGCCGACTCGCCAAGGGCCTTTTCGTGCGCCGAACCCGGGTCGCGCTGGAGCCAACGATCGCGCGGGCCAAGGAGATCTATCTGCCGCTGGGGGCGAAGTGGCGCGAACAGAGGTCGTGCTTTGAATGGCCGACCGGCGCGCGTCTCTACTTCCGCTATCTCGACCGGGACGCCGATGCCGACGCCTATCAGGGCCACGACTATACGCGGGTCTATGTAGAGGAACTGAAGGCGCTGGACGTCAGAGTCGCCAGGATCGAGGCGCGGCTCGAAACCTTGATCGAACAGCTGCGCGACTTGAACGCAGCCTTGCGCTGGATGCGGCCTATGCCGGACCGCGGCGCCGAAGTCTAAAGGCGCCGGCCGAGCTAGGGACCGCAGTCCGCGGCCAACAACACACTACAATCGGAGATCCCATGATGCGGCCCGCGCCAATGCTTGCGGTCGAATTCCTGCGTCTGGTCGAAGGATGCCGACTTGACGCCTACGCGGATGCGGGGGGCGTACTGACGGCGGGCTTCGGGCACACTGGTCCCGAGATTGCAAAAGGACGGCGGTACAGTCAGGAGCAAGCGGATGCCTGGCTCAGCCAGGACGTTCAACATGCCGCCACTCGGTTGTCTGAGCGGGTCAACGCCGAGGTCTTGGTTGGGCTGACGGACCACCAGTACTCAGCCCTGCTGTCGTTCGTCTTCAACCTGGGTGCTGCGCCTGGCTGGACAATCTGGCGCCTGTTGAACGAGGGCGCCCTTGATCAGGTCCCGATTCAGTTGCTGCGATTCGACAAAATGCGCCAACCAGACGGCTCGTTGAAGAGCGTACCAGGCTTGGCCCACCGACGAACTGCCGAGGTTGCGCTGTGGCGGACGCCGGACGTAGCGGTCGCCGCGGCGATTGCGGCGCAGGGCGGTCCTGTCGAAAAGCCGTCCGGCGAGACACGAAGGGCAGAGACGCCGCCAACGCCCCTGCCTGTCGCAAAAGGCCAGCTGAGCAGCGCCGGCGCGGCCCTCGCCACCGCCATGGCGGCCGCACCGGTAGCCGTTTCACACCTTCAAGGCGGCGCGCAAGCAATCAGCAACGCGCTGGGACCCTACGCGGACCGATCCGGAGTCGTGCAACATGCCGTGGCCGCCCTGGCTTGCCTCTGCGCGGCGCTTGCTGTGCTGTCGGTTGGGCTCCAGTGGTTGCACCATACGCGCCTCAAGCGAGTTTGAGACGTCATGCCGACAGTTTTGCTGAAGCTCCTCACCAGCGCCACGGGTATCCTGGGCGCGGGTTCCGCCATCCTGGTGCTCCTGCTGACGGTCCAGACGGCGCGGCTTCATCACGCCAAGGGCGATCTCGAAGCGGCCCGTCGGGCCAGCATTGACAGCGCGACGGGCCGGACGTGGCGTGTCGAGGCGTTGGCCGAGTTGAAGACCTCCGGAGCGCTGGCGGCCTCACTCGACGACCAGACTCACGCACTCGGCCTACTGAAGACCGCACAGAAGAGAGCGAATGATGCGGCTGCAAAGGCGTTGTCCGCGGCGGAAGTCGCCGGGGATCGCGACCGCGCGATTGCGAAGCGAATCCTTGCCCTCAGCGCTGGCGGAGATCAGTGCGCGTCCGCCAACGCCGCCATCATCGAGAGCCTCGGAGACAAGATGCCATGAAAGCCCCGTGCATCGCGGTCGCCTGCCTGACCTGCGCTGCCTGCGCGACGGCCCCAAGCGCCGGCGAGTCGACGCGCGAGGTCTCGGTCCCCGTGGCAGTCACCTGTCAGCCCGCACTCAAGGCGAAGCGCGAGCCACCTGACACAGACGAGGCCCTAAGGTCGGCTCCCGACCTCTTCACTCGGGTGAAGCTGCTCGTCGCCGGACGTCTGGAACGGATCAGCCGCGAGCGGGAATTGGAGGCCGCATTGCGCGGCTGTACTGAGACGCAGGCCCCCACTCCTTAACCATCGCTAGAGGAGGCTCGCTGGGGATTGTTCCTTCACCTGCAGCTCCGGCCGCATCAAACGCTCGGCCGCGGCGCATCCTATGACGGCTACTGGTACGAAAGCGCCAAATAGCCAGGGGGCCGCGAAGGCGGCACGCTCGGGTGTGAACACATGCGATAGCCCAAGCAGATTGGCCAGCGCTCCAGCGACGGCGGCGCCGACCGCTCCGCCGACCATCTGGATTGTGGGGACCGACGAAGAGCCCGTCGCCCGGTCTTCAACCGGCAAGGCGGACAAGATCTGCTGTGTCGCCAAGGACCACGAAAGGCCAAAGCCGACTCCAAGCACTGTCCCGCCTGAAGCCACCAGCCAGACCCGCTCTAGACCAAATGCCACGCTCAAGAGGGCCAGCCCGCTGGCGATCGTTGTCCCGCCGAGCAGAACGAAGAGGCGCCACCGTCGTTCCGGCTGGCCGGTGACGAGGAACGCCGCCAAGGTCCAACCGAGGGCTTCAGTGCTGACGACATAGCCTGCCGACAGCGGCGATAGGCCGAACACGACTTGCAGGAGGGCGGCCCCGTAGACTCCGAACGAGGCGGCAGCGAGGGCCATCAGAAAGATCATGGCGTAGCCTGCGCCGGCCGCTGTTTGGGGCTCGCCAATCGCCTTTGGACCGAGACGTTCGCTGGGCGCGCCGTTGACGCGAACTGTGACTGCAAGGCTGCCAAGGCCGGCAACAAGCAGAGCCAACGAAAGTACCTTGTCACCTGCGATGTCGGCCGCTGCGATCAGGCAAATCGCCAATGCAAGAAGGGCCAAGGTTCGGATGGCGAAAGTGCGCGTGTCTGCGTTCTTGGGATGGGCTCCGCGGAGGAGAATCGCCGCCGCCAAAGCGAAGCCAAGGCCCTGCGCGCCAAAGGCCCAGAATGCGCCGCGCCAATTGCCGGCCTGCGCAAAGACGCCGCCAATCAGCGGGCCGATGACGGTGGCCACGCCCCACGCTCCAGCTGTCACTGCGAACATGCGGGCCCAGAGTCGTTCCGGGAATACGATCCCGATCGCGACGTAGCAGAAGCCGACGATCCAACCAGCGCCGATACCCTGGACCAGCCTTCCGATCATGAACGCTGCAATATTGGGCGCGGCGGCGCTAAGGGCGCAGCCCGTCGAATAGGTCAGCGCCGCAAGGATCGTTGCGAAGGCAAGGCTCATACGGTGAGCCAATTGCCCAGAACTCGCGCCAGCTATGATGCAGCCCAGCAGATATGCGGCTACCGCCCAGCCGAAGTAGGCATAGCCCCCAAGACTGGCGCCCACACTTGGCATGATCGTAGCGGTGATCAGAGAATCTGCGGCGTTCAGCCAGACGCCCAAGCCTATCGTCACTGTGCGTACGGCCAGAGGCGGGGCGAAAAGGTCGCGCCATGTCGTCATTTCTGGCTGCATCACATGTTTGACAATAAAGGCATTGCTAAATTATCCTTCGGATAAACCGGCGGCCTGGGTTTGGCAATGCCCGGACCGTCGAAACAGGGCGTCGCTTTGCACGGACCTTCTGATTCCATCCTTCTGGCCCTGAAGACCGAGGGTGCGCAGACGGCGGCCGCGCTCGCCGAGAGCCTGAAAGTGAGCCGTCAAGCGATCCGGCAACAGCTGGAGCGGTTGCGGGCGGAAGGCCTGGTTGCCTATGTCGCTGAAAAGGGACGAGTAGGACGACCCGGATATGTGTGGGGACTGTCGTCTGCAGGACACGCCACGTTTCCCGATGGGCATGCCGAGGCCCTGGTTGGCCTCATAGCGGCTGTGAAGACTCAATTTGGCGAAGCTGCGCTCGATACGCTGATCGACCGTCGCCAGGCAGGAGTAGTGACCGCCTATCGTGAGGCGATGTCAGAGGTCTCTGGTCTCAGCGCCGTCGTTGCCAGGCTGGCGGAGTTGCGGACGGCGGAGGGCTATATGGCGACTCTCATCCACGAACCGGATGGTTCGGTGATCCTGATCGAGAACCATTGCCCGATATGCGCGGCGGCGACGCATTGCCAAGGCTTCTGCCGCGCGGAGTTGGAGATGTTTCGAAATCTGCTGGGGGACTATGCGGAAGTGGTTCGTGTGGAGCATCTGCTTTCCAACGCCCGCCGCTGCGCCTACAAAATTCGCCCGATCCGTTCGGCCTAGACCGGACCAGTCAGCCGAAGTCCGTGGGCAACCAGCCAAGCGACGCCGCCTGCGACCGCCAGAGTCAGCCAGGCCAGCCACGGCGCGGCGAAACTGGGCCCGCTCAAGTCCCCAGCCACGCGCGCCCTGCCTGTCAACATCGGCCAAATCAGGCGCTTCCGGCGGAACTCGTAAACCGCGATCGCGAACAGATGGAGCGCGACGAGGCCTAGCAAAGCATTGAATGCAAGGTGGTGGATCTTGGCGAACTTTCGACCAAGATCGAAGTCGATGAACCTGGAGAGCGGTCCCGGTTCAAGCCCGTCCTCGTCGACGCTGAACAGGCCTAGCGCCACCTGCGTCGTCAGTCCTAGGAGAAGGGCGACCACGCTGAGTGCGCCGAGCGGATTGTGGCCGGGAGACTCGGTTCGTGCCCCACGGACGTAGGCGAGGACGGCTTCTGGGCCTTTGACGAAGGAGGTGAACTTGGCGGTCTGCGAACCGTAGAGACCCCAGGCTACGCGAAAGAGCAGGAGGCCGAAAATGAGGTCACCGGAGATGCGGTGCCACGGCAGATGATCGGTCTCTGCCGACCACCAAGAGAAACCGAACAAGACTGCAATCGCCCAATGCGTGGCACGCGTGGCAAAGTCCCAGACACGAAGGTCGTACACTCGATCGGTCACGGGCAGCGGCGGGCCTAGGCCTCAGGTCCCCGGAACTTCTTGTGGCAGCCGCCACAGGCTCCGCCGACCGCCTGCATCTGCGCGCCCGCTGCCGCGATGTCGCCGGCTGCCGCAAGGCTGTTCAGCTTGGCTGTCTCGGCGGCGAGGGTCTTTGCGGCGGCCGAGAATCCGGCCTTGTCAGTCCAGATCACAGGAAGAGCCCGTGTCTTCACGCCGGATTCCGGGCCGGTCCCGCTTGGGAACCAGGTTGGCAGGGTCGCCGCCGTCGCCGCGAGCTTTGCGGCCTGCGCCTTCACGATCGCTGCGTCTGGCGCGCCGGACTTAAATTGGTCGCCCAGCGCCTTGGCGGCGGCGCCCATGTCCTTGAAGTGATCATGACGCGCCTTGATCGCGTCAGCCGCGGACAAGCCTGCCGCGAGGCTGGTCGTGGCCGCGAACACCAGAACCGCAGTCGTTGCAGCGGACTTCAATCCCATTCCGAGCGCCAAGGTCCACCTCTTCGATGCCGAGTCTCAATTGGCAGAGGAGAGAGGCCAAACCGGGCCACGGTCAACAGCAGGTTTTCTGAAGGATCGAACGTGGCGGGTTGAGTGGGCGGCCCTCACGTCTCGTAGGGCGGGGCCGAGCAGACGCCAAGGCTCGACCAAGTATCGATGCGCTAAGCGGCGGGGTTGGGACGCCAGCCGAAACAGCCACTCCAAGCCAACGCGGCCCATCCATCGAGGCGCGGCGGCCTGGACGCCGGCCTCATAATCGAAGGCGGCTCCGACGGAGAAGATAACCCCTCGACGGATGGCCGCGCGGTTCTGCGAAATCCAGAGCTCCTGACGCGGCATCCCCATGCCAACGAAGAGGATGTCAGCCTCGAACGCCTCGATCTTCGCTAGCACACCTCGGTTGTCGATCGAGGCGGCATCTGCGTCGAAATACCCATCGCGAAAGCCGAACGTGATGTGGGGCCAGCGCTCAGCGAGGTTGGAGCAGGCCTGTTCCGCGACACCCGGTGCGCCGCCGAGGTAAAACACCCGCCACTTCCGCTCGTTGGCAAGACGCCAAAACTCATCGCGCCAGTCGAGATAGGTCGAACGATGCTGGCTGGAGAGCGGCAGTCGAAGCAATTTGGCCCAAGCCGCGACCGGCATCGAGTCCAACTGAATTAGATCTGCATCGTCAAAGAAGGCTCGCAGCTCGGGGCTATTTTGGAGGAGGGCGAGGCTGTGCAGATTGTGATTGGCTACGAGCGCTGTTCCGCCGGCGCCCGCGACAATGTCTACGAACCGCATCATTTCGCAGGGCGTAATGAGATCGATCTCGCCGCCAAGAATCTGAATTCGGGGATGTGGCTCGCCAGCGTTCATGGCTGGAAATTAGTGCCAGGACTTTGAGGTCGCGTTATGAGGCGTGGTTAAGCCCCGACTAAGACAGTTCGGCTTCCCGCGGTCGCCATCAGCTTCTGCAGGCATAGCGGCGCTTCAGGATGAGGATCATCACGCAGATCGCGAGGCAGACTGCATTGCAGACGATCACGGGCCAGCGACCGATCAAGAGACCGTAGCTGGTCCAGAGACTGAAGCCGAGCACGGAGATCGCGTACATTCGCATCGATACAGACGCCGCATCATGCTCGCGCCAAATCTTCACGAGCTGTGGTGCGAAACTCACCATCGAGCAGATGGCGGCGCCGCCGCCAAGCACCTCGGCGAGGATGCCTGTAGCCATGTCGCTCTCCTGGGCCGCCGCCAGTCGCGGCCAGGCAGAGCAACGGAGCGAGGTTCAGCCGGTTCCGTCGATGCTTCAACCAGGTCGATAGATCTGATCGAACAGGCCGCCGTCACTGAAGTGCTTTGGATGCGCCTTTTTCCACCCGCCGAAGGTGTCGGCAATGATGATCAACGGGATGTGAGGGAAATTCCCAGAATACTTGGCCGCCGCTTGAGGATTGTGCGGACGGGAGAATTTGCGGCCGATGATGTCCTGCTCGAGGGGGCTGTATCGGAAATGCAGGTAGCCTTCCCCGGGCAGCCGGCGGCAAGTACTATCCTAAGCTGCTCTGCGCCTCGCCGTTCGGCTGAGTCTCAGAACATGGACCGACCCGACAAGAACAGGTCGTAGCGCTGCTCCCCGTCGCGGAAGTCGGCGTCACCCTCGATAGCCAGGTAGGACAGGTTCGTGCCCCCTTTCAGGGAGAAGCCGACCGTGAACCAGCCGCCGGTATCGGGCGCGCCGCCCAGAGTGAACGGGGTCGTCGAACTGGTGAACTGGGCGGTCGTGTCACCCAGATCGCCAGAGAAGATCTTGCGGTAACCACCGCGAATCTCCGGTCGCAACCAGGTGTCGCGGCCGAATTGCGTGCCCAGCGTCAGGATCGCCTCACCAGAGAGCCGGTGGCTCGATCGCGAGGCGATGCTCAAGTCGAAGCCGTTGCCGCCGCCGGTCTCGGTGTGGGCGTTCTCACGCAGGAACAGATAGTCCGCTG
The DNA here is from genome assembly GCA_018241335.1 of Pseudomonadota bacterium. Lineage (GTDB taxonomy): Bacteria > Pseudomonadota > Alphaproteobacteria > Caulobacterales > Caulobacteraceae > Acaudatibacter. The sequence continues at coordinate 23,273 of JAFEEA010000047.1, forward strand.
ATATCTCCGGCCGTGCGTAGAAACGTCCGACATGGAATTCGTAGGCTGTTCCGACGTGCGCGTCGGCGAAGAAGGCGCCCCAGTTGGACAGGGCCCGTTTGGACACCCCGGTGGAAACGAACTGGCGATCCTGGTGAAAGAAGGCATAGCCGCCCGCACCCCGGGCCGAAAAACGCAGCCCTCCCAGCGCGCGACGGTAGTAGGCGCCAGCCTCGAGAAGCGAGGCCACGGTGTGTTCCCCAACCGCCGAAGCCGAATCCCGGTCCTGAATGTTCATGTAGGAGAAAGTGACACCCAAGGCGCCGCCTCCGGCCCCCATGCGCTCATAGCCGCCGACGAGGCCGAACATCTGGCTCTGTGACCCCAGAGTGTCTCCACTTCGACGTTTCACGCGCTCATTGACTTCCTGCAGCCACAGGCTGGTTCCAGCGACACGCGTACCGGCGTCCGG
>JAFEEA010000048.1 GCA_018241335.1 Pseudomonadota bacterium
TGATCGACATGGCGACGCCGGGCGTGGAGGTGCAGCCGATCATCTCGCTGTCGGGCGAGCACATCCAGAACCACGTCTTCTTCACCGACGTGCGCGTGCCCAAGGCCAATGCGGTGGGGCCCGTCGGCAAGGGCTGGACGGTGGCCAAGTACCTGATGCAGTTCGAGCGGGGCGGCTCGGTCGCCGCGCCCGGCATGACGGTGCGGCTAAGGCGCATCGAGGCGATGCTGAAGGCCGAGTTCGGCGACGCGCCGGCGGCCGATCCGGAGGGCCGCGCCCTGCTGGCCCAGCTGGCGCAGGCCCGGATCGAAGTCGAGGCGCTGGAGGCCCTGGAGCTGAGGGTGATGTCCAAGCTCTCCCACGGCGAGGCGCCGGGCGCGGAATCCTCGATGATGAAGACGGTGGGCACGGAGCTCAGCCAGCGCATCACCGAGATCGCCCTGGCGGCGGCGGGCCTCTACGCCCCGGCGCACCAGCCGCACGCCGTCGCCGCCGGCGGGCCCACGCCCGGCTTCCGCCCGCCCAACGACTTCGCCGCGGTCGGCCCGGCCTACAGCCACACCGTGGCGGCCAAGTACTTCAACGACCGCGCCGGCAGCATCTACGCCGGCGCCAACGAGATCCAGCGCAACATCATGGCCAAGGCGATCCTGGGGCTCTGAGGGCGTGGGGAGGTGACCGCCCTCCCCCTTGGCCGTTACACCACCGCCGCCAGGCGACTGGCCTGGTCGATGGCGCGCTTGGCGTCCAGTTCGGCGGCCTCGAAGGCGCCGCCGACCAGGCTGGCCTTGACGCCTTGCCGCTGGAGGTCGTCGTAGAGGGTGCGCAGCGGCGTCTGGCCGGCGCAGACGATCACCGTGTCGACCTCGAACAGCCGGGGCTCGCCGGCCACCAGGGCGTGCAGGCCCTCGTCGTCGATCCTGAGATATTCGACGCCGCTGATCATCTTCACGCCGCGCCGCAGCAGGGTCAGGCGATGGGTCCAGCCGGTGGTGCGGCCGAGGCCCTTGCCGACCGAGTCGGTCTTGCGCTGAAGCAGGGTCACCTCGCGCCCGGACGAGGCCACCACGGGGGTCACGCCGGTGACGCCGCCGCGCGGGTGGTTCTTGAAGTCGACGCCCCATTCCTTGGCGAAGACGTCGATGTCCAGCGCCGCCGAGGGTCCCGAATGGGTGATCAGCTCGGCCACGTCGAAGCCGATGCCGCCCGCGCCCATGATCGCCACGCGCTGGCCGATCGGCTTTCGGCCCAGGATGGCGTCGATGTAGCCGACGACCTTGGGGTGATCGATGCCCTCGAGCTGCGGGCGGCGCGGCTCGATGCCGGTGGCGACGATCACCTCGTCGAAGCCGGCGGCCTTGAGGCTGTCGGGATCGGCCTGGGTGTTGAGCCGCAGCTCCACGCCCAGCACCTCGATCATGCGCCGGTAGTAGCGCAGGGTCTCGTCGAACTCCTCCTTGCCCGGGATGCGGCGGGCCAGGTTGAACTGGCCGCCGATGTCGGCGGCGGCGTCGAACAGGGTCACCTTGTGGCCGCGCTGGGCGGCGACGGTGGCGTAGGAGAGGCCGGCCGGGCCCGCGCCCACCACCGCCAGGCGCTTGGGCGCGGCGGCCGGGGCGTAGGTCAGCTCGGTCTCGCGGCAGGCGCGCGGATTGACCAGGCAGCTGACCAGCTGGCCGGTGAAGGTGTGGTCGAGGCACGCCTGGTTGCAGGCGATGCAGGTGTTGATCTCGTCCTCGCGGCCCTCGGCGGCCTTGAGCACCAGATCGGGGTCGGCCAGCATCGGGCGGGCCATGGAGACGATGTCGGCGTCGCCGCGTTCCAGCACCGCCTCGGCCACGTCGGGCATGTTGATGCGGTTCGAGGTGATCATCGGAACGCTCAGTTCCTTGCGCAGGCGGCCGGTCACCTGGGTGAAGGCCGCGCGCGGCACCATGGTGGCGATGGTCGGCACCTGGGCCTCGTGCCAGGTGAAGTGGGTGCTGATGATGTTGGCGCCGGCGGCTTCCACCGCCTTGGCCAGGGTGACGACCTCGTCCCACGACATGCCGCCTTCCAGCATGTCCATGGCGGCGATGCGGAAGATGACGATGAAGTCGTCGCCCACCGCCTCGCGCACGCGGCGGACCACCTCGACCGGGAAGCGCATGCGGTTCTCGAAGGAGCCGCCCCACTGGTCGGTGCGCTGGTTGGTCTTCTCCACCAGGAAGGTCGACAGCAGGTAGCCGGCCGAGCCGATGATCTCGACGCCGTCGTAGCCCGCCAGGCGCGCCATGGCGGCGCAGGTGGCGAAGTCGGCGATCTGTTTCTCGATGCCGGCCTCGTCCAGTTCGTTGGGGACGTAGCGGCCGATGCGCGAGCGGATGGCCGAGGGGGCGACGCAGGCCGGCGTGCCGGCCAGGGGGCCGGTGTGCAGAATCTGCATGCAGATCTTCACGTCGGGGTCGGCGGCGTGGACGGCCTCGGTGACGATGCGGTGCTGGGCGGCCTCCTCGGGGTTCGACAGCTTGGCGCCGCCGCCGGCCTCCTCGTTCGGCGGAATGCCGCCGGTGATGATCATGCCGACGCCGCCGCGGGCGCGCTCGGCGAAGAAGGCGGCCTGACGCTCGAAGCCGCCGGGCACGTCTTCCAGGCCGGTGTGCATCGAGCCCATCAGCGCCCGGTTCTTAAGGCGCGTGAAGCCCAGGTCGAGCGGGGAGAACAGCAGGGGGTACCGGTTCGTGGCGGTCATCTGAGCTCCATCCTGGACCGTCGCAGGCGACCGCGTTCGCGCGGGCGCGTCGATTTCAGGTCGCGGTTCGGCGTTTCCGTTATGGTCAAGCTAGTGGCTCGCCGACCGGGGTCAACGAAGCGTCCCGCCATCGCCCAGGCGCCCTTGCGGCAGCCAAGCCGCGCCGCGCGGCCCGCGGTGGGCAGGTTGTCTCACCCCGCCCCGACCGCCCGGAGGGACGCATCGACAGGCCATGGCGGGCCTCCGGCAAAGATGATCTCCTGCCGAAAAGCACAAGAAGCAGGGAGGCCGGCGTGGACAGGTTGAAAGGCAAGGTGGCGATCATCACCGGCGGGGCCAAGGGCCTGGGCGAGGCCGACGCCCGCCTGTTCGCCGCCGAGGGCGCACGGGTCATCCTGACCGACGTGGACGAGACCGGCGGGGCGCGGGTCGCAGCCGAGATCGGCCCCAGCGCGCAATTCATCCGCCAGGACGTGCGCGACGAGGCCGGCTGGCGCGATCTGATCGCCACGGTCATGGACCGGTACGGGCGGCTCGACGTGCTCGTCAACAACGCCGGCGTCGTCGAGCCCGGAACCATCGAGACCACATCGGCCGAAGACTATCGCTTCGTGATGGCCGTCAGCGCGGACGGAACCTTCTTCGGCTGCAAGCACGCCATCCCCGCCATGCGGGCTTCGGGCGGCGGTTCGATCATCAACATGGCCTCGATCGCCTCCATCCAGGGCGAGTCGCTGGTGGCGGCCTATTGCGCGGCGAAGGGCGCCGTCGAGGCCCTGACCCGGTCCGTCGCCGTCCACTGCGCCCAGGGCCGGATGAACATCCGCTGCAACTCGGTGCATCCCTCGGGCATGGATACGCCGATGGTTCGCCGCTTCGGCGGCAAGGTGGCGGCGGCGGGCCTCGCGCCCCCGCCCGGCGCCTCGCCGCATGGCGCCAGCCCGCTCGGCGACGCCACGGACATCGCCTGGGCGGTCGTCTACCTGGCCAGCGACGAGTCCCGTTTCGTGAACGGCCAGCGCATCGTGGTCGACAACTCCATGTCGGTGACCAGCGGCCACGTGCCGTCGGCGGGCTGACGCGCGTGGCGGGCAAGATGCACATCTCGGGCATGGTCCACGTCAACATCAACGTGTCCGACTTCGACCGGTCGCGAGCCTTCTACGAGGCGCTGGGCTTCCGGCTGTTCTGGATGGTCCCGCCCACCAACTCGCCGGAAGTGGCGGCCGCGGTGGCCATGCCGCCCTATCGCGTAAAGGGCGGGCTGATGCGGCTGGAGGGCGCCGAACATCCGGTGGTGATCGACCTGCTGCAGTGGGAGCACCCACACGACGAGGCGCCCCCCTACCCGCACCTCTACCACTATGGCCTGGCGCGACTGGCGCTGGCGACGCGCGACATGGACGCGGACCTCGCGGCCCTCGCGGCCCTGGGCGCGGAACTGGTCGGCCCGCCGGCCCAGGTGGTCGTGAACGGCGTCCCCTCGGGCGGACGCTTCGTCTGCTTCAAGGACCCGGACGGGACGATCCTCGAACTGGTGGAGATGGGCGACGACGGGCAGCCGCCGGTGGCCGCGCCGCGCCCGGGGGCCGAGGGATGATCGAGATCGTGATCCTCTATCCCGCCAGGACTGGCGCGCGCTTCGACCATCACTACTACGAGACGAAGCACATACCGATGGCGCTGGAGCTGCTTGGGCCCGCGGTGCGCAAGGTCACCGTCACCCGCGGCGTCGCGCCCGCGCCGCCCTGGCCGGCGCCGGCCTTCGCGGCGATCTGCCGTCTCGTCTGCGAGTCCGTCGAGGCCTACGAGACCGCCTTGCGACCGCATATGGCCCGCCTGCAGGCCGACCTCGCAGCCTACAGCGACGTCGAACCGGTGGTCATGATCGGCGAAGTCACCCTGGAACGCGTCTCCGAAGGCGGGGCCGGCGGCTAGGTTCGCCTGCCAGGCGCCCCTCAAACCGTCTTCTTGATTTTCTTGGGGAAAATGGTGCCGCCGGACAGGATCGAACTGTCGACCTCAGCCTTACCAAGGATGCGCTCTACCACTGAGCTACGGCGGCATTCCCGTGTCCGGGAGGGCGCGTCATTAGCGAACCGCGAGGCCGGTGTGAAGCGAAAACCGCTTGACGGCGACCATGCGTCCCCAGCTTCCTCGCGGCATGGACGACAAGGCCAAGCCCGGCAAGCCCGCGACGGCGCCCTCGCGCGAACAGAAACTGGCCGCCGCCCTGCGCGCCAACCTGCGCCGGCGCAAGGCTCCGCCCCCCGCTCCGCCCCCCGCTCCGCACAGGCCGGCCAGGCCGGATGGCGGCGAGCCGTGAGGCCGCGAGGAACGCGCCCGCGCCCCGCGCATTTCTGAAGCTCAAGCTTGGGGGCCGTGGGGCCGGACGTGCTGCTGAGACCCGGATCGACGTGCTGGCGAACGGCGAGCGCCCCGCGCGCGGCCCTGATCATCGACATGGCCGACTATTTCCTGGCCGCGCGCCAGGCCATGCTGAAGGCGCGCCGCACCATCCATTTCCTGAACTGGGCCTTCGAGCCCAGCACGCGCCTGGAGCCGCCGCCGGGGCGGCCGACCCGGGACCAGGAGGACATCGCCGACTTCCTGCGCCGGCTTTCGGACGAGCGGCCGGAGCTGGAGATCCGCATCCTCTGCTGGCAGTCGGCCCTGCCGGTGGCGGCCACCCAGGACTTCTTCCCGATCAAGGGCCGGCGCCGATTCGCCGGCAGCCGCGTCCATTTCCGGCTGGATGGCCGCCTGCCCAATGGCGCGTGCCACCACCAGAAGGTGCTGGTGATCGACGACGCAGTGGCCTTCTGCGGCGGCGGGGATTTCGGCCGCGACCGCTGGGACACCGCCGCCCATCTCGACGACGACCGCCGCCGTGAGAAGGGCCGCGACGGCATGGGGACCTTCGATTCCCGGCATGAGGTGATGGGCGTCGCCGACGGGCCGATCGCCGCCGACCTGGGCGCCCTCTTCAGGGAACGGTGGCTGCGCGCCACCGGCGAGGCCCTGCCCGCACCGAACGCGCCGGCCGGGGCCGACCCCTGGCCCGAGGGCGTCACGCCCCAGTTCGCCGGCGTCACCGCCGGCGTCGCCCGGACCTGCGCCCAGTGGCGCGACCATGCCGAGGTGCGCGAGGTCGAACGGTTGCACCTGGCCTCGATCGCCGCGGCCAGGCGGCTGATCTACATGGAGAACCAGTACTTCACCTCGCCGCTGATGGCCGAAGCCCTGGCCGCGCGGCTGGCCGAGCCCGACGGGCCGGAGGTGATCCTGATCGGGCACCGGCAGTCGCCCTCGTGGTTCGACCGCGGCACCATGGACCGCACCCGCTCGCTGTTCGTGCGCCGGCTGATGCGGGCCGACGTCTACGGGCGGTTGCGCGCCTACTATCCCGTGACGGCCTTGGGACGGACGATCATCGTCCACGCCAAGCTGACGATCATCGACGATCGGCTGTTGAGGATCGGTTCGGCGAACCTCAACAATCGCTCCAGCGGCTTCGACACGGAGTGCGACCTGACCTTCGAGGCGGCCGGGGCCGACGCGGGCGCGGCGCGGGCGCGCATCGGCGGCCTGACCACGCGCCTCCTGTCCCACTGGCTCGGTTGCGACGAACCGCGGTTCGAGGCGGCCCTGGCCCAGGCGCACGGCGTCGGCGGGGCGATCGACGTCCTGCGCGCCGAGGGCCTCGTGCGCCTTCGCCCGATGGCGCCGGAGCCCCTCGGTCCCCTGGCCACCTTCATCGCCGCCTTCCATCTCGGCGACCCGGTCGGGCCGCGCGATTCCTTCCGCCCCTGGGCGCGGGAAAGGGAGATGATCGCGGCAAGGGCCGCCGCCGCCGAGGCCCTGACCGAACCCGCGGCGCCGCCGGCCGGTCAGGCGAGGCTCGCCACCGAGAAATCCATGACCAATGGGGCGTGATCGGAGGCGACCCCGGTCAGGGCGTCGCGGGGCACGCTCATGCCCTGCACGACGATCCCGTGGCTGACCAGGATGTGGTCGATGGCCACCAGGGGCATGCGCGAGGGGAAGGTGGCCAGGAACCCGCTGGGGCGCTTGCGGCGGGCCATCCAGCGGGCGTCGTGCAGGCGGGCCATCAGCCGCCGCAGAGCGCGCGAGCCGACGATGGCGTTGAGGTCACCGACCAGGATGGAGGGCGTCCTGCAATCGGCGTGGCCCAGCCACTCGGGACCCGCCAGGGCGGCCGCCTGGGCCGCCTGCTCGGCCGGCACCAGGCCCAGGTGAGTGTTCAGCACCTGCACCTCGGCGCCGTCGATGTCGATCGCCAGCCACAGGGCGCCGCGCGGCTCCAGCGCGCGGAAGGCGCGATGACCCGGATGGCCCGGCAGCGGCCCGGACTTGATGCGCCGTTCCGGCAGGCGCGTCAGGATGGCGTCGCCGTAGCGTTCCTCCTCGATCACCAGGGCGGCGTTGAAGTGGAAGGCCATGTCGAGACGCTGGGCGAGTTCGTGCGCCTGGTCGACGCCGCGGGTGCGGGCGCGCCCGACGTCGACTTCCTGCAGGGCGACGATGTCGGGAGCCTGGCGGGCGATCACCTCGGCCACGCGCCCAACGTCGAGCTTGCCGTCGGTGCCGACGCAGCGGTGCACGTTGTAGGTCATGATCCGGGTCATCGCGGCCCCTCGCCCCGGCCCAACGCAGAGACCGCCCGGCGGCTCCGGTCAAGGGGCGCCGGCGATGTCGCGGGCCTAGCGACGATATCGACGCAAGACCTGCCACAGGCTAGCAACGCACCATGAAGGCGCCCTCGGTCCGGCTTCTGCTCGTCCTGCTGACCCTCAGCATCATCGTGCCCGCGGTGACGCTGACGGGCGTACTGCTGTGGGCGGACTACCAGCGCCAGGAAACCCAGTTCGAAAGCCAGCTGCTGACCAACGCCCGGGCGGTCTCCAGCGCCGTCGACGGGCGCATCGGGCAGGGCGAAGGCGTGTTGCGCGTCCTGGCCGCGTCGGGCGTCGACGAGGGCGACCTCGCCGGCTTCTACGCCAGGGCAAAGGCGGTCACCCGCGACATGCCCGGCTGGATCTCCTTGAGCGACGAGACCGGCCAGCAGGTCTTGAACACGCACGCGCCCTTCGGCGCCCCGCTGCCCGGCAAGATGTCGGCGGCGGACATGGCGCAGCTGAACGGCCAATCCATGGCGGTCTCCAACATCTTCGTGGGGCCGGTCACGCAGCAGCTGATCTTCACGGTCACGGAACCCGTCACCCTGGGCGGCAAGCACTACCTGCTGAGCTATGTCGCCTCGCCGCGCACCCTCGACGCCGTGCTGGAGAGCCAGCACCTGCCGGCGGGCTGGGCGGCGGGCGTCACCGACCGCAGCGGCCGGCTGCTGTCGCGGTGGCCGGACGCCGAGCAGTACCGTGGCCGACCGGTCGCCGCCTCCTTCATAACCGCCGCCAAGGATACGGCGGAGGGCGTGGTCAGGACCCACACGGTGCAGGGCGAGCCCAACGTGGCCGCCTTCAGCCGTTCCGACGTGACGGGCTGGACCACCGCCATCGGGGTGCCGCGCAGCGTCCTGCTGCAACGCGCCATCCGGCCGTTGATCACCCTCGGGGTGACGGCCAGCCTGCTGCTGGCGGCGGGCCTGGCCGTCACCATCGTTCTCGGCCAACGGCTGTCGAGGGCCTTCGCCCTCGCCGTGCGGCGCGCCGACGACATCGGGCGCGGCGAACACCCGCGCCCCGCGCCGGCCATCGTGGCGGAGGACGAGGACCTCTACCGCGCCATGGAGCAGGCGGCCCAGCGGCTGGACGAGCGCAACCTGGAGAACGAACGCGCCCGCGAGCACCAGCGGCTGCTGCTCAACGAGCTGAACCACCGGGTGAAGAACACCCTGTCCACCGTCCAGTCGATCGCCCTGCAGACGGCGCGCCAGACCGGGGCGCCCGACGCCTTCATGAGCGCCTTCGAAGGTCGCCTGCTCAGCCTCTCCAAGACCCATACGGCGCTCATGAACGAGGAATGGGAGGGCGCGTCCCTGCGCGATGTGCTGGAGAGCGAGCTTCTGCACTATGGCGAGGGCCGGATCGAGCTCAGCGGCCCTACGGTGATGCTGCCCCCGCGCGCCGCCCTGGCGCTCGGCCTGGTGATCCACGAACTGGCCACCAACGCCTCCAAGTACGGCGCCCTGTCGTCTCCCACCGGCCGGGTGGCGGTCGCGTGGCGCCTGGACGAGGAGGCCCTGCCGCTGCGCCTCGAATGGACCGAGCGGGGTGGGCCGGTGGTGACCGCGCCGTCGCGTCGGGGATTCGGCTCGCGGCTGATCGAGCGCAGCCTGGTCAGCGAGCTGGCCGGTCAGGTCGACACCACCTACGAGGCGGACGGCTTTCGCCTCGTCGCCAGGGTGGTCCTGCGTCCGGGCGGCGCGAAGATGGCCGCCAACCCGCCCTGAAGGAGGCTGTGGCGCCGGCGCCGACAGCGTTGCCTTGATGTCACAGTTTCGTGCGGACTCGGCCCTATCGGTGCGCCCGCCACAATCAGACCGCCATTTTTCGTGTATGGCCGCCGGTTTGTTGCGTCGTCGTTTGGTTACGAGACCGTCAAGGAGCGCTTTGGATGATCGGGTTGAGAGCGGCGCGTGCCCTCGCCCTGGCCGTTGGATTTTTAGCCGCGGGGATGGCGGGCCCCGCCGCGGCGCAGAGCTGTCACGGCCTGCCCTCGGGCGTGCGCGTGTCCCTGACGATCCAGAACGTCCGCTCCAGCGCCGGCCAGGTCGCCGCGGTCGTGTTCGGCGACGATCCCAAGCGCTATCTCAAGCCGCACGGGGAACTGGAGACCATCCACGACCCGGCGAACCCGGGCGCGACGACGGTCTGCTTCTGGCTGCCCAAGGCCGGCGACTACGCCCTGTTCGTCTATCACGACGCCAACGGCAACAACGACATCGACACCGGCCTGCTGGGCATTCCCAAGGAGGGCTACGCCTTCTCGAACAATGTGCGCCCCAAGCTGTCGGCGCCGTCGTTCAAGTCGACCCACTTCACGGCCGGGCCCGGCGAGACCGACCTGACCGTCAAACTCCACTATCCCTGACCATCGCGATCCCTGACCATCGCGGGGCGCGACACGGTCGCGCCGGCGCGATATGAGCCGGCCGTGGCAGAAGACAGCGACACCCTTCCCGACTTCGCCCGGCTGAACGCCGGCGAGCGCGTGCTGGTCACCGGGGCCTCGGGCTTCGTCGGCGGCGCGGTGTTGCGCGCCCTGGGCGGCCGGGGCCTGGACCTGCGCGTCCTGGCCCGCCCCAGCAGCCCACGCCGCAATTTCGAGGGCCAGGACTGCCAGGTCGTCCTCGGCGACATGACCGACGCCGGCTCGCTGGAACGCGCCATGGACGGGGTCGATCACCTGTTCCACGTGGCCGCCGACTATCGGCTGTGGGCGCCGGACCCGTCGGAGATCATCCGCGCCAACGTCGCCGGGACCGAGGCGGTGATGCGCGCGGCGCTGGCGGCCGGCGTCAAGCGAATTGTCTACACATCCTCCGTGGCGACGTTGCGCGCCGGCGATGCGGACACCGTCGTCGACGAGACCGCCCCCCTCGGCGAGGGCGAAGCCATCGGCGCCTACAAGCAGAGTAAGGTGGCCGCCGAGCGGGTGGTCGAGCGCCTGGTGGCCGAGGCGGGCCTGCCGGCCGTGATCGTCAATCCGTCGACTCCCATCGGCCCCGGCGATGTGCGCCCCACGCCCACCGGACAGATGGTGGTGGAAGCCGCCACCGGCCGCATCCCCGCCTTCGTCGACACCGGCCTGAACCTGGTCCACGTGGACGACGTCGCGGCCGGCCACCTGAAGGCCCACGCTCACGGCCGTGTCGGGGAGCGCTACATCCTGGGCGGCCAGGACGCCTCCCTGCGCGAATTTCTGGCCGAGATCGCCCGCCTGACCGGCCGCAAGGCCCCGACCATCGCCCTGCCCCGCGCCCCGCTCTATCCGCTGGCCTATGCGGCCGAGGCCGTGGCCCGTGTCACCGGCAAGGAGCCGCTGCTGACCCGCGACGCCCTGAAGATGGCCTCGCACCACATGTTCTTCACCTCGGCCAAGGCGGAGCGCGAGCTGGGTTACCGCGCCCGCCCCTATGTCGAGGCGCTGCAGGACGCCCTCGCCTGGTTCGGCGACGCGGGCTACCTGAAGTGATCGCCCTGACCGTCATCGCCGCGGCGGCCCTGGCCGCCTGGGTCTATCTGCTGGCCTTCCGCGGCCTGTTCTGGCTGGCGCGCGAGACGGACGAGGCCGGCGCCCCGCCCGACCCGTCCGCGTGGCCCGCCGTCGTCGCCGTGGTCCCGGCGCGTAACGAAGCCGATGTCGTCGCCCGCTCGGTGGGCAGCCTGCTGGCCCAGGATTATCCCGGCGACTTCAAGGTCATCCTGATGGACGACGCCAGCGAGGACGGCACCGCCGATGTCGCCCGCGCCGCCGCCCGGGATCTGGGCCGCGAGGACCGGCTGGAGGTGGTCACCGGCGCGCCCCTGCCCGCGGGCTGGACGGGCAAGCTGTGGGCGGTCAGCCAGGGTGTCGAGCGCGCCGACGCGGGCGCCCCGGCCTATCTGCTGCTCACCGACGCCGACATCGCCCACGGCCCGGACAACCTGCGCGCCCTGGTGGCCCGGGCGGAGGGCGAGGGCCGGGTGCTGGTCTCGCTGATGGCCAAGCTTTGTGTCGAGACCTGGCCGGAGCGCCTGCTGATCCCGGCCTTCGTGTTCTTCTTCGACATGCTCTACCCCTTCGCCTGGGTGAACCGGCCGAAGACCCGGACGCCAGCGGCGGCCGGCGGCTGCATGCTGGTCGGGCGCGAGGCCCTGGCGGCGGCGGGCGGCATCGCCTCGATCCGCACCGCCATCATCGACGACTGCGCCCTGGCCGCCCGGATGGCGACCCAGGGGCCGATCTGGCTCGGCCTGACGGACCGGGCGCGCAGCCTGCGCCCCTATCGGACGATCGGCGAGATCGGCCGGATGGTGTCGCGCTCGGCCTATGCGCAGCTGAACTATTCGCCCTGGCTGCTGGCCGGGACCCTGGTCGGCATGGGCCTGGTCTATCTGGCCGCGCCGCTGCTGACCGCCTTCGCCGGCGGCTGGGCGCGGTGGCTGGGCCTGGCGGCCTGGACGGCGATGGCGATCAGCTTCCAGCCGATGCTGGCCTTCTATCGCCGCTCGCCGCTGTGGGGGTTCGCCCTGCCGGCCATCGGGGCGCTCTACAGCCTGTTCACCGTCCAGTCGGCGATCCAGGTCTGGCAGGGCAAGGGCGGCATGTGGAAGGGCCGGGCCCAGGCCATGGCGGCAACGCCATGAGCGCCCAGCCCATCGCCGTCGCGGCCAGCAAGGACGAGGGCGGCGAGAACTTCCCCGTCGGCTCCTTCCTGCTGGCGCCGCGCCACCGGCCAGTGATCTTCGCCTTCTACCGCGTGGCCCGGATGAGCGACGACATCGCCGACCACGCGACCCTGTCGCCGGGCGAAAAGCTGGCCCGCCTGGACGCGATCGCCGCCTCGATCCGCGGCGAGAGCGCCGACGTGCCCGAGGCCGTGCGCCTGCGCGCCGCCCTGGCCGAGCGCCAGATCACCGACGCCCACGTGCTGGACCTGCTGGAGGCCTTCCGGCGCGACGTCACCAAGACGCGCTATGCGACCTGGGACGAGCTGATGGACTATTGCCGCTATTCGGCCTGTCCCGTCGGCCGCTTCATGCTGGACGTCCATGGCGAGAACCGCGCCACCTGGGCCGCGTCGGACGCCCTTTGCAGCGCGCTGCAGGTGATCAACCACCTGCAGGACTGCGCCAAGGACTATCGCGAGATCGACCGGGTCTACATTCCCGAGGACGCCCTGGCCGGCGCCGGCCTGACCGTCGAGGCCCTGGCCGCGCCCAAGGCGAGCCCCCAGCTGAAGGGGGTGATCAACGCCCTCGCCGCCCGCACCCTGGCCCTGGTCGACCAGGGCGCGCCCCTGCCGGGGGCCATCAAGGATTTCCGCCTGCGCCTGGAGGTCGGCGTCATCCACAGCGTGGCGCAGAGCCTGACGCAACGTCTGATGACGGCCGATCCCCTGTCGGAAAAGGTGCATCACTCCAAGGTCGAGATGGCCTTCGCGGCGCTGCGCGGCGTCGGCCGCGCGCTGAGCGGCAAACCGGCGCTCGCCGCCGGGCGAAACCTGGGCCATAAGGACGCGTCTTCGCCAGGCGCCCCATCATGAACGACACCATGACCGCCCCATCCAACGCCTCGACGGAACAGCAGGCCTCCGGCAGTTCCTTCTACACGGCCATGCGCCTGCTGCCGCCGCTGGAGCGCACCGCCATCTTCGCGGTCTACGCCTTCTGCCGCGAGGTGGACGACATCGCCGACGTCGAGGGCATTCCGATCCCGCAGCGCCAGGCCGACCTCGACGCCTGGCGCGCCGACCTGGCGGCCCTCTACGCCGGCAATCCGCCCGAACGGACGAGCTACCTGGTCGAGCCGGTGCGCCGCTTCGGCCTGCGCCTGGACGACTTCCTGGCCATCGTCGACGGCATGGAGATGGACGTCGTCGAGACCATCCGCGCGCCCGACTATCCCAAGCTGGACCTCTACTGCGAGCGCGTCGCCACCGCCGTGGGCCGCCTGTCTGTGTGCATCTTCGGCATGGACGAGCAGCCGGGCCGGGACCTCGCCCACCACCTGGGCCGGGGCCTGCAGCTGACCAACATCCTGCGCGACCTGGACGAGGACGCCGCCATGGGCCGCCTCTACATGCCGGCCGAGGCCCTGGCCGCCGCCGGCATCGAGACCACCGACCCGATGGCGGTGGTCAACCATCCCAAGATCGACGCGGCCTGCCGCTGGGTCGCCGCCAAGGCGCACGAGCACTACCGCGCCGCCGACGCGATCATGCACAAGCGGCCGAAGGGCAAGCTGCGCACGCCGCGCCTGATGAGCGCGGTCTATGGCCAGATCCTGTCCAAGATGGAGGCCGCCGGCTGGGCCCCGCCGCGCACCCGCGCCAAGATCGGCAAGGTGGCCCTGATCTGGACCCTGCTGCGCCACGGCCTGGTGGAATGACGGCGAAAGCCGCCGGCGCGACCCACTACGTCATCGGAGCAGGACTGGCCGGCCTCGCCGCCGCGACGGCCCTCGCCGAAAGGGGCTGCAAGGTCGAGGTGATCGAGGCCGCGGCCCAGGCCGGCGGACGCTGCCGGTCCTACGTCGACCCGCAGCTGGGCGTGACCATCGACAACGGCAACCACCTGGTCCTGTCGGGCAACCACGCCATCATGGCCTACCTGGACCGCATCGGCGCGCGCGACCGGCTGGCCGGGCCGGACGAGGCGGTGTTCGACTACATGGACATGGCCAGCGGATCACGCTGGACCATCCGCCCCAACGCCGGCCCCCTCGCCTGGTGGGTGCTGAGCCCAGGGCGTCGCGTGCCGGGTACCCGCGCGGCCGACTACCTGGCCCTGGCGGGGCTGCTGGCGCCGCAGGGCGACAAGCGGGTGGACCAGGCGATCCGCTGCGAAGGGCCGCTGTGGGACCGGCTGCTGGAGAGCTTCCTGCTGGCGGCGCTGAACACCGACCCCAGGGCCGGCTCGGCCGAGCTGGCCGCCGCCGTGGTGCGCGAGACCCTGGCCCTGGGCGGAAGCCACTACCAGCCGCGGGTCGCCAGCCCGCACCTTGGGGCCGCCTTCATCGACCCGGCGCTGGCCTTCCTGGCGGCGCGGGGCGCGGGGGTCGGACTATCGCAGCGGCTGCGCGCCCTCGAGACCGGCGGGGGGCGGGTCACGGCCCTGGCCCTCGCCGACCGTCGCATCGACCTTGGCCCCGGCGACCAGGTGGTGCTGGCCGTCCCGCCCTGGGTCGCGGCCGACCTGATCCCCGGCCTGACCGTGCCGGACCGCTTCGAAGCCATCGTCAACGCCCACTTCCTGCAGCCGCCGCCGGCCGGCGCCCCGGCGATCCTGGGCCTGATCGGCGGGTCCGCGGAGTGGGTGTTCGCCTTCGAGGACCGGCTGTCGGTGACGGTCAGCGGGGCCGGCGCCATCGTCGACCGCGACCGCGAGGACCTGGCGCGGCTGCTGTGGGCCGATGTCGCCAGGGCCCATGGCCTGGACGCAGAGGTCCTGCCGCCCTGGCAGATCGTCAAGGAAAAGCGGGCCACCTTCGAGGCCACCCCGGCCCAGAACCGCCGCCGCCCGCCGGCCCGCACCGCGCTTTCCAACCTGGTGCTGGCGGGCGACTGGACCGCCACCGGCCTGCCCGCGACCATCGAGGGGGCGGTGCGCTCCGGCCACAGGGCCGCCAAGATCGTGGCGTCCTAGGCGCCGGAGCCGCAAGCCGACCTCGCGTCACCCTGCGCGAAATGTGGAAACTACGCTACAACCGCGCCCGCAACTTCCGAAGAGACCCATGGACGACGCTCCGGCCCACGCCCAGTTCGACACCCCGCAGCTCGATCTCATCGACCAGGCCGTCGGCCGGGCGACCAAGGCCCTGCTCGACGCCCAGAAGGCCGACGGTCACTGGGTCTACGAGCTGGAGGCCGACGCCACCATCCCGGCCGAATATGTGCTGCTGGTCCACTATCTGGGCGAGCCGGCCAACGACGAGCTGGAACGCAAGATCGGCGTCTACCTGCGCCGCATCCAGGGCGAGCATGGCGGCTGGCCGCTGTTCCACGGCGGCGAGTTCGACGTCAGCGCCACGGTCAAGGCCTACTTCGCCCTGAAGATGATCGGCGACAGCCCGGACGCGCCGCACATGGTCCGTGCGCGGGAGGCCCTGCACGCCCATGGCGGCGCCGGCGCCTGCAACGTCTTCACCCGCATCCTGCTGGCCCTCTATGGCGTGCTGTCGTGGAAGGCCGTGCCGGAGATGCCGGTGGAGATCATCCACCTGCCCCGCTGGTTCCCGATCCACCTGGACAAGATCTCCTACTGGGCGCGCACGGTGATCGTGCCGCTGCTGGTCCTGCGCTGCCTCAAGCCCCGGGCGCGCAACCCGCGCGGCGTGACCGTCGACGAGCTCTTCCTGGCGCCGCCCTCGACCATCACGGGCCTGGCCCGCGGCGCCCACCAGAAGGAGCCCTGGGCCAGCTTCTTTTTCGCCCTGGACCACGTGCTGCGGGCGGCCGACCCGCTGTTCCCCAAGGGATCGCGCAGGAGCGCCATCGACAAGGCCGTGGCCTTCGTCACCGAGCGGCTGAACGGCGAGGACGGCCTGGGCGCCATCTTCCCGGCCATGGCCAACAGCGTGATGATGTACGACGCCCTGGGCGTGCCCGAGAGCGACCCGCGCCGCGCCATCGCCCGCAAGTCGGTCGAGAACCTGCTGGTGGTCAAGGACGACGAGGCCTACTGCCAGCCCTGTTTCTCGCCGGTGTGGGACACGGCGCTGGCCAGTCACGCCCTGCTGGAGGCCGGCTCGCCCGAGGCCGAGGCCGCGGCCCTGAAAGGCCTGGAATGGCTGAAGCCCAAGCAGGTGCTGGACGTGGTCGGCGACTGGGCCGTGCAGAAACCCGACGTCCGACCCGGCGGCTGGGCCTTCCAGTACGCCAACCCGCACTACCCGGACCTGGACGACACCGCCGTGGTGGTCATGGCCATGGACCGCGCCCGCCACCGGGCCGAGGTGGACGGCGCCTACGACATGCCCATCGACCGGGGCCGCGAGTGGGTCGTGGGCCTGCAGAGCAAGAACGGCGGCTGGGCCGCCTTCGACGCCGACAACACCTATCACTACCTGAACAACATCCCCTTCGCCGACCACGGCGCCCTGCTGGATCCGCCGACGGTGGACGTGGCGGCGCGCTGCGTCTCCATGCTGGCCCAGCTCGGCGAAACCGACAGCCCGCGCATGAAGGCCGCTTTGGCCTATCTGGAGCGCGAGCAGGAGGCGGACGGCTCGTGGTTCGGGCGCTGGGGCGTGAACTACGTCTACGGCACCTGGTCGGCGCTCTGCGCCCTCAACGCGGCGGGCCTGGCGCCCGACCATCCGGTCGTGGCCAAGGCGGCGGACTGGCTGATCCGCGTCCAGAACGCCGACGGCGGCTGGGGCGAGGACTGCTCCAGCTACAAGCTCGACTACAAGGGCTATGAGCCCTACCCCTCGTGCAGCTCCCAGACCGCCTGGGCCCTGCTGGGCCTGATGGCGGCCGGGCGCACGGACGATCCGGCGGTGGCGCGCGGCGTCGCCTGGCTGCAGGCCAACCAGGACGAGCGGGGCGCCTGGCCGGAGGACCACTACACGGGCGGCGGTTTCCCGCGGGTCTTCTACCTGCGCTACCACGGCTATTCGAAGTTCTTCCCCCTCTGGGCCATGGCCCGCTACCGCAACCTGATGCGCGCCAACCAGCGCCAGGTCGCCTACGGCATGTAGCCATGGCGGGCGGGGAGCTGATCGCCGTCGTCGGCATGACCCGCGAGGCCCGGATCCTGGAGGGCCTGGGCCACGGGATCGTGGTGGGCGGCGGCGATACGGCCAACCTTCGCGCGGGGCTGGCGGCTGCCCTGGCGGCGCGACCGGACGCCGCCGTGATCAGCTTCGGCGTCGCCGGCGGCCTGGCCGAGGGCGTGCCGGTGGGCGACCTGATCGTCGCCTCCGCCGTCCTCTGCCAAGGCGAGCGCTGGGCCTGCGACGAGGACTGGGTGCGCCGGCTGCTGCGCGCCAACCGCGACGCCCGGGTCGGCACCCTGGCAGGCTCGGACGTCGCCGTCGCCGACGTGGCCGCCAAGCGGGCTCTGTGGTCGACCTGCGGCGCCCTGGCGGTGGACATGGAGTCCCACGTCGCCGCACGCATGGCGGCCGAGGCCGGCCGGCCTTTCGCCGCCGTGCGCGCGATTTCCGACGGGGCCGATCACGCCCTGCCGCCGGCGGCCCTCGCCGGCCTGAGGCCGGATGGAACGGCGAACGTGGGCGCCGTGCTGACCGCCCTAGCCGCCCGCCCCGCCCAGCTCCCCGCCCTGATCCGGACCGCCCAGGGGGCCGGCGCCGCCCTGAAGGCGCTGGAGGCGGTCCGCGACCGCCTGGTGGCGCCCTAGGCCGCGCCGGCGCCAAAGAAGGCCTGGCGGTCCGCCTCGGCGCTCACGGCCTTGGCCCGGACCAGCAGGAGGGTCTTGCGGGTCAGGAGGCCGACCAGGACCCCGCTCTGGGGATCGGTCACCGGCAGGCGCCCCGCGTCGGTCGCGATCATCAGCTCGACCGCCCGCGCCAGGATGTCGCCCGGATGGACACAGGCCAGGCCCGCGTCCGAGATGCGGTCGGCCAGGCGCTCGTCGCCCCCCTCGCCATCGACCTCCCATCGCAGGGCGTCGGCCCGGGAGACCAGGCCGACCGGCCGCCGCGCGGCGTCCACCACCGGGTAGATGCGCCGCCCGCCGCCTTCGAACACCGCCAGGGCCTCGGCCACGGTCTGGTCGGCGCGCAGCACGTCCACCTCGGTGACCATGACATCGGCGACGCGCGCGAGTTCATAGGGATCGATGCCGTATTCGCGGGTGATGTGCTGGCCGCGCCGGGCGATCTTCTCGGTCAGGATCGACCGCTTGAGCAGCAGGACGGTGACCGCGTAGGCGGCGGTGGAGGCCGCCAGCAACGGCGCCAGGAGGCTGAAGTCGCCGGACAGCTCCAGGGCGAACACCGCGCCGGTCAGGGGCGAGCGCATCGTGCCTCCCAGCATCGCGGCCATGCCCAGCAGGGCCCAGAAGCCCGTGCCGCCGGGCAGCGCCAACCCGGCCAGCCACCCGAGCGCCCCGCCCATGATCAGCAAGGGGGCCAGGACCCCGCCCGAGGTGCCCGACGAGAGGGCCACGAGCCAGACGCCGGCCTTGACCAGCAGGATCGCCATCACCGCGCGCCACAGGAGACCGCCATGCAGGAGATCGCCGATGACGTCATAGCCGACGCCCAGCGCCCTCGGCTCGACCAGCCCGCCCAGGCCGACCGCCAGACCGCCCAGCGCCGGCCACCACATCCAGTGGATCGGCAGGCGCTCGAAGGCGTCTTCCAGCGTATAGAGGGCCTTGGTCAGCAGGCTCGACTGCAGGCCCGCGACGATCCCCATGCCGGCGCAGGCGATGAGGCCCCACCAGGGCAGGCTGACGTGGGCCGTGAAGGGGAACAGCGGCCCCGAGCCGAACAGGGCCGGACGCCAGCAGGTCGCCGTGACCGCCGCCGCCGCCACCGGGATGAAGCTGCGCGGCCGCCACTCGAACAGCAGCAGCTCCACCGCCAGCAGGACCGCCGCCACCGGCGTGCCGAAGATGGCCGTCATGCCCGCCGCGGCGCCCGCCACCAGCAGCACCTTCCGCTCGGCGGCGCTGAGGTGGAAGAACTGGGCGAACAGGGAGCCGATGGCGCCGCCGGTCATGATGATCGGCCCTTCCGCCCCGAAGGGCCCGCCCGTGCCGATGGAGATGGCCGAGGAGATCGGCTTCAGCAGGGCCACCTTGGGTGACATGCGGCTGCCGCCGATCAGGATCGCCTCGATCGCCTCGGGGATGCCGTGGCCCCGGATCTTTTCCGAACCGAAGCGCGCCATCAGGCCGATGGCGAGCCCCCCCAGCATGGGCGCGGCGACCATCCAGGGGCCGCGCGCGGCGTGCGCCATCGAGGCCTGGGCGACGTCGAACCGGCCGAACCAGACCAGGTTCGTGGTCAGGTTGATCAGCTTGATGAGGCCCCACGCGGCGAAGGTTCCGAGGCTGCCGACCAGCAGGGCCATGGCGGCCAGCATCAGCAGGCGACGGTCGGCGTTGAAGTCCGCCGGCGCCCGATCCCTGGGCCGCAGTTGGGCCTGGCCGTCGTATCCTGGGTAAGCTGTCACGCGGTCGTCCTCGCTGGCCTGGCTTTCGTCGCCGGGCGGCAGGGGATATACATCGTCGTACGATATATTCCAGGAGCAATCGATGTCGCTCGACGGCCAAGGCCGAACCCTCTCCGGCGCCGGCCTGGACAAGGCGCAGTACCGGGCCATCGCCGCTTTCCGCTATGAGCTGCGCCGCTTCCTGTCGTTCAGCGAGGCGGAGGCGGCCAGCGCCGGCCTGCCCGCCCAGCAGCATCAGGCCCTGCTGGCCATCGCCGGCCATCCGGGACCGGAGGCGCCGACCGTGGGCGCGTTGGCCGAACAGTTGCTGATCGCGCCCCATACCGCCGCCGAGCTGGTTTCGCGCATGGTGGAGAGCGGCCTTCTCGCCAAGACCGCCTCGACGCGAGACCGCCGCCGCATGGAATTGACCCTGACGGAACGGTCCGACGCCATCCTCGGCCGGCTGACCGCGGCCCATCTCGAGGAGCTCAAGATCCTCGAGCCGGCGCTGGCCAAGGCCCTGGGCCGCCTGAGCCTCGGCCGACGCTAGAGCATCTTGCGGGGCTGGACGCCCTGGCCGCGGCGGCGGCCTCACCGGCCGTCACTTGATCCGCGTCATGGTCAGCGAGATGCTGCAAGGCGCAGATAGCTGCACACGGCGTGTCGGCGAGCGGCGGAGGGCGCGATATGCAGGGCGACACGAGTTCCGCGCCCAGGCCGGTCGAGGCGCCGGACGACAACGCC
The DNA here is from genome assembly GCA_018241335.1 of Pseudomonadota bacterium. Lineage (GTDB taxonomy): Bacteria > Pseudomonadota > Alphaproteobacteria > Caulobacterales > Caulobacteraceae > Acaudatibacter. The sequence continues at coordinate 20,292 of JAFEEA010000048.1, forward strand.
CGCCTGATGGCCCGCCTCGCCACCGACTTCGTCCTGCGTTCGCTGCAGCTGGCCGCCAAGCAGCACGATGGCGACCTGATCATGGCGATCGTGGCCGCCGCCATCGTCTCGGCCAATACCGCGCATCTCAACCCGATCGCCGGCGCCCCGGCCAGGCACACGGACCTGGACGATGTCGCGCCCAACGAGGCCCGCAGGCCGGTCAGCGTCCTGGCGATCGCCGGTTCGCTCGGCCTGCCGTTCGAGACCACGCGTCGCTATGTCAACCGGCTGATCGCGTCGGGGCAATGTCGCCGGGTCAAGGGCGGCGTGCTGGCCAACGCCGAGGCCCTGTCCACCCCGGCCAACAACGCGGTCATCGTCGGCAACGCCGCCAATGTCCGGCGGCTGTTTCGCGACTTAAGGCGCGGCGGCGTGACCCTCGACTGAGCAGCTTGCCCGGAACGGGTAAGAACTGGGCCCGGATCGGGTAAGAACTGGCGCGTATCGTGTCAAAAATCAACGTTCGTTAACCGGCCGGGCGCATCACGGCCCTGCCCCGCACCCAACGCGGGCGCTTCTCCGGGAACGGGCGGCGGGACGGTCGCCGCCCGTTCCCCTCGAGCTCGGAAAGGGGACCTGATGACCTTCATTTTCACCCTTGAGGGCGGGCCCGACGGCCAGAACCTGGTCGTTCCGGTCACCTGCCACAGCGACGAGAACGCCCGGGCCCGGGCCGCGGACTTCTTCCAGCGTTTCCCGACCTACCAGAGCATCCGGGTCGAGCGCGCCGGCAAGGCGATCCTCCGACAGGACCGCCCCGCGGTGCTCGAGATCTAGCCTCAGCCCATCGGATACATGAATTCCCTGGAGACCGCGTCGATCGCCTTGAGCACGTCCGGCCCCAGGGTCACGTCCGCCGCCGCCAGGATGGCGTCCACCTGATCGACGTGGGTGGCGCCCACGATCGTCGAAGCCACGAAGTCGTGCTGCTTGCTCCAGGCCGTCGCCAGGGTCACCGTCGACATGCCGAGATCGGCGGCGATGGCGGCGAAGCGGGCGGTGGACGCCAGGGACTTCTCGTTCACGAAGCGCCGCGCCTGGGCGAACTGCCGGGTGCCCTCCATCTTCAGGTAGTTGGAGAACCGCGCCCCCTCCGGCGTCGCGCCGCCCAGGTATTTCCCCGACAGCACCCCGCCGCCCAGCGGTGAATAGGGGATCGAGCTGACGCCTTCCTTGCGGCACACCTGCGCCAGTTCGTCCTCGAAGCGGCGGTTGTTGAGGCTGTGGTTGTTCTGGATGGTGTCGTAGCGGGCCAGGCCCTCGCGCTCCGACACGCGCAGGGCGTTCATCAGCCCCCAGGCCGTCTCGTTGGAACAGCCCAGGATCCGCACCTTGCCGGCCTGCACCAGGTCATCCAGGGCGCGCAGGGCGTCCTCGTAGCGGCCGTCGTGATCGGGCCAATGCGTCTGGTAGAGGTCGATGTAGTCGGTCTGCAGCCGCTTCAGGCTGGCCTCGACGGCGCGGACCACGTTGTGGCGGTCGAGCGCGGTCATGCCGGCGCGCTGGGCGCTCTTGATCCAGCCGTGGCTGGGGCCGGAGACCTTGGTGGCGATGATCAGTTCGTCCCGCCGCTTGGTCTTCATCCAGCGGCCCAGGATCTCCTCGGTCGTGCCGGCCCAGTCCTCGCGCGGCGGCACCGGATAGTTCTCGGCCGTATCGAAGAAATTGATCCCGCCCTCGAACGACTTGTCGAGGATCCTGAACGCCATGGCCTCGTCGGCCTGGGACCCGAAGGTCATGGTGCCCATGCAGATGTCTGAAACGACGATCCCGCTCTTGCCCAGCCGCTTGCTCTGCATCGAAGCATCCCCTCGGAAATGGATTGGTCTGAAAAGTCCGACCGCCGTTGGATCGGCGCTATGCGCGGCCAGTTATGGCGTCGCGCGCAGGCGCGCAAGCCAAGCTTTGCCGACGGCGACAGGGTGACTTCGCGTCATGCCGCGCCTAGATCAGGACCATGCGCATCCTTCTGACCGGATCCTCTGGCTGGCTCGGCCGGACCCTGACGCCGCGCCTTCGCGCCCTGGGCCACGAGGTCACGGGGTTTGACCCGGTCCCCGGCCCGGACACCCAGGTGGTAGGGACGATCGCCGACCGCAACCTGGTCCGCCGCGCTCTGGCGGAGGCCGGGGCGCAAGCCGTCATCCACGCCGGCGCCCTGCACAAGCCGAACATCGAGCAGGTCC
>JAFEEA010000049.1 GCA_018241335.1 Pseudomonadota bacterium
GGCGGCACGACGGAGGTGGCCGTGCTGAGCCTGTCGGGCATCGTCTATTCCCGCAGCGTGCGCGTCGGCGGCGACAAGATGGACGAGGCGATCATCAGCTACATGCGTCGCCACCATAACCTTCTGATCGGCGAGACCACGGCGGAGCGCATCAAGAAGGAGATCGGCACCGCCCGCTCGCCCGAGGACGGTCACGGCCTTGCCATCGACGTCAAGGGCCGCGACCTGATGCAGGGCGTGCCGCGCGAAGTGCGCATCTCCGAAAAGCAGGCCGCCGACGCGGTGGCCGAACCGGTGGCGCAGATCGTCGAGGCGGTTAAGGTGGCCCTGGAAGCCACGCCGCCTGAACTGGCCGCCGACATCGCAGACAAGGGCATCATGCTCACCGGCGGCGGCGCGTTGCTTCGTGGCCTGGACCTGGAAATCCGCGACCACACCGGCCTGCCGGTGACCGTCGCCGACGATCCTCTGGCCTGCGTGGCGCTCGGCTGCGGCAAGGTGCTGGAGCACCCGAAGTGGATGAAGGGCGTCCTCGAATCGACGTTCGCATAGTCCGCCAAGGCGTTTAGACTACTAACGATTCTGGCACGGGGCGGGGGCCTCGGGAGGCGGTGATTGTCCCTGCGGGATGGTCCCTTTGGAACAGTAAAAGTACCGCTCACGTGGACGGCCGCGGTGGCGCTGATCGTCGCTGTGGTCGCCGCCCTGGCGTTCCTGCTCGGCGACCGTCGCGAGACCCTGCGCGCCAGCGCTTATGACCAGGTGCGCCGCGCCGCCGACACGGTGACCAAGCCGGTGGGCGAGGGGCTCTCGGCGCCGGTGCGTTGGGTTGGCGGCATCGGGGACTATATCGGCAGCTACATCGACGCCGCCGGCGAGAACCGCCGCCTGAGAATCCAGGTGGCGCAGGACAACCAGTGGCGCGACGAGGCCCTGCGGCTGCGCGAAGAGAACGCCCGCTACCGCGCCCTGATGGGGGTCAAGACCGACCCGCCGATCCCGATGGTCTTCGCCCGCACCCTGACCGATGCGCGGGGACCCTTCTCCAACACCCGCCTGGCCGACGCCGGATCGGACAAGGGCGTCATCGAGGGCAATCCCGTTCTGGCCGAACACGGCCTGGTCGGGCGTGTGACCGGCGTCGCCCCCGGCGTCAGCCGCATCATGCTGCTGACCGACACCGAAAGCCGCACGCCGGTCATGGTGGCGCGCACCAACGCCCGCGCGATCCTCACCGGCGACGGCGGACCCACGCCCAAGCTGGCCTATCTGCGCAGCCATGATCCGCTGGTGGAGGGCGACCGCGTCACCACGTCCGGCGACGGCGGCGTCTATCCGCGCGGCCTGCCCGTAGGCGTGGTGGTCAAGGACCTGGACGGCGGCTGGCGGGTGGCGCTGGACTCCGACGCCTCGCCTATCGACTTCGTCCAGATCCTGCTGTTCCACGACTTCTCGCAGCTGATCAGCAAGGCGCAGCTCGAACCCAAAACCCTGCCCACGGCGATGACGGAGGAGCCGACCACGGCCATGCCCGTCCCGCCGCCGGTCAAGCCCCCGCCAAGCTCCGCCGCCGCGACAGCCGCGCCGAAGACGACAGGGACCGGCCCGGCCAGTCAGCCCTCGGCCAAGACGCCCGCGAAGCCGGCGTCCAAGCCCGGAGAGCTCAGACCCGCGGCGGCCAAGCCTGGCGCGGCGAAGCCTGCCGCAGCCAAGCCCGAGGCTGCCGCTCGCGCCGATCGGGCGCGTCAGGGGACGTCGCTCAAGCCCGTCGCCGACGCCGCGCGGAAACCTGTCGCCGAGGGGGCGCACAAGCCGACACCCAAGCCGGCCGTCCCGGCCCACAAGCCTGCGCCCAGGCCGCCGAAGCCAGCCCCCGACCAGGAGGCGGCGCCCTTCTGATGCCCGCCAACGTCGCGCGTCAGCTCAATCCCGTCCGCTGGCTGGGCGGCCCCATGCTTCTGTGCGCCCTCGCGACACTGGTCCTGACCGCGCCGATCCGCGTCGGGGGCCTGCAGCTGCCCGAACCTGTGTTCGCCCTCGTTCCGGCCTTCGCCTGGGCGATGATCCGCCCCTCGATCCTGCCGCCCTTCGCCCTGCTGCTGCTTGGGCTCTACATGGACGTCCTGTGGGGCGGGCCGACGGGGCTTTGGCCGGCCTGCCTGCTGGCCGCCTATGCGCCGGTCCTGCTGTTGCGCAACATACTGGCAGGGCAGAGCTTCATCATCATGTGGGTCTGGTACGCCGCCGCCTGCGCCCTGGCGTTCGGGTTCGGGGCCTATCTGCTGGTGCTGGATTCCGGCGCCATGCCCAGCCTGGTGGCCGTGGGCTGGCAATTCCTCGTGACTGCGGCGCTGTATCCTTTGGCGCACACGCTGATCGAGCGGTATGAAGACGCGGACGTCAGGTTCCGATGAGTAACCCCCAGATCTTCTTCAACGAAGTCAACGAGCGGCAGGGCGAGTTCGGCCGCCGCGCCTTCGTGTTCGGCGGCCTGCTGGGCCTTGGCGTCGTCGCCTTGGGCGGGCGCCTGGCGCAGCTTCAGGTGATCGAGAACAGCCGCTACACCAAGCTATCGGACAATAACCAGTTCGACTTTCGCCTTCAGCCGCCGCCGCGCGGCCTGATCGTCGACCGCAATGGCGTGGTCCTGGCCTCCAACCGTCCCGACTTCCGCCTGCTGTTCATGCGCGACGAGCACATGAAGCCCAAGGACGTCGAAGAGATCGTCGACCGCCTGGCCAAGCTGGTCGACCTGGACGACGCCCACAAGCGCCGCGTCATCGCCGACATCAAGAACGCGCCGCGCCGCGCGCCCGTGGCCGTGGTCGAGGACATGAGCTGGGAGGAGTTCTCCCGCATCAACGTCCGCGCGCCGGAACTGCCCGGCGTCACCGCCGACATGGGCGAGGTGCGGGTCTATCCCTTCGGCGGCGCCTTCGCCCACGTGATCGGCTATGTGGCCAAGGTTTCCGGCAATGACGTGCCCAAGGTCGGGCCGATCGACCCGATCCTGCTGAACCCGGGCTTCCGCATCGGCAAGCAGGGGGTGGAAAAGTCCTTCGATCCCGTGCTGCGCGGAAAGGCCGGGGCGCGGAAGGTGGAGGTGGACGTCAAGGGCCGCGTTGTGCGCGAGGATCCCGCCGGCGACATCGCCTCGGTCCCGGGCTCGACCATCCAGCTGACCCTGGACGCCGACATCCAGAACCGCGCGCTGGAAGTGTTCGGCGAGGAAAGCGGCGCAGCGGTGATGATGGACTGTCGCACCGGCGACATCCTGTGCCTGATGTCCGCGCCCAGTTTCGACGCCAATCGCTTCGTCAAGGGGCTGACCGGGCCGGAATACCAGGCCCTGGCCCAATACGACCGCAAGCCGCTGTTCAACAAGGCCCTGACCGCGACCTTCCCGGCGGGTTCGACCTTCAAGACCATGGTCGCCCTGACCGCCCTGGAGATGGGCGTCAGTCCCGACAAGACCCACACCTGCGGCGGCGCGTTCCCGTTCGGCGGTCACGTGTTCCACTGCGACAAGTCGCATGGCACGCTGAACATGCACCAGGCGATCGTCACCTCGTGCGACATCTTCTTCTACCAGACGGCGCTGGAGGTCGGGCCGGACAAGATCGCCGAGACGGCGCGCAAGTTCGGCATCAACCAGACCTTTCCAGAGATCCACATTCCGCAGAACAAGGGCACCTTGCCCGACACCGCCTGGAAGGAACGGGTGTTCCACGAGCGCTGGTGGCCGGGCGAGACGCCCAGCTTCGGGATCGGGCAGGGGGCCCTGGCGGTGAACCCGCTGCAGCTGTGCGTGATGTGCTCGCGCATCGCCAACGGCAAGAAACAGCTCATGCCGCGCCTGGTGAAGTCGATCGGCGGCAAGGACCTGCCGCGCGGGGACGAGGTTCCCGACATCCCGGTCGACCCGGAACACCTGGCCTTCGTGCGCAAGGCCATGGCCGACGTTGTCACCAGCGGCACCGCACAGCTCACCGCCAAGCTGGGGCTCGGGCCAATCATGATGGCCGGCAAGACGGGCACCGCCCAGGCCCACACCTACAAGGGCGCGCGCGGCACGGTGCACATGGAATGGGCCATGCGAGACCACGCCTGGTTCATCGCCTTCGCCCCCGTGGACGAGCCGCGCTACGCCATGAGCGTGTTGGTCGAGCACGGCGGCTGGGGGGCCTCGGCGGCCGCCCCTCGCGCCGCCGAGATCATGAAGGTGGCCCTGCTCAAGGATCCGGAGATTCGCGCGCGGATCGTCACGCCCCTGCCCAATCCGGAGCCGGTCGGCGCCAATCCCGACGGGCCGCCGGTGGAAGGCGCCGCCCCTGAGGCCCCGACCCCGATTCCCGGACAGCCGCAGCAGCCCACCGCGCCGCCGCCCCTGCCGCCCGCTCAGCAGATCGAGCCGCAATGACCGTCAGCGCGCTGACCCGCCCCGGCGAGCGCGATCGGCTGATCGTCAAGCTGGCCAACATCGACTGGACCTTCACCCTGCTGCTGACCGTGATCGCGGGGATCGGCGGGGTGATGCTCTACTCCATCGCCGGCGGCTCGTGGCTGCCCTGGGCGGCGCCGCACCTGATCCGCTTCGGCGGCTGCGTGCTGCTGATGATCCTGCTGGCCATGGTCGACCTGCGCGTCTGGTTCGCCCTGGCCTATCCGGTCTACGCGATAGGCATCGTGCTACTGGCGGCGGTGGACGTCGTCGGCCACTCGGCGTTGGGCGCCCAGCGCTGGCTGGACCTGGGGCCGGTCCGCATCCAGCCCTCGGAGATCATCAAGATCGGCCTCGTCCTGGCCCTGGCGCGTTTCTATCACTCGCTGTCGGGCCGCGACGCGCGCCTGTCCTGGTGGCTCTTGATCCCGGCCGGCCTGATCGCCCTGCCCATGGCCCTGGTGGCCAAGCAGCCTGACCTCGGCACCGCCCTCCTGATCGGGGCCACCGGCGGGGTGATGATGATCCTGGCCGGCCTGTCCCTGCGCCTGGTGGCGGTGGGCCTGGCGGGGCTGGTGGCGGTGGTGCCCGCGGCCTTCATGTTCGTGCTCAAGGGCTACCAGAAGGCGCGACTGCTGACTTTCCTGGACCCGGAGGCGGACAAGTCCGGCTCGGGTTACCACATAATGCAGTCCAAGATCGCCCTGGGCTCAGGCGGCCTCCTGGGCAAGGGCTTCGGCCTCGGCACCCAGAGTCAGCTCAACTTCCTGCCGGAAAAGCAGACCGACTTCATCTTCTCGTCCCTGGCCGAGGAATTCGGCTTCGTGGGCTCCGTGGCCGTGCTGCTGCTCTACATGGGGGTGATCTTCATGGCCCTGCGCATCGCCTCGGTGTCGCACAGCCACTTCGGCCGCATGGCCGCCTCGGGCGTGACCGCGACCTTCGCGCTCTGTCTCATGATCAACGGCGCGATGGTCATGGGCCTTGCGCCCGTCGTGGGCGTGCCGATGCCGCTGCTGTCCTGGGGCGGCACGGTGATGATCACGGTGATGGTGGGTTTCGGCCTCGTGCAGTCGGTGCGCGTGCACCGCTATTCCGAAGTCACCAGCGGGCGCGGCGCGATTTTGTAGTCGGGAAGGCCGGAACCTCTCACCCTCCCAATCGCTACGCGGCGGGCCCCTCCATCTCCCTCGGGGAGAGGTGTTCCCAGTTCAGCCCGCCAAATTTCCATTGCCTTCTCCCCGAGGGAGAAGGAGGGGCCCGCGCCGAAGGCGTGGGAGGATGAGGGGTCGGTCTCTACCCCGCCAGCGCCGCATCCGTCGCCCGGATCAGGGCGTCGATGATGCCGGGTTCGGTCGAGGCGTGGCCGGCGTCCCAGATGATCTCGAACCGGGCCTCGGGCCAGGCCTTGCCCAGCGCCCAGGCGCTCTCCAGCGGCGTGACCACGTCGAAACGGCCCTGGACGATCCAGCCGGGGATGTTGCGGATCCGGTGGACGTTCTTCAGCAGCCAGCCGTCCTCGTCGAAGAAGCCCTTGTTGGCGAAGAAGTGGCATTCGATGCGCGCGAAGGCGATGGCGAAGTCGACCTCGTTGAACTTGGACGGCCGCGCCTCGGGCCCGCGCAGGGAGATGGTGTCGCCCTCCCATTGGCTCCACGCGGCCGCGGCTTCGGCCTGCACGCGCCGGTCGGGGCTGGTCAGGCGCTTGTGGTAGGCGCTGATCATGTCGCCGCGCTCGGACGGCGGGATCGGGGCCTGGAACCGCTCCCAGGCGTCCGGGAACATCATCGAGGCGCCGTCCTGGTAGAACCACTTCAGCTCGCGCTCGGTGACCAGGAAGATGCCGCGCAGCACCAGGCCGGTGACCCGCTCGGGGTATTTGATGGCGTAGGCGAGGGCGAGGGTGGAGCCCCAGGAGCCGCCGAACACGCACCACTTCTCGATGCCCAGGTGTTCGCGCAGCCGCTCGATGTCCTCGACCAGGGTCCAGGTCGTGTTCTCATCCAGCGAGGCGTTCGGCCGGCTCTTGCCGCAACCCCGCTGGTCGAACAGGGCCACGCGCCAGCGCGACGGGTCGAAGAAGCGCCGCATGGTGGCGTTGATCGCCCCGCCCGGTCCGCCGTGCAGCACCACCGCCGGCTTTCCGCTGCGGACGCCGCACTGCTCGTAGAAGATCTCGTGACCGTCGCCGACATCCAGCCACCCGGAATCGAAGGCCTCGGTTTCCACATAAAGCCCCCGCCGTCCGGCGGAGGACATGACGGAAGGCGCGGGAGCGATACGGTCCATGCGTCCTTCTACTTCGGAAAGCGGCGGTCCATCCAGTCAAGGATCACCCGATTGACCGCCTCGGGCTGCTCCTGCTGCGTCCAGTGACCGGAATCCTTGATCAGCGTCTTCTCCAGATCGGAGACATAGGCCTCCATCCCGTCGGCGGCGGAAGGCGGCAACACGGCGTCCTTCTCGGCCATGACCATTAGGGACGGGACCTTGACCTTGTCCTCGATCCCCTCGGACCTTTGCCAGTTGCGGGTGAAGTTGCGGTACCAGTTGATGCCGCCCGTGAAGCCGGTGCGCTCGAAGGTCTCGACGAAGGCGGCCATCTCGTCGTCCGTCAGCAGGGCCGGACGCGGGTCGACGGATGGATCGTAGAGCTCCAGCATCTTGACCAGGGCGAAGTTGCTTTCCGGCGTCGCCGTCGTTTCCGTGCTGCCCGTCAGGCTGCCCGATAAGCCCCCGCTGGCCGGCGGTGTCTCGGCCATCGGCCGGCGCATGAAGAAGCCCATGGCCTTGGCGACGTTGTTGTTCAGGACCTTGTCCGCCTCGCCAGGCTTCTGGAAGTGGACGATGTACATGTCCTCGCCGAACCGGGCGCGCATGATGGTGATGGGATCGACAGGCGCGCGGGGCATGAAGGGGGTGTTGAGGCCGATCACTCCCGCGGTGCGGTCCGGATGGCGCAGGGGCATCTGCCAGACGACGATGCCGCCCCAGTCGTGGCCGCAGAATACGGCCTTCTCGATGCCCAGCTTGTCCATCAGCCGGATGAGGTCGCCGCTGAGGTGCTCCATGTCGTAGGCCTCGACGGCCTCGGGACGGGAGGTCAGGCCATAGCCGCGCTGGTCGGGGGCGATGGCCCAGCGGCCGGCGGCCTCGCAGGCCTTGAGCTGATGGCGCCACGAGAACGCCAGCTCGGGAAAGCCGTGACAGAAGATGATCGGCACACCCACCCCCCGGGGGCCGACCTCGTAGTATGCCATGCGGACCTCGCCCAGGTCGGCGTATTGAACGGGCGGCATCAGGCTCTCTAGGGCCGACATGGAAACTCTCTCTCCTGGGGTTCTTGGTGACCGACGTTCACCCTGGCGTGTGGCGCGGGGCAGGGCAAGTAGCCGCGAGGGAACCCGCGGTGCGAGCGGGCGTTGGGTCTGGCGAACCTCTTCCTCGAAACCCCAACAAATCAAAGGAGATCGCCATGAGCACCAACCGCATCGAAGGCGCCGCCAAGAAGGCTACGGGCGCTGTGAAGGAAGCCGCCGGCAAGGCCGTGGGCAACGACCGCCTGCGCGCCGAGGGCGCCGCCGAAAAGGCCGTGGGCTCGGCCCAGAACGCCGTCGGCAAAGCTCAGGACAAGATCGCCAAGGCGATCAAGCACTAGGTTCGGCGCGCGCCCGAACGGACGCCCCCGGCCGCTAGGCCGGGGGCGTTTCGATGTGCGGCGGGCGTCGTCGGGCCGGCGTCACGCCGGTTGCGCGATGGCCCGGGCCCGCAGCATCGGCCAGAAGACGTTGAGGGCCAGGCCGCCCAGCACGAGGGCGGCGGCGAGGATCTTCCAGGCGGGAAGGGGCTCGGCCAGCAGCCAGGCCGAGGCGGCGATGCCGAACACCGGCACCAGCAGGGCCATGGGCGTCACCGTCGCGGCCGGGTGCCGGGCCAGCAGCCAGCCCCAGGCGGCGTAGCCGAAGATGGTGTTGCCGACGCTCTGCCACAGAACTGCCGCCCAGGTGGCCGCCGAGGCATGGGCCAGCCCCTCGCGGATCGCGTGCGGGCCCTCGAAGACCAGCGACAGGACGAAGAGGGGCGGCGCGGAGAAGAGGCTCGCCCAGATCACATAGGCCAGCATGTTGGCGCCCGGCGCGGCGCGGGCGACCATGTTGCCGCCGGCCCAGCTGGCACCGGCGATTAGCACCAGGCCGACGCCCAGCGGGGTCGTGGCGCCCTGGGCGTGGCCGACGATCACCGCGAAGCCCGCAACCGCCAGGGCCAGCGCCGCCCACTGGAAAGGCCGCAACCGCTCGCCCGCCCGCCACATGGAAAGGCCGATGGTGAAGAACACCTGGCTCTGCACCACCAGCGAGGCCAGGCCCGGCGAGATATGGCCCTTCATGGCGATGTAGAGGACGCCGAACTGGCCGGCGCCGATCAGCACGCCGTAGGCCGCAAGCTCGCGCCAGCGCACCTTGGGGCGACGGATCAGGAAAACGCCGGGCAGGGCGGCGAAGGTGAACCTCAGGGCCGCGAACAGCAACGGCGGCAGCTCGCCCAGGGCGAAGCGGATGACGACGAAGTTCGTGCCCCAGACGGCGACGACCGCCAGGGCGACCAGGGCGTCTCGCCAGCCGAGGCCGTGAGCCGCGGGCGCCGGCGCCTGAAAAACGGCGGGGGAGGTCATGCGCCGGTCTATAGCCGTCACCATATGGCGAGGGCGAGCCGCTTCCACCGCGTTCGGCTTTCAGTTTTTCCCGAAACGCCATTAGAAGCCCCGCCATGCCCGAAGCTCCGGCCCATCAGCGCATCCCCATCAGCCTCATCCTGCTGGCGGGGTCCCTGACGGCGGTGGCGCCGCTTTCCATCGACATGTACCTGCCCAGCCTGCCGGCGCTGCGGGCCTATTTCCACGCCCCGGCGGAGTCGACCCTGGGCGCCTTCCTGATTGGCCTGGCGGTGGGACAATTCCTGTATGGTCCGTTGTCCGACCGGGTCGGGCGGCGGGCGCCCCTGCTTGGCGGGCTGGCGCTATACCTCGTGGCGACGGTGGCGTGCATCTTTTCGCGCTCGCTGGAGGCGATGATCGTCGCCCGGTTCTTCCAGGCCCTGGGCGGCGGGGCGGGCCAGGTGCTGGCCCGCGCGGCGATCCGCGACAGGTTCGACCATCAGACCTCGGCGCGCGTGCTGTCGATGCTGATGCTGGTCATGGGCTTGGCGCCGATCCTCGCGCCCATGGGCGGCGCGGCCCTGGTCGGCCTGGGCTGGCAGGCGATCTTCATCTTCCAGGTGGTCGCCGCGGGCCTGATCACCCTGTGGGCCGCCTTCGCCTTCGAGGAGACCCACCCGCCCGAGCGCGCCGCCCTGGCGCGCGGCGAGCCGGTCTGGGCCAGCTTCGGCGTGCTGATGACCAATCCGCAGCTCATCGGCTACATCCTGGCGGGCGCCTTCAACGGCGCGGCCCTGTTCGGCTACATCGCCGCCGCCTCGCAGCTGATCATCGGCGACTACCACATCTCGCCGGCGGTGTTCGCCTGGGTGTTCGGGGCCAACGCCCTCGGCATGGTCGGCCTGTCGCAGCTGAACGCCCACTGGCTGAAGCGCCATACGCCCGAGCACATCCTGATGCGCGCGCGGCCCCTGTCGATCGTCTTCGCCGTGGTCATGCTGGCGACCGCCTGGACCGGCTTTGGCGGGATCTGGGGCGTGCTGGCGCCGCTGTTCCTGGTGATCGCCTCGTTTGGCCTGATCGGCCCCAACACCCAGGCGGCGGCGATGAGCGTCGACCTGTCACGGACTGGTGCGATCTCGTCCCTGATGGGCGCCTCGACCTTCGCTGTGGGCGCCCTCATGACCGTACTCGTTGGCGCGTCCCATGACGGCACCGCCAGGCCCCTGGCGACGATCATCCTGGTGGCCATCCTGCTGTCGACCATCGCCCTTTATGGCTTGGCCCGCCCCAGCAAGGTGCTCGAGCCCGCGTGACCTAGCGGATCTGGCGCGCCGCCCAGGCCAGCACGCCCCAGCCGACCAGGAACAGCAGCCCCCCGACCGGCGTCACCGCGCCCATCAGCCGGGGCGCCCCCAGCGCCATGGCGTAGAGCGAACCGCTGAACAGCAGCGACCCGCCCAGGAAGAAGGCGGCCGCGTGACGCGCCCGGCCGACGCCCCCCGCGACCAGGGCCGAGCAGGCCAGGGTGGCCAGGGCGTGGGCCATCTCGTAGGTCGACCCGGTCTTCAGCCAGTCCTTGGCCTGGGGATCGGCGATCCCATGCGCGGCGAAGGCCCCGAAGCCCACGGCGAGCAGCCCGCTGAGGGCGGCCAGGGTGGTCCAGTTGCGGCGGGTCCAGATCATTCTTGCCCCAAGGTCATGCTGACCCTCCGTCATCGTTGCCACGCCCCGGCGTCGGACCTAGAGCTTGCGCCAACCAACCGCCGCCGCGTCAGGGCGGCGCACCGTGAGGAGGCGACCATGGCTGCGACCAGGGGCGACGATTTCCCCATACACCAGACGCCGCCGCCGCGAAGGGCCGGGCCGCGCGCCGCAACCGGTTTCCTCACCCTTTCCGCCAGCGCGAAGTAGACCCGGATGACCCTGATCGAGCGCCTCGAGGCGTACCTCACCCGAACCCACGGCCAGCCCGCCACGGTCACCACCCTCAGCCGCATCAGCGGCGGGGCCAGCCGCGAGACCTACAAGTTCGACGCCGAGATCGGCGGCGAGGCCAAGGGCTACATCCTGCGCCGCGACCCGCCGGGCAGCCTGATCGAGACCGATCGGCGCCTGGAGTTCCTGGCCATCCAGTCGTTCCGCGACAAGAACGTCGCCGCGCCAGAGGCCCTGGCGCTGGAGATGGACGGCGCCGAACTGGAGCGCCCGTTCTTCATCATGGGCCGCATCGAGGGCGGCGCGCCCGGCAGCCCCTTCGCCGCCGATCCCTACGCCCCCCACGGCCGCGCCATCGGCGAGCAGTTCTTCTCGATCATGGGCCGCATCGCCGGCGAGCCTGTGGAGGGCCTGCCGATCCTGGAAGTCACGGACATGCCCGCGCCGGACCAGTGCTGGCGGCGTGAGCTGGACTACTGGGCCGGGGTGATCGACGAGGACGAACTGCATCCCCAGCCCATCGTCCGCGCCGCCATCCGCAAGCTGCGCGCCAATCCGCCGCCGCCGGCGCAGAAGATCGCCGTGGTGCACGGCGACTACCGCTCCGGCAATTTCCTGGCCAACGGGTCAGGCGACATCATCGCCATCCTGGACTGGGAAATGGCGCACCTGGGCGATCCGCTGGAAGACCTCGGCTGGGCCACCGATCCGCTGTGGTCCCTGCCGGGTTCGCCGACCATCTCCGGCACCATCAGCCTGGAAGACGGCATCGCCGCCTGGGAGCGGGCCAGCGGCCTCAAGGTCGATCCCAAGGCCTTCGCCTGGTGGCGTCTCTTTGCTTCGGTGAAGGGCCAGGCCATCTGGACCTCCTCGGCCAAGGAATGGCGCGACGGCGGCTTCAAGGAGCCGATCCTGGCCTTCTCCGGCTGGTACACCGCCCGTCGCCAGGACCAGATCCTGGCCGCCCACCTCGCCGCGCTGGAGGCCCTATGACCCCGACCCTGCCCGACATCATGACCGGCTTCGCGGTCACCCTGTCGACGCCGCTGCCGCCGGAGTCCGGAGGCGACTACATGGTCGGCCGCATGGGCATGCTGACCATGCTCTCCATGCTGGCCTCCCAGGAAGCCGAGCGCGGGACGGCCGCGCGGGTCTGGGAGAACAGGGCCATCCGCGCCATCCTCGGCAAGGCTGCCGCGACCTACGACACCCCGGACGGGGCCCTGGCCAAGGCCGCGCGCGAGGTCGACACCGACTTTACCTGGTCGGGCCTCGACGCCGCCAACGCCGCCCTGCGCCGCCAGCTGATCGCCCTGCACGAAAAGGCCGAGACGGCGGGAGACAGGGATCTCGACCGCCAGATCATCGCTCTCTACGGTGAGATGGCCCACGCGCGCCGCCTGGAGATCGCCGGCGGCTGACGCTGGGGGCGTTCTAGGCGAGAGGTGCGTGGCCGATGAGGCGGCTTGCAGTGATCGTGGCCGCCGTGGCCGTTCTGGCGTCTGTTCCTGGGGCAAAGGCGGCGGGCTCGAAGACCTTCAAGGCCTGGTACGCGGTCTGTGACAACCTGCGCGCCTGCGTGGCGTTCGGCTTTCCGGATGGGGAGTCGGAAATCGGCGGCTACATTCGCATCGCCCGAAGCGGCGCCGCCGGCGCCGCGCCTGTCGTCAGCCTGGCCATCACCGCCGACGACGCGCCCAAGGCCGCCACGTGGAGCCTGAAGATCGACGGCCGCGCCGTGCCGGGTCTGGCGGGCCTGGTGGTCAAGGCGGCGGACGACGGCCAGTCGGCGTCCCTCAGCCCCGCTCAGGGCGCGGCCGTGATCGCCGCCCTTCACGATGGTCAGGCCCTTGAGGTGGAGGGCGACGGCAAGCCGGTCTTCTCGGTTTCCCTCGCCGGCAGCGCCGCGGCCCTGCTGTGGTTGGACGACCAGCAACAGAGGGTGGGGACCGTCACCGCCCTGACGCGCAAGGGTGACAGGCCGGCTTCCGCCGTGCCGTCGGTTCCCGCCCCACCGCTTCTTCGCGCCGGCCCCGCCGCCGGCCAGGCCGGCCTTCCCAGCCACGCGCCCGTCGCCGTCCGCCGCGCCCGTCCCAAGGACTGCACCGCCAATCCCACCGGCGACATGGACGCGCCCCTCATAGCGCGCCTGGCGCCCGGGGTCGTCTTGTGGGGACCGGTGTGCGACCAGGGCGCCTACAGCATCGCCAATGTCTTCTTCCTGGGCGACGAGAAGGGCGGGACCTTGAGGCCGCTGAGCTTCCCGAACCCGCCCGGGCTGGCGCAGAAGTTCGCAACGGAGCTGTCGGATCCGGAGTTCGACGACAAGACCCGCACCCTCACCAGCTTCGCCAAGGGCCGTGGCATCGGCGACTGCGGCGAGATGCTGTCCTGGGTCTGGGACGGCAAGGCCTTCCAGCTGCTTGGCGCCACCGTGATGACCGAGTGCCACGGCGTTCCCATGGACGACTGGCCGACGCTGTGGGTGGCCAAGAGCCGCTGACCCGGTCGATCTCCCGGAGAGTCGCCGCCTGCAGAGGCGCCCGCGACCACGGCCCGCGACTCTGATAGCGGAAGCCATGACGGTCACCCAGCGCCTCGGCCTCTTCTACGCCGCCATCTTCTTCGGTGGCGGGGTCAGCGGGCCCTACATCAGCCTGTGGTTCAAGGCCCATGGCCTCAGCGGGGCCGAGATCGGTCTGATCCTGGCCGCCCCGGCCCTGGCGCGGATGGTCACCGGCCCGGCCATCGCGGTCTGGGCAGACGGCTTTCGCCTGCGCCGCACACCGTTGGGGCTGATCGGCCTGGTGGTGGCGGCGCTCTACGGCCTCTTCTTGGCGACCCATGGCTTCTGGGCCTGGATGGCGCTTTGGCTGGCGTCCCAGAGCCTGTTCGCCAACCTGAGCCCGCTTACCGATGTGATCGCCCTTCGCCGGGCGCGCCAGGATGGCTTCAACTACGGCTGGCCGCGGGGGATGGGATCGGCGGCCTATGTGGCGGCCAACGTCGGCATGGGCATCGCCCTCAGCCTGGTCAGCGCCGACGCGGTGATCTGGTGGCTGACCGCCGCCGCCGCCGCCGTCGGCCTGGCGGGCTTCCTGGCCCTGCCGGGCGACCCCGTGCACGAGGCGGGCGAACGGCTGGCGGGCCGTGATCGCTGGCGGGGCCTGGGCGGGTTGTTGCGCGATCCGCTATTCGTTCTGACCGTGGTCTCGGTGGGCCTGATCCAGGCCAGCCACGCCTTCTACTACGGCTTTTCCACCCTGGCCTGGCGGGCGCAGGGTTTGCCGGCCAGCGCCAGCGGGGTCCTGTGGGGCGTGGCGGTGGCGGCGGAGGTGCTGTTCCTGTGGTTCGGCGAGCCGATGCGCCGCGCCCTCGGGCCCGAGCGGCTGGTGATCCTCGGCGCCCTCGGCGGTGTCGCGCGCTGGACCTGCCTGGCGTTGTCGCCCCCTCTATGGTTGCTGATCCCGGTGCAGTGCCTGCACGCCCTGACGTTCACGGCCACCTTCATGGGATCGCTGCAATTGATCGACCGGCTTAGCCCTGAACGCAGCGCCACCGCCGCCCAGACCCTGAACTCGGTGTTGTCCGGCGGCGTCTTCATCGGCCTGGCGTCGATGGGGTCCGGCGCCCTGTTCGATTCCATCGGCGCGCGTGGCTACCTGGCCATGAGCGTCCTCGCGGGCTTGGGCCTCGTCGGCGCCATCTGGCTGTCGCGCGCAATCGTCGCCCGCCAGACGTCGCGGTCGGTTTCGTAAGGAATGTCCAGCAGCCTCCGCCAGCAAGTCGGATAGCCCATGCCATCTTCGGCCGAGACATCGAGCGGCGACCTCAGCGCCCCGCCGGGGAGGCGGGATCGGACCTGGATGTTCATCCTGGCCGCGCTCGCCGCCGGCTTGGCGGTCTTCGCGGTGATGCTCGGACGGGCCGTGCTGAGCGTGCAGCCCGCCGGCCTGGACTTCCTTCCGATGTGGACTGGCGCGCGGGTGGCGGCGCAGGACCCGGCGCTGCTCTACGACGCCGCGCATGTGACCCGGGCCCAGGCGTGGCTGTTGGGCGACCTTGCGGGCGCGCGGCCGTTTCCCTATCCGCCCAGCGCCCTGCTGGTGTTCGGCCCGCTTGGGCGGCTGGCGTTCTGGCCCTCGTTCGGCCTGTGGACAGGGGTCTGCGTGGCCGCCTTCTGCGCCGCCGGCGCCCCTCTGGCGACGCGCTGGACCGGCCTCTTCCTGGTGATGCTCCTGGCGACGCCGGCGGCGGTGTCCGGAATGGTCGCGGGGCAGAGTGTCTTCCTGGTCGGCGCCTTGGCGCTCCTTGGCTTGCTCTCGCTGGCGCGGCGGCCGTGGCTGGCCGGAGCGCTGGTCGGCGTCGCCGCGGCCATCAAGCCCAGCCTGCTGGTGGCGGCGCCGCTGCTGCTGGCCGTGGCCGGCCAATGGAAGGCTCTCGCCGCCGCGACCTTGGCCGGCGCGGCCATGGTCGCCGCGTCGGCCGCGCTCTACGGCGTCGACACCTGGCGCGCCTGGCTTTCGGCGACCAGCGGCTTCCAGGCGCAGGTGCTGGGCGATCCGCGATTGCTCAAGCTGGTGGTCTCGCCGGCGGGCGCCCTGCATCGCCTTGGGTTGGGCGGTTGGCGGCTCGGCCTCGCCCAGGGCGTGATCGCGGCGGCGAGCCTGGCGCTGGGCGCATTCGCGTACCGGCGCGCGTCGTCTGCGCGGGCCCGGATGGCGGCGATGTTCGGGGCGGGCCTGATGGTCACGCCCTACGCCATGAACTACGACACCGTCGTCCTTGCGCCGGCCGTCATAGCAGGTCTGGTGGAGGCCACCCGCCCGCGGGACCGCGTGACCTCCCTGTCGACCCTGGCCGCCTTGGTCCTGGCTGGATTTCCATGGATCGGGACCGTGGCCCTCGCCGGCTTGCTCGGGGCGCTGGCGATCCGGGAAACGACGTCGCCGCGAACCGCTGCGGCGGCGGTCCCCGGCGGCCTCAAAATTCCGCCGGACCGTCGTTCGCCAACTGCGCCTTGAACGGCAGGCGCGCGCCATTCGGCATCATGTGACCCGCCGGCTTCACCTCCGCGCCGCCCTGGCTCCAGTACAGGGAGGTCCAGCCGTGCGGCGCGTCCATGTCCGTCAGGGAGCCGAACGGCGTCACCGCATAGGCCACGCGCGACATTCCGGCGACCAGCAAACCGACCGCGAGGATCCCCGACAACATCGGTGCGGCGCGCTGGCCCAGGGGCCGCCCGCGCCGGATGAAGGCGTTCAGGCCGATCCAGGCGGCGAAGTCCAGGGCCGGATAGAACTCCATCCTGTAGCGGAAGGTCAGGGCGATGGCCCCCAGCATGACCAGGGCCGGGATCGCCAGTCCGAGCAGCGCCGCGCGGGCTTGCCACGGCTGGGCGACGAGGCTGGGGCCTCGGACCAGCGCGACGACGCCCCCGACGGCGAGCAGGCAGATCAGCGGGTCGCTGAGCAGCAACGAGCCGGGCGGCAGTTCGACGACATCGAAGTATTTCAGCTGATGGGCCTGGAACAGCAGGGTCCCGTCGGGGCGCTGGAGCTCCCAGATCGGCGCGAAATAGTACTGAAGGGCGAACGGGATGCGCGCCAGGTTGAACTCGCCAAGCTGCTGGACACGCGCCAGCCGATCGGGAAAGGCCGCGACGGCGAAAGCCTGCTCTCGAAGCGGGATGAAGAGAAAGGGATCGCCCCAGCGCCCATAGTTCACCGCCCCGACCGCGCAGAGGGCGAGCGTCAGGATGGCCGTCGCGGGCGCGGCTCGGCGAACCGCGCCGCCAAGTGACCCGACCGGCCTGCTCTGAAGGACATCGGCGGCCAGCATCAGGCCCAGCGCCGCGGAGAGTCCGAGGCCGAACGAAAAGCGGCACAGAAGCGCCAGGCCCGCGAACGTCGCCATCGCCGCATAGGCGCGCGTCCTGTTGGTCGCCAGGCCCAGCACCACGCGCAGGGCGACGAACACGAAACCCGCCGCGAGAGCGTCGCCCCAGGAAACCACCTCCTGGAACACGCTCGGCCTCAGGAACTGGACGGTCTCGCCGCCGAAGGCCAGGGCCATGACGATGAGCGTCCGATGAATCGGCGCCAGGACCTCGGCGCGGTCGGTCCGGAAGACGGTGACCGCGCAGGCGATCCTGAACATCAGGGAGACGCTGGAGGCTGTCGCGATGGAGAGCACCGTGACGTCTGTTGTCCGAATCCCGCCGAGCGCCATCAGCGGCAGGCGCAGGAGGGCGCAGAAGACGCCGAAGTAGGCGTAGGTTCGCCCGCCGTGCTGGAAGGCTTCATTGCCGATCGTCGAGGCGGTGAGGTCGAAGCGTCCCTGCAGGAGGCGAACCAGCATCTCGTTGAACGTGAATCCCACCGAAACGTGGGCGGTCAGCCCGGGAGACCGGGCGAGGACCAGGAACACGAAGGCTACCCCCGCCAGGGCTATCGCCGCGGCGCTCGGGCCGGCGCGCTCCCGCGGCCGGGAAGCAGAGATGTCTGCGTGCAAGGCCACAGTGGGTCCACCCGTCGATGCAAGATGCAACCCTTGAGGGTTTGGGGCGATCTAAGCGGCGCGAGTCGATAATGCAGGCTTAACCTTGGGGCGCAGGAGCGACGGAATTTCGATACTGACGCGAGGTTGTGCGCCCCTCGGCCTTGCCAGCCGTCGCGGAAGGCCTGTCTCCATCTGCGCGAACGGGGTCGGTGACCCCAAAGGGAGAGAGCCATGCGTGCGCTGCAACTGGTCGACGGGGTCGGCCTGGAAAACCTCAAGGTCGTCGAACTGGCCGATCCCAAACCCGGCCCCGGCGAGGTGCTGGTGCGCATGAAGGCGGTGTCGCTCAATTTCCGCGACCTGATCATGGTGGCCGGCGCCTATGGCCCCTCGACGCCCCTGC
Organism: Pseudomonadota bacterium; assembly: GCA_018241335.1. Taxonomy (GTDB): domain Bacteria; phylum Pseudomonadota; class Alphaproteobacteria; order Caulobacterales; family Caulobacteraceae; genus Acaudatibacter. The sequence goes on from JAFEEA010000049.1 coordinate 17,938, forward strand.
CGATGACGCCCTTCTCGGACGGCTGCGGGGTGATCGAGGCGGTGGGGGAGGGGGTGACCCGGGTCAAGGTCGGCGACCGCGTCTCCACCCTGTTCTTCCAGAAGTGGTTCTCGGGCAAGCCGACCTACGCCACCCAGGCCTCGGCCCTGGGCCTGCCGATCCCGGGGGCGGGCCGCGAGCTGGCGGTGTTCAGCCAGGACGGCGTCTCCAAGGTTCCCGATTATCTCAGCGACCACCAGGTCTCGACGCTGGCCTGCGCCGCCCTGACGGCCTGGCGGGCCCTGTTCTCGGACGCGGCGCTGGAGCCCGGCGACACGGTGCTGCTGCAGGGCACCGGCGGGGTCTCGATCTTCGGCCTGCAGCTGGCCAAGGCGGCCGGCTACCGCACCATCATCACCTCGTCCTCGGACGAGAAGCTGGCCCGCGCCAAGGCGCTGGGGGCCGACCACCTGATCAACTACAAGACCACGCCCGACTGGGGCCGCGCCGCGCGAGAGATCACCGGCGGGGCAGGGGTCGACTTCGTCATGGAGGTGGGCGGCGCCGGCACCCTGACCGAAAGCCTGAAATCCATCGCCCTGATGGGCCACATCGCCATCATCGGCGTGTTGGCCGGCGCGGCCGAACCGCTGCAGATCGGCTCCATGATCGCTACCGGCGCCAAGCTTCAGGGCGTCTCCGTCGGCTCGCGCGCCATGTTCGAGGCCATGTGCAAGGCGATGGAGCTGCACCGCATCCAGCCGGTGGTCGACAAGGTCTTCCCGTTCACCGAGGCGGTGGCGGCGTTCAAGGCCATGCAGGGCGGCGAGCACTTCGGCAAGATCGTGCTCAGCTTCGACTGACGAAGCCCGCCTGCGGCGCGTTCGGGCGGTTCAGATTGGGTTCATGGCGGACAGCCGAGGTTGCCGCCGCGAAACGCCAATCGCGGCCGCGCCGCGCACCAGGAGCCACTTCATGAACCGAACCGCCAAGACGCTGCTGGCCGCCGCCGGCCTCGCCAGCCTCACCTGTTCTGGCGTCGCCGTCGCCCAGCCCGCCATGGGCGGCGGGGGTGGCAGCGCGACGCTTTACGAGCTGCCGAACTTCCAGGGCCGGTCGATCACCGTCTATCGCGGCGCCGACAACCTGCAGGCCAACAACTTCAACGACATGGCTCGCAGCGCCCACTTCGACGGCGACTGGACGGTCTGTTCCGACGCGAACCTGCGCGGCAATTGCCAGACCCTGTCGGGCGACGTGCCGAACCTGGACCGCTACGGCCTCGGTCGGATGGTGTCGTCCCTGCGCCAGGGCGCCGACTATGGCGCCTCGGCCGGCGGCGGCTACGGCCGGAACCCGGGCGCGGATCGCGACGATGACCGGGGCGACGACCGCGGCGGCTACGGCGGCGCCTATGGCGGTGATCGCGGCCGCGGCGACGACCGGGGTTATGGCGACAACCGAGGCGACGGCGACGATCGCGGCTATGGCGACAATCGCGGAACCACGGGTCCGGCGCCGGGCCCGGTGATCGGCGGCGGTTACGGCGACGACCGGGGCGGCTACGGCGACACGCGCTGGAACGGCGCGGGCGGCGTGCCCGGCCGCTCGGTGGTGTTCTTCCCGCGTCCCCGGTCCAACGGCCAGGACATCGCCGCCTATGATCGCAGCGCCGCCGACTGGTTCTGCCGCCGCCAGGGCCTCGGCTCGGCCGTCTACTACGACACCAGCTACAAGGGCAGGGCCTTCCGCTTCAATGGCGGAGGCCTGTCGATCAACGCCCCAGTCCTGCGCGACGTGGTCTGCCGGCGCTAGTCGGCTTTTCTCGAAGGCTCAATTGGGTCACGCTGTGCGTTCGGCGACGGAGGGTCGAGCGTGCGGCGTGACATCACCCTTTCCATCAACGGCCAGGCTCGGCGCCTGAACGTCGACGACACCGCCAGCCTGCTCGACGTGCTGCGCGCCGAGCTTGAGCTGAAGGGCGCGCGGTTCGGGTGCGGGGCGGGTCAGTGCGGCGCCTGCGCGGTCCTGGTGGACGGCGAGGACAAGGCGTCCTGCCAGCTCGAAGTCGGCAACCTCGAAGGCAAGGCCATCACCACCCTCGAGGGTATCGGCACGCCCGAGCGCCCGCATCCGCTGCAGACCGCCTTTCTGGACCTCCAGGCCGGCCAGTGCGGCTACTGCCTCGCCGGCATTATCGTCGGGGCCAAGGCCCTGCTGGACCGCAATCCCGATCCCACCCGGGCGGAGATCGCCCAGGCCCTGGCCTGGCACCTCTGCCGCTGCGGGGCGCACAACCGCATCCTGGCGGCGGTGGCCCTTGCGGCCGAGCGGATGCGGGCGGAGGCAGCGGCATGATCCCCGCCAACCTCGCCAACAACCCCCGCCTGGACCGCTGGGTCGGGTTCGAGACGCCGGGCCGGGTCCGCGTGGCGGTGGGCAAGGTGGAATATGGCCAGGGCGCCCTGACCGGCCTGGCCATGATGGCCGCCGAAGAGCTGGACGTCGCCATGGACCGGCTCGACATGGTCGTCCCCCAGACCGACCGCTCGCCGGACGAGGGCTTGACCGTCGGCAGCATGAGCATCGAGACCTCCGGCGCCGCCGTCCGCCAGGCCTGCGCCGAGGCGCGGGCCCTGTTTACCGCGCGGGCGGCCGAACGACTCGGCTGCGAGGCCGCGGATCTCGATATCCGCGACGGCGCCTTCCAGCGCGGCGGGTCGCCGGCGGGCCTGACCTATTGGGACCTGGCCGGCGAGGTGGACCTGACCCAGGCGCCCACCGGCGAAGCGGCTTGGAAGTCGCCCGACCGCCACCGGCTGGTCGGCCAGGACGTCGGCCGCCTGGACCTGCCGGCCAAGGTGTTCGGCGCAGCCTATCTGCAGGACCTCAGCCTGCCGGGCATGCTGCACGCCCGTGTGCTGCGCCAGCCCGGACCCGCCGCGACCCTGGCCTCGCTGGACGAGGCGGCCATCCGCCATGCGGCGGGCGAGGCGGCGGTGGAGATCGTCCGCGACGTCCAGTTCGTGGCCCTGGTCTCCGAGAGCGAACGGGCCGTCGCCGCCGCCATCGGCGCGGCCGAACTGGGCGCCCGCTGGGACAACGGCCGCGACCTGCCGTCCAGCGTCTCGGAAGCCGTATCCCTGAAGACCATGGAGGCGACGGCCTATCCGGCCGGCGACCCGCCCGCCGAGGCGTCCAACCGCCGCCGCCACCAGGCCGCATATGGCCGGCCCTATATCGCTCACGGGTCCATGGGGCCGTCCTGCGGGGTGGCCCAGTTCAAGGACGGCGCCCTGACCGTCTGGACCCACGCCCAGGGCGTCTATCCCATGCGCCAGCTGCTGGCCCGCATCTGCGGCCTGGCGCCGGAGGCGATCACCGTCATCCACGCCCAGGGCGCCGGCACCTATGGCCACAACGGCGCCGACGACGCGGCCGTGGACGCCGCCGTCATCGCCGTGCGCCGGCCCGGACCGCCGATCCGGGTGCAGTGGCGGCGCGAGGACGAGTTCGGCCACGAGCCCCTGGGTACGGCCATGCACATCGAGCTGGCGGCGGAACTCGACGCAGGCGGCAGGCTGGTCGACTACACCGCCGAGATCTGGAGCGGCTCGCACACCGGCGGCCGCGGCAGCGCCCTGGCCCAGACCGCGCTCGGACTGCCGCCGCCCCCGCCCATGCCGGCGCCGACCTTGCCGGGCGGCGTGCGTTTCAGCGGCGGCATCCTCAACGCCCTGCCGTCCTACGACATCCCCGCCCGGCGCTACACCGAGCACCTGGTGGCGCCCGGGCCGGTGCGCACCTCGTCCCTGCGGGGTCTGGGCGGGCCGGTGAACACCTACGCGGCCGAATGTTTCATCGACGAGCTGGCCGAGATCGCCGGCCAGGACCCGCTCGCGTTCCGTCTCGGCATGATCTCCGACCCTCGCGCGCGGCATGTAGTCCAGCGGGTCGCCGAGATGTCGGGTTGGTCGGCCCGAGGGCCCGGTGGGGGCGGGCAGGGGCTGGGCCTGGCCTATTGCCGCTACCGCGACCGCGGCGCCTACATCGCCGTCGCCGTGGCGCTGAGCGTCGACACCGAGGTGCGCCTGGACCGCATGTGGTGCGCCGCCGACTGCGGCCAGGTGATCAATCCCGACGGGGTCAGGAACCAGCTGGAGGGCGGCATCATCATGGCCGCCAGCTGGACGCTGAAAGAGCAGGTGCGCCTCGCCGGCCGGGGCGTGCAGTCGATCACCTGGGACGACTATCCGATCCTGCGCTTCGACGAGATCCCGCCGGTGGACATCGACCTGGTGATGGCCCAGTCCGAACGGTCGGTCGGCGCCGGCGAGGTGTCGCTGGGCCCGGCGATGGCGGCCATCGGCAACGCCGTCGCCCACGCCCTCGGCGCGCGCATCCGCGACCTGCCCTTCACCCGCGATAAGATCGCCCAGGCGCTGCTGGCGGACTGAGGTCGCAAGCCGACTGGACCGCCAAAACCTCGTCCTTCTCCCCTTGCGGGAGAAGGTGTCAGCGAAGCTGACGGATGAGGGGTCGAC
>JAFEEA010000004.1 GCA_018241335.1 Pseudomonadota bacterium
CGTCCGGTCGGTCCCGGCGATCGACACGCCCACCCAGCCGGCGCCTGCGCTCACGCCTGCCCCCTCCCAGCCCAAGCAAGGCGTCGCGGCCGGGTTCGATCCGCGCGGCAAGCAGATCTTCGAGGGCGCCTGCGCCAGTTGCCACGGCTGGACCGGCGCGGGGCAGCTGACACCCTGGGCCACCCTGACCGGCGTGCGCGCCGTCAACGACGCCAGCGCCACCAATGTCGCGGCCATCGTCCTGGCTGGGGCGAACCGCCGGACGGCCTCGGGCCCCAGCGTCATGCCGGCTTTCGGACACGCCTATTCGGACACCGAGATCGCCGCCGTCGCCAACTATGTGACCGCCCGCTTCGGCGCCAAGCCGTCGAGCATCACGGCCAAGCAGGTGGCGACCCTGCGCAAGTCGGCGAGCTGACCCGCCGCCATGCCCGTCCCGGCCCAACCCCGAATCTGGCTCGCCGCCGGCGTTCGCACGCCCTTCGCCAAGGTCGACGGGCCGCTGGCCGACCTGGACGCCATCCAGCTGTCGGTTCCTCTCGCTCGGCACATGGTCGGCCTGCTGGGCGGCCGCCTGCCGGACCTGGCGGTATGGGGCGCGGTGGTCCCCAGCCTGATGTGGAGCAACATCGCCCGCGAGGTGCTGATGGACGCCGGCGTCGGCGCCACCGTGCCAGCCTTCGGCACGGTGATGGCCTGCTCCACCAGCATGATCGGCGCCTTCGAGGCCGCCCGCCTGCTGGACGGGCGCGGCCGTAACCTGGCCCTGGTGGGCGGCGTCGATTCCATGAGTAGGATCCAGCTCGGCCTCAGCCAGCCGCTGTCCGACTGGGTCCGCAAGTTCCAGAACGCCCGCTCGCTGGGCGACCGCATCTCGCACCTGGCCGACCTGCACGTCAGCGATGTGCGCCTGTGGATTCCCGGTGTCGTCAACCGGACCAGCGGCCTCTCCATGGGCGAGCACACAGAGATCACCGCCAAGGAATGGGGCATCGGCCGGGCGGAGCAGGACGCCCTGGCCCTGCAGAGCCACCAGCGCGCCGTGGCCGCCTGGGACCGAGGCTTCTTCGACGACCTGGTGCTGCCGGTAGGCGACTTCGCCCGCGACGCCATTCCCCGCCGGGACACGACCCTGGAAAAGCTTGCCCGCCTGCCGCCGGCGTTCGACAAGACCAGCGGCAAGGGCACCCTAACAGCCGGCTCCTCGACCCCGCTCACCGACGGCGCCGCCAGCCTGTGGGTCGCAACCGAGGAAGGCCTGGCCGCCCTGCCCGCCGCAACGCCCAGGGTGAAGCTGGTCGACTACGAGGTCGCGGCGGTGGATTTCCGCGTCGAGGGCCTGCTGATGGCGCCGGCCTTCGCCATTCCCAAGCTGCTCAAGCGCCAGGGCCTGAAGTACGACGACATCGCCCTTTGGGAGATCCACGAGGCCTTCTCAGCCCAGGTGCTGTTCCACATGAAGGCCCTGGAGGACCCGAAATTCCTGCGCGCGAAGGCCGGCGTCGAACCGGACCTCGGGCCTTTCCCGCGCGAGCGGATCAATCCCAACGGCGGCAGCGTCGCCCTGGGCCATCCCTTCGGCGCCACCGGCGCGCGCATTCTCAGCCAGGCGATCAAGGAGCTGGCGGCCATGCCCGCCGGAACCCGAGCCATCGTCAGCATCTGCGCCGACGGAGGCCAAGGCACCGTTGCGCTTCTGGAAGCGGGCTGAAAGGCGCCGGTAGCAACCGCGCCGCAAATTCGCCGTTGCGCCGCGGTCTGGCGGGCCTATGACCGCCGCTGTGACCCGGGACGCCGACGCCGCCGTGACGACCAGCCGCCTGTCGCGCGCCGCCGCCTGGGGCCTCGGCGGCGTCGTCTTCGCCGCCTTCGCCTTCGCCTTCGTCGGCTTGTCCGCCGAGGGCTACTGGACCGACGAGCTCTTCACCCTCTTCCTGGTCAACCACCACGGCGGAGCCGCCGAGGTCTGGCGCCGCGCCCTGACCGACACCCATCCGCCGCTCTACTACCTGCTGCTCTACGCATGGGCTCAGGTGTTCGGCCTCTCGGAGCCGGCCTTGAGGGCCTTGAGCGGCCTCTTCTGCATCGGCGCCGTCGCGGCGCTGGTGATGGGAACGCACCGGACCTTCAGCCTTACCGGGCGCCTGTTCGCCGCCGCCGTGGCCGCCAGTTCGCCCTTCTGGTTCATGCAGTCCCAGAACGTGCGCAACTACGCGCTCTGCCTGCTGGCGACCTCGATCCTGGCCGTCCTGGCGATCCGCGCGCGAGCGTCCCAACGTGAAGGGGGAACGGTTCCCGCAAGCGTCGTCGCCGGCCTGGCCCTGGCGGGGGCCGTGGGCGCCTTCAGCCATTTCTACGCCTTCCTGGCGACGGGGCTGCTCTACCTCTACCTGATCCTGACCGTGCCGAGCCGGCGTCTGCGCGTCAGCCTCATTCTCGCCGGCGCGGCCATCTTCGCGGTCGAAGTCGCCTACATGCGCCTGCTGATGCGCACGACCCAGCAGAACACCCACGACATGTGGTTCCGAGCCGACGCGCCCTTCTTCGCCCACCAGACCTTCGAGGCCCTGCAAGGGCTGATCGCCCCCGGGGCCCTGGCGGCCATCGTGGCCCTGGCCCTGACCGCACCCTGGCGAGGAAAGGACCGAATCCCGCCGCGCGACGCCGCGCGCCGGGACACCGGCTGGATCGTCGGCCTGGGCGCCTTCACGGTCGGCGGGGTGATCGCGGCGGGGATCGCCATCTCGCTGGCGTTCGCCCCGTCCTATTCGAACATGAACCTGCTGATCGCCGGGCCCTTCCTCTGGCCGGCCCTGGCGTTGGGCTATGACGCCGCCACGGCCCGGCGATCCGGCGCCGTCGCGGCGATCGGCCTCACTGTTCCGGTCATCGCCCTCGTCGTCCAGCTCGCCACCCAGGCTGAGCGCTGGCTGCCCCGCGGCGAGGCCTGGCGCGAAAGCGCGAGCCTGGTGATGAACCAGCCCAGTTGCGCGGGCCAGTCGATCCCAGTTCTGCTGCCCGCCCGCTTCGGGCCGCCGACGCCCTTCTTCCGGGGCCTGGCGCAGCGCGACTTTTATGGCTTCTACTTCGCCGGCCAGGCGGCGCGCCTGGTCCCCTACCGCGCCGACGAGCTGGTGGATCCGGCCCGCAACCCGACTCTGCGCGCGCGCCTTTCGCCGGGCGCCTGCCCGGTCGTCGCCTGGGCCGTGCACGACATCAACCGTGCCCAGGCCCAGGCCCTGGCCGACAGCCTCAGCCGCGCAGCCGGGGCCGAGCCCGGCGCCGTCCAGGTGGTGGGCTTCGAGACCTACCGTCCCGTCTGGACCTGGCCCAAGCCCATCCAGGCGAGCTTCGTCTTTATCCGCCGACGGCCCTAGGGCCGCCCGCCGCCCTCAGGCCGCCGCTTCAGGCTTCAGGGTGTCGCGCAGGTGGCGCTTGAGGAACTTGCCGCTGGCGTTGCGCGGGATGCTCTCGTCCAGGAACCAGACGTAGCGCGGCACCTTGTGCTTGGAGATGTGCGCGGCGCAGTGGTCGCGCACCTCGTCCGCCGTCAGCGTCTGGCCCGGACGCAGCACCACCGCCACACCGACTTCCTCGCCCAGGCGCGGGTCGGGCACCCCGAACACGCAGCACTCGGCCACGGCCGGATGGTGGTGGATGGTCGCTTCGACCTCGGCGCAATAGACGTTCTCGCCGCCGCGCAGGACCATGTCCTTCTTGCGGTCGACGATGAAGATGAAGCCGTCCTCGTCGATCCGCGCAACGTCGCCGGTGTGCAGCCAGCCGTCGGTGATCGACTCGGCGGTGGCCTCGGGGCGGTTGATGTAGCCCTTGATCACCGGCGCGCCCTTGACCCACAGCTCGCCCACCTGGCCCTGGGGCACGGCGGCGCCGTCGTCATCGACGCACTTGACCTCGAAGCTGGGCATGGCCGGGCCGCAGCTGGCCGGCTTGTCCACGAAGAAGTCGGCCGACACCGAGGTGATGATCCCGCAGGTCTCGGTCATGCCATAGCCGGTGTTCGGCCGGGCGGTCTTCACCTCGGTGTCGATCTTGGCCACCAGGTCGGGCTGCAGTTGCGCCCCGCCACCGCCCAGGGAGGCCAGGCTGGACAGGTCGTACTTGCCGAAGTCCGGATGGGTGAGCAGCTCGCGCGACATCACCGGCACGCCGCTCATGGCGGTGATCTTTTCCCGCTCGATCAGCTTCAGCGCCTCGCCGGCGTCCCAACGGTACATCAGCACCATCTTGCCGCCGCCGGCCGTGGTGGCGTAGGCGCCGCAGTTGTTGGCGGTGACGTGGAACAGGGGCGTGGTCAGCAGGCTGGCCGGGATCGGCGGCCCCGGCACGCTGGCCGGATCGACGCCCGTGGCGCGCATCGTCGCCAGACCCTGCACCTGACCCGAGAACATCATGTTGAACAGGTTGGAGACGCAGCCCCGGTGGGTCAGCTGCGCGCCCTTGGGAAAGCCCGTCGTGCCCGAGGTGTAGAAGATGCAGGCGTCGGCGTCCGGATCCACCGCCACGTCCGGCAAGGCGCCGCCGTCCTTGACCACGTCGGCGTAGGGGACGACCCATTCTGGCAGGCTCTCGCAGCGCACGCCCACCAGCTTGGCCCCGCCGGCCATCTCAGGCCGCTCCAGGATCCGGGCCAGGCGCTCGGCGTCGGCGAACACCACCTTGGGGGCGCTGTCATTGAGCGCGTATTCCATCTCCTCGGTGACCCACCAGGCGTTCATGCCCACCACGGCCACCCCGACGCTGACGCAGGCCCAGTAGATCAGCATCCATTCCGGATAGTTGCGCATGGCGATGGCCACGCGGTCGCCGGGCTTCACGCCCTGGCGGAACAGCCAGTTGGCGATGGCGGCCACCTGAACGTGGGCCTGTCCATAGGTGATCCGCTCGTCCTGGTAGACGATGTAGTCGCGGTCAGCGAACTGGGCGGTGGACAGCCACACCTCGCGCACGCTGGGCGGCGCGTTCTTGAAGCTGCGGATGGTCTGGCCCCGCACCTGGGTCGGCGCGATCTCGAACGGCGCGCCGGGCGCGGTCAGTTCGGACCAAGCCTCTTTCAGCTCCTTGTAGTGCACGGCGCGGCCTCTCTGATTTTGTTTCCTCTGCCTTCGCCGCTAGGGCCGCGCGGGCGACTTGTCAAACGGCCGTTGGGTCAACTTGTCAGGTAGCCCAGGTCCGCCAGCCAGTCCTCCATCAGCCCCAGCCAGCGGTCGATGGGCTTGTTCTGCGGCACCATGCCGAAGCCGTGGCCGCCGCGCGGGAAGATGTGCAGCTCGGCCGGTCGGTCGGCATTGGACCAGTCGGCGTAGAGGCCCTCCACCACCTTGAACAACATGCGATCGTCCTGGGCGATGCAGGTGAAGAGGGGCGGCGCGTCGGCGGGCACCGGCCGGCCGCTGGTCTCGCCGCCATAGATCGGGGCCGCGAAAGCCAGGGGCGCGCCGCCCGGTTCCACCGCCACGTCGGCGGTCAGGAAGGCGCCCGCCGAAAACCCGACCATGCCGATGCGGTCGCCCTTTAATCCGAACTCCGCCGCCCGCTCGCACACCAGGGCCAGGGCCCGGCGGCCGTCTGCCGCCGCCGCGGCCCGGGCGCGCACGAAGATTTCGTCCTTGACCAGGTCGCTGAGGGCGCGCGGCGCCGTGCGGCCGCTGAGCTTGGCCAACTCGGCCTGGCGGGCGTTGCCGGCGGCGTTGCGCTCGGCGAACTTGGCCGGATCGTCCGGCGTGGCCATGACGCGATACTTCAGCACGAAGGCGGTGACGCCCCGCGCGGCGAACCAGCGGGCCATGTCCAGGCCCTCGTGTTCCCAGGCCAGGATCTGCCAGCCGCCGCCGGGGCAGACGATGACGCCGGCGCCGTTGGCCTTGGCCGGATCGGCCCTGAAGACCGTCAGGGTCGGCTGGCTGACGTTGCGCAGCATGTCGGTGGTCGGGCCATTGCCGGCGATCTGCCGGAACACCGCCTCGGGGCCGACATTCGGCAAGGGGTCCGGCGCGCCCTCAGGCCACAGCGCGATCACCTCATCGTCCCCCCGGCCCGTGTTCCTGGTGTTCGCCAGGGTGCGGACGTCGTCGGCCATGTCGGCTTCCTCCCAAGGATTTTCCCGAACAGTCGCGCAAACCCGCGACGAGGAAAAGGCCCGATGGCGGTGGCGCGCCACCGCGCCCCGGTGAGGGCTTGGCCGCCTCCAAGGATCGGGATTTCGTCTATGCCTGGATACACTTGGTCATGCGAAAGCCCCTCCGTATTACGCGCCGGACATCGCCCTGAAGTTTGATGTTGGCAGGAACTTCGCCAATTGCGCGGCGTTCGCCCCTCCGGGAAGGTGTGGCTGGCCCCCCGCGCCCGCGACGACAACGGAGACCTGATGAGCCAGACGACGATGGACGCGCGCCGCCCGGCGCCGCCGCCCCACCGCCGAGCGCCCTGGCGCACGATCGTCGGCATCGTCGTCGTCATCCTGATCGCCGTCGCCCTGGCGTTCGGCCTTTCCAAGTGCGCCGGCGGCGGCCAGGGCGGCCCGGGAGGTCGTGGCGGCCCTGGCGGCGGCCGCGGCCGGCCGACCATCACCGTGGGGGTGGCCAAGGCGACCCTCGGCGACATTCCGATCACCCTCAACGCCCTGGGCACCGTGACGCCCGCCGCCACGGTCAACGTCACTTCCCGCGTCGCCGGCATGCTGGTGCAGGTGAACTTCAAGGAGGGCCAGATGGTCCGCAAGGGCCAGCAGCTGGCCCTCGTCGATCCCCGCCCGTTCCAGGTCGCCGTCGACCAGGCTCGGGGCCAGCTGCTGCGCGACCAGGCCCTGCTGGCCAACGCCGAGGTGGACTTGAAGCGCTACCAGACCCTCAAGGCCCAGGATTCCATCGCCGGCCAGCAGCTCGACACCCAGGCCTCCCTGGTCAAGCAGTACCAGGCCGCCGTGATTGGCGATCGCGGCGCCGTCGGCGCGGCGCAGCTGAATCTGTCCTTCGCCCGCATCACCGCCCCCGTCGCCGGCCGCGTCGGCCTGCGCCAGGTGGACGCCGGCAACCAGATCGCCGCCAACGGAACGACGCCAATCACCGTGGTCGCCCAGGTCGATCCCATCGACGTGGTGTTCTCGATCCCCGAGGACCAGATCCCGGCCATCGTCGCCAGCGCCGGCCCCAGCGGCGCCGGCCTGACGGTGACCACCTACGACCGCACCGGCGGCACGGTGCTGGCCCAGGGAACCCTGTCGACCATCGACAATGTCGTCGACGTCAACACCGGCACGGTCAAGGCCAAGGCCCGCTTCGCCAACGCAAACGGCGCGCTGTTCCCCAACCAGTTCGTCAACGTCACCCTGCTGATCAGCACCCTGCGCAACCAGGTCGTCGTGCCGGCCACGGCCGTCCGCCACGGCAGCCAGGGCGACTTCGTCTGGGTGCTGACCGACCACACGGTGCATCAGCGGCCGGTGAAGATCGGCCCCGGTACGGGCGAGAGCTTCTCCATCGCCTCGGGCCTCAACGCCGGCGAGACCGTGATCACCGACGGCGGCGATCGGCTGCGCGACGGCGGCCAGGTGACCCTGCCTGGCGAGGCCCCGCGCCTGGGCGGGGGCCAGGGTGGTTTCGGCGGCCGCCATCGCCGTGGCCAGGGCGGCGGTCAGTGGCGCGGCGGCCAGGGCGGCGGCGCTTCGGGCGCTTCCCAAGGCGGCGCTCAGGAACCCGCCCCGGCGGCCAGCCCGGCCACGCCGCCCGCCTTCCAGCCGCCGGCGCCCGGCACGTCCGGCCAAGGCCAGGGTGGCGGCGGGCGCCAGCACCGCGGCCAGGGCGGCCAGACCGCGGCTACGCCGGCGCAAGCCGCCGCGCCCCCCGCGGCCAGCGGCGACGACTGGGTCGCCCGCTTCCGCGCCCGCCATCCCGACTATCACGGCCCCATGCCGCCGGCGAACCTGACCCCCGACCAGCGGCGCGAATGGTTCCGCTCGCACTTTGGCGGCCAAGGAGGCGGGGGCTGGGACGGCCGCCGCCAGGACGGCGGGGGCCAGAGCGCTCCCGACGGCCAGTGACCCCGGCCCGCAGCGCGCAAGCCGGAAGGCCATGAGCCCCTCGCGTCCCTTCATCGAGCGCCCGGTCGCCACCACCCTGCTGATGGCGGCGGTGCTGCTGTGCGGCATCGTGGCCTTCCGCTTCCTGTCCCTCTCGGCCCTGCCCGAGGTCGACTACCCCACCATCCAGGTCCAAACCTCCTATCCGGGGGCCAGTCCCGAGGTGATGGCGACCACCGTCACCGCCCCGCTGGAACGCCAGTTCGGCCAGATGTCGGACCTCAACCGGATGAGCTCGATCAGCTCCTCCGGCGCCTCGACCATCACCTTGCAGTTCAACCTCGACCTCGGCCTCGACGTCGCCGAGCAGGAGGTCCAGGCCGCAATCAACGCCTCGGGCAGCCTCCTGCCCACCGACCTGCCGGCCCCGCCGATCTACGCCAAGGTCAACCCGGCCGACGCGCCGATCATCACCCTGGCCCTGACCTCCGATACCGTGCCCCTGACCCAGGTCCAGAGCCTGGCCGACACCCAGCTGGCCCAGAAGATCTCGCAGCTCCCCGGGGTGGGGCTGGTGTCGATCAGCGGCGGCCAGCGCCCCGCCGTGCGCATCCAGGCCAACACCCGCCAGCTCGCCTCCAACGGCCTGACCCTGGCCGACGTGCGCACCGCCATCGGAGCGGCCAACGCCAACAGCGCCAAGGGATCCTTCGACGGCCCCACGCGCGCCTATTCGATCAACGCCAACGACCAACTGCTGACCGCGGCCGACTACGCCAACCAGATCATCGCCTATCGCAACGGCGCGCCGCTTCGCCTGCGCGACGTGGCCAAGGTTGTCGAGGGCGCCGAGAACACCAAGCTGGGCGCGCTCTACAACACCACCCCGGCGATCGTGCTCAACGTCCAGCGCCAGCCCGGCGCCAACGTCATCACCACCGTCGACCAGATCAAGAAGGCCCTGCCCGACCTCACCGCCAGCCTGCCCGCGGGGATCAAGGTCAGCGTGGTGACCGACCGCACCACCGGCATCCGGGCCTCCGTCCACGACGTGGAGTTCGAACTGCTTCTGGCGGTGCTGCTGGTGGTGCTGGTGATCTTCGTCTTCCTGCGCAGCCCCCAGGCCACCTTCATCGCCTCGATCGCCGTGCCCCTGTCGCTGGTCGGCACGTTCGCGGCCATGTACCTGCTGGATTTCTCGCTCAACAACCTGACCCTGATGGCGCTGACCATCGCCACCGGCTTCGTCGTCGACGACGCCATCGTGATGATCGAGAACATCGCCCGCTACATCGAGGAGGGCGAACCGCCCCTTCAGGCGGCGCTCAAGGGCGCCGAACAGATCGGCTTCACGATCATCTCGCTGACCGTCTCCCTGATCGCGGTGCTGATCCCGCTGCTGTTCATGGGCGACGTGGTGGGCCGCCTCTTCCGCCAGTTCGCCATCACCTTGGCGGTGACCATCGTCATCTCGGCCGTAGTCTCCCTGACCATCGTCCCCACCCTGTCTGCCCTCTGGCTCAAGACCCACAGCAAGGCCGAGGACAGCACCTTCGCCCGCCGCTCCAAGTCGGTCATCGACGGCGTTATCGATCGCTACGACCGCGCCCTCACCTGGGTCCTGGACCGCCAGAAGGAGACCCTCATCGTCGCGGCGGTGACCCTGGCGCTCACCGTCCTGCTCTACATCCTGATCCCCAAGGGCCTCTTCCCGACCCAGGACACCGGCCTGGTGCAGGGCGTGGTCGAGACGCGCCAGACCGTCTCCTACGCCGCCATGGCCCGGACGCAGCAGCAGGTCGCCCAGCGCTTGCTGACCGATCCGGACGTCGCCAGCCTGACCGGCTTCATCGGCGTCGACGCCAACAACACCACGGTCAACAACAGCCGCTTCCTGATCAACCTCAAGCCGTTCGGCGACCGTTCCGGGTCCCAGGCCAAGACCCTGGATCGCCTGCGAAAACTGGCGTCAGACGTTCCGGGTGTGACCCTCTACCTGCAGCCGGTCCAGGACCTGACGATCGACGCCACGGCCGCTCGCACCCAGTACCAGTTCTCGCTGGAAGGGGCCGACCAGAAGACCGTCGCAGAATGGGCGTCCAAGCTGGTCGACCGACTGGGCCAGGACAGGAAGCTGCGCAACGTCGCCGCCGACGTCCAGAACCAGGGCCTGTCGGCCTTCGTGAAGATCGACCGCGACACCGCCGCGCGCCTGGCGATCACCCCATCCTCCGTCGACGACGCCCTCTATGACGCCTTCGGCCAGAGGATCATCTCGACCATCTTCACGGAGTCGACCCAGTACCGGGTGATCCTGGAGGCGGACCCGGCCACCATGACCACGCCCGAGGGCCTGCAGACCCTTTACCTGCGCGCCGGCAACGGCTCGCCGACCCCGCTCGGCTCCATGGCCACGATCGACAAGGTCACGGCGCCACTGCAGATCAACCACGTGGCCCAGTTCCCGGCCGCCAACCTGTCCTTCGACACCGCGCCGGGCGTGGCGCTGGGCGATGCGGTCAACGCCATCCGCAAGGCCGAAAAGGACATCGGCGTCCCGGCCACCATCACCACCACCTTCCTGGGCGCGGCCAACGCCTTCCAGGCCTCCCTGGCCAACGAACTGTGGCTGATCCTGGCGGCGATCGTCACCGTCTACATCGTGCTGGGCGTGCTTTACGAGAGCTACATCCACCCCATCACCATCCTCTCGACCCTGCCCTCGGCGGGGGTCGGCGCCCTGCTGGCCTTGATGCTGTTCGGCCAAGACCTGGGGGTGATCGGCATCATCGGGATCATCCTGCTGATCGGCATCGTCAAGAAGAACGCGATCATGATGATCGACTTCGCCCTCGACGCCGAACGCAACGAGGGCAAGGCCCCGCGCGAGGCGATCCACCAGGCCGCCCTGCTGCGCTTCAGGCCGATCATCATGACCACCCTGGCGGCCCTGTTCGGGGCCCTGCCCCTGATGCTGGGCTGGGGCGTCGGGTCCGAGCTGCGCCATCCCCTGGGGATCAGCATCGTCGGCGGCCTGATCGTCAGCCAGGCCCTGACCCTCTTCACCACCCCGGTGATCTACCTGCAGTTCGATCGCCTGGCCCGACGCCTTGGCCGCAAGGGCCGTGACGACGAGGGCGAGCCGGGCGCCAGACCCGACCGGCCCGGCCCCGCCGCCGAGGAGGAGGCCGGCGGCCCGGGCGTCCCGCCCGCCCCGGCCCCGGCGGCGCCATGAACCTCTCGGCCCCCTTCATCCGCCGGCCGATCGGCACGATCCTGCTGACGGCGGGCATCGCCCTGGCGGGGATCGCGGCCTTCTTCCTGCTGCCCGTCTCGCCCCTGCCGCAGGTGGATTTCCCGGTCGTGTCGGTGTCGGCGTCCCTGCCGGGGGCCAGCCCGGAGACCATGTCCTCGTCGGTCGCCTCGCCCCTGGAGCGGCATCTCGGAATCATCGCCGACGTCAACGAGATGACCTCTCGCAGCAACGTCGGCCAGACCAACATCGTCCTGCAGTTCGGGCTGAACCGGAACATCGACGGCGCCGCCCGTGACGTCCAGGCGGCCATCAACGCCGCGCGCGTCGACTTGCCGGCGACCCTGCGCAGCAACCCGACCTACAACAAGCGCAACCCGGCCGACGCGCCGATCATGATCCTGGGCATGACGTCCAAGACGCGCACGCCCGGCCAGATCTACGACGCGGCCGCCACCATCATCCAGCAGCAGTTGTCCCAGGTGAAAGGCGTCGGCGAGGTCGACATCGGCGGCGCCTCCCTGCCCGCCGTGCGGGTGGAGCTGAACCCTGTCGCCCTGGCCAAGTACGGTGTTGCGCTCGAGGACGTCCGCGCCGCCCTGGCCTCGGCCAACGCCAACCGGCCCAAGGGGGTGATCGAGAACGACCACCTTCGCTTCCAGCTCTACACCAACGACGCGGGAACCAAGGCCGCCGACTACGCCCCCCTGGTGGTGGCCTGGCGCGACGGGGCGCCGGTTCGGCTGAAAGACATCGCCAACGTCCAGGACTCGGTGGAGGACATCCACAACCTCGGCCTCATCAACGGCAAGCCCGCCGTGGTGGTGGTGATCAGCCGCCAGCCCAACGCCAACATCATCGATACGGTCGACCGGGTGAAGGCCAAGATCCCGGCTCTGGAAAGCGTCCTGCCGGCCGACATCGACATGCAGGTCGCGGTCGACCGGACCACCACCATCCGCGCCTCCCTGGCGGACGTGGAGCGCACGGTGCTGATCTCCCTGGTGCTGGTGGTCGGCGTGGTGGCCTTCTTCCTGCACAACGGACGCGCGGTCCTGATCCCCAGCGTGGCCGTGGCGGTCTCCCTGCTGGGCGCCATCGGGGTGATGTTCCTGCTGGGCTTCTCGCTCGACAACCTGTCCCTCATGGCCCTGACCATCGCCACCGGCTTCGTGGTCGACGACGCCATCGTGGTGCTGGAGAACATCACCCGCCACGTCGAGGCTGGCATGGGCCGGCTGGAGGCCGCCCTCAAGGGCGCCCAGGAGGTGGGCTTCACGGTCCTTTCCATCAGCGTCTCGCTGGTGGCCGTGTTCCTGCCGATCATGCTGATGGGCGGCATCATCGGGCGGCTGTTCCGGGAGTTCGCCCTGACCCTGTCCACCGCGATCATCGTCTCCCTGGTGATCTCGCTGACCACCACGCCGATGATGTGCGCCTTCCTGATCCAGCCGCACCGGCCGGACCGCAAGCCCGGTTGGGTGGCGCGCACGTCTGAGCGGATGTTCTCGTCCATGCAGTCGGCCTACCAGCGCGCCCTCGGCTGGTCGTTGAACGCGGGGCCGATCATCCTGGCGGTCCTGGCCGCCACCATCGTGCTCAACGTCTATCTCTTCACCATCGTCCCCAAGGGCTTCTTCCCGCAGCAGGACACCGGGGCCCTGATGGGCGGCCTGCAGACCGACCAGTCCAGTTCGTTCCAGATCAGCCAGCAGCGTCTCAAGCGCTTCGTCGGCATCATCCAGCGCGACCCGGCGGTGGAGACGGTGGTCGCCTTCGCCGGCCGCAACGCCGCCGGCGGGTTCCTGCAGGTGGTGCTCAAGCCCCGCTCCCAGCGTGACGCCACCGCCGACCAGGTGGTGGCTCGCCTGCGCCCCAGGCTGGCCCGGGTCACCGGCGCCAGCCTGTTCCTGAACCCCGTCCAGGACTTCCGAATGGGCGGACGGCAGGGAAACGCGACCTACCAGTACACCTTGAAGGCCGACAACTTGCCCGACCTGCGCAGCTGGGCCACCAGGCTGTCGGAGGCCATGAAGTCCGAACCGTCGCTGGAAGACGTCAACACCGACCAGGAAGACCATGGCCTGCAGGCCTTCGTCACCGTCGACCGCGACAAGGCGGGGCGCCTCGGCCTCTCCAATCGCGACATCGACAACACCCTCTACGACGCCTTTGGCCAGCGCCAGGTCTCAACCATCTTCCGCGATGAGAACCAGTACCATGTGGTCATGGAGGTGAACCCGGCCTTCAACCAGAACACCGAGGCGCTCAAGAACATCTACGTCTCAAACGGCAAGTCCTCGGCGAACGCCGTGGTGACCTCGGCCAGCACCACCGCCGGGGTGGTCGGCTCCAGCGCCACCTCGGCCCAGCTGGGCGTCTCCGGGGCCCAGGCCGCGGCGGCCGGCCCGACGGCGCCGCCTTCGCGTGGGGCGTCCACCGGCGTCGCCGTCTCCTCGACCCGCGAGCTGATGATCCCCCTGTCGGAGATCGCGTCCTGGGCCGACAGCTCGACGCCGACCTCCGTGAACCACCAGGACGGCCAGCCGGCCACCACCATCTCGTTCAACCTCGCCCCAGGCAAATCGCTGAGCGACGCCAAGGCCGAGATCGAGGACGCTCAGGCCCGCATCGGCTTGCCCGCCACCGTGCATGGCTCCTTCCAGGGCACGGCCAAGGTGTTCACCGACAGCCTGAAGAACGAGCCGATCCTGATCCTCGCCGCCCTCCTGGCCATCTACCTGGTGCTGGGCATGCTCTATGAGAGCTACATCCACCCCCTGACGGTGCTCTCCACCCTGCCCTCGGCTGGCGTCGGCGCGGCCATCGCCCTGATCCTCTTCCACACCGAGTTCTCGATCATCGCGATGATCGGGGTGATCCTGCTGATCGGCATCGTGAAGAAGAACGCCATCATGATGATCGACTTCGCCCTGGCGGCGGAGCGCGATCAGGGCCTTTCTCCCCGCGACGCCATCTACCAGGCGGCCCTGACCCGCTTCCGGCCGATCATGATGACCACCTTCGCCGCCATCCTGGGCGCCCTTCCGTTGGCCATCGGCTGGGGCGAGGGCTCGGAGCTGCGCCGACCCCTGGGCATCGCGATCATCGGCGGCCTGGTGGTCAGCCAGCTCCTCACCCTGCTAACCACCCCGGTGGTCTATCTCTATCTCGACAAGCTGCGCCGCCGCCGCAAACCGCGCGGCCAGGCCATCCAGCCGCAACCCGCACCAGCCGCCTGACCATGCCCCCAATGCCTCACAAGACCCTCGTCCGCCGCGTTTTGCGCCTTTCCCCGCTGCTGCTGGGCTGCGCGCTCGGCGCCTGCATGGTCGGCCCGAACTACCAGCGCCCGACCGCGCCGATCACCCCGACCTACAAGGAGGCCGAGGGCTGGGCGCCGGCCAACCCCTCCGACGCCGCCGACCGCCGCGACTGGTGGACCGTCTTCGACGATGCGACGCTCAACGACCTGGAGCAGCGCGTCGAGGTCTCCAACCAGAACCTCAAGGCGGCGGAGGCCGCCTACCGCCAGGCCGAGGGCCTGGTCAGCCAGCAGCGCGCGGCCCTGTTCCCCACCATCGGCCTCACCGGTTCGGCCGACCGTTCCGGCGGCGGCGGCAGCGCCATCGGATCGGGGGGCTCGCAAGGCCGCTCCGGCAACTCCTTCCGCGTCGGCGCCACCGGCTCCTGGGAACCCGACGTCTGGGGCCGCATCCGCCGCACCCTCGAGAACGCCAAGGCCGGCGCCCAGGCCAGCGCCGCCGACCTGGCCAACGCCCGCCTCTCGGCCCAGACGAGCCTCGCCCTCGACTACATCCAGCTTCGCCAGCTCGATGAGCAGAAGCGCCTGCTGGACGCCACCGTCGACGCCTATGCGCGATCCCTGACGGTGACCCAGAACAAGTACGCCGCTGGCGTTGTGGCGCGCAGCGACGTGCTTTCGGCCCAGACCCAGCTCAGCAACGCCCAGGCCAGCAACACCGACCTCATCCAGCAGCGCGCCAAGCTGGAGCACGCCATCGCCATCCTCACCGGCCGCGCCCCGGCCGAGGTGACCATCGCCCCGGCCGCCTGGACGCTGAAGGTCCCGGGCATTCCGGCGGGCGTGCCTTCGACCCTGCTGGAGCGCCGCCCCGACATCGCCGCCGCCGAGCGCCGCGCCGCCGCCGCCAACGCCGAGATCGGCGTCGCCACCGCCGCCTATTTCCCGTCCCTGACCCTCACCGGCCAGGGCGGCTATGCCTCGAGCGAGCTCGGCCAGCTGTTCAGCGCCTCGTCCAGCTTCTGGTCCATCGGCGCCTCGGTGGCGGAGACGGTGTTCGACGCGGGAGCCCGCAAGGCTCAGGTGCGCCAGGCCCGCGCCGCCTACGACCAGGCGGTGGCCAACTATCGCCAGGCCGTGCTGACCGGCCTCGGCCAGGTGGAGGACAACCTCGCGGCCCAGCGTGTCCTGGCCGCCGAGCAGGTCCAGCGCGACGCCGCCCTGGCCGCCGCCACCCAGAACGAACGCATCGTCGCCAACCAGTACAACGCCGGTCAGGTCGACTATACCGCCGTGGTGGTCGCCCAGACGGCCGCGCTCAACGCCCAGCAGACCGCCCTTCAGAACCAGGCCAACCAGCTCGCCGCGGCGGTCGACCTGATCAGTGCCCTCGGCGGCGGCTGGACGACGGCGCAAGGGGCGAAGTAGCCGGCTGGCCGGCAAGGAAGCGGGGGATCGAGATGAAGGCGCTGTTCGCACTCCTGGCCGGCCTGGCCATCGCCGGCGCCGCGCGCGCCGCCGAACCGGCCGCCGCCTGGGTCGAGGTCACTGGCCGCGGCGCCGAGGTCCGGGCCGTCACGTCGGCCGGCGCCTGCCCGCACCTGACTGTCGACGGCCGCCGCCGCGGGATGAGCGAGCGCGCCGGCCCGACCGAAGCCTTCCCCAACCGCATCTGCACAGCCGCCCTGCCCCGCCGCGCCCGGGCGGTCCGCCTGGCCGGCCACGCCCTGCCCCTGCCCAAGACGCGGTCGAACCGTATCGTCGTCCTGGGCGACTCCGGCTGCCGTCTGAAGGGCCCCCTGGTCCAGGACTGCAACGACCCGGTCGCCGGTTGGCCTTTCGCCAGGGTCGCCACCCTGGCCGCCCGGCAGAAGCCAGATCTCGTCGTCCATGTGGGCGACTACTACTACCGCGAGACCCCCTGTCCGGCCGGCGAGGCCAAGTGCGCCGGCAGCCCTTACGGCGACAAGTGGGACACCTGGAAGGCCGAGGTCTTCGCCCCCGCCGCCCCCTTGCTGGCCGCCGCCCCGTGGGTGTTCGCCCGGGGCAACCACGAGGACTGCCATCGCGGCGGGGCCGGCTGGTTCCGTCTGCTCGACGCCTCGCCGGAAGTCCGCGCCTGTCCGGCGCAGAGTGACACCTTCGCCGTCGAGATCGGCGGGACGCGCCTGCTGGTCGTCGACAGCGCCGACCCGGACGACTTCCGGGTCATCCCGGACCAGGAGGCCGCCTTCGCCGCCCGCCTCGACGCCATGGACGCCCTGCGCAAGGGCGAGCCCGCCTGGCTGGTCACCCACCGCCCGGTCTGGACCCTGATGCGCAAGGACCAGACCCTGCTCGACGGCCTCGGCAACGTGAACCTGCGCGCGGCGGTCAAGGGCCGGGACCTGAAGGGCGTCGACCTGGTCCTGGTCGGCCACGTGCACAACTTCACCAGCCTGGACTTCGGCGACGCCCGCCCGCCTGAGCTGATCGTCGGCACCGGCGGCGATATCCAGGACCCCAACGACCTGCCGCCCCCCGCCGTCGGCCCGGTGAGCATCGACGGCGCTGAGGCCCAGGCCTTCACCATGGGCCGCTTCGGCTACTTCGTGTTCGACCGCCGCGGCGCGGACTGGATCGGCGCCTTCCACGACCTCACCGACGCCGTTATCGCCCGTTGCCGCCTCCACGCCGCCCGCCTGACCTGCGCCAAGGCCTAGCGGAGTGGCCTGAACCCCTCACCCTCCCATGGCTACGCCATGGGCCCCTCCCTCTCCCTTTAGGAGAGGTGTTTCACAGCGGCGTCAACGCGAGACTCCCTTCTCCCAGGGGGAGAAGGAGGGGCCCGCGCCGAAGGCGTGGGAGGATGAGGGGCTCAGGCCTTGCCGGAGGCTGTTGACCCGGCCTCCTGCAACTTTTGTCTGGACTGACCCGACGGCGGGTAGCCAAGTGTCGGGCGAATTTTGCCGGGGCCGTCGCGGCCTGGCGCCCAAGGAAGGACACGACCCATGCCTGAAGCCCTGATCATCGACGCCTGCCGCACGCCCCGCGGCATCGGCAAGGTCGGCAAGGGAGCCCTGGCGGACATCCACCCGCAGCAGCTGGCCGCCACCGTGCTCAAGGCCATGGCCGAGCGCAACAACCTCAACACCGCTCAGGTCGACGACATCATCTGGGGCACCAGCTCCCAGCGCGGCAAGCAGGGTGGCGACCTCGGCCGCATGGCGGCCCTCGACGCCGGCTACGACATCAAGGCCAGCGGCGTGACCCTGGACCGCTTCTGCGGCTCGGGCATCACCTCGGTGAACCTGGCCGCGGCCATGATCATGTCGGGCATGGAAGACCTGGTGATCGCCGGCGGCACGGAAATGATGTCCTATACGGCCTCCAGCGCCGACCGCTCGGGCGGCCCGATGCTGATGGACGGCGGCAACATGCGCCTGCGCGCGCGCCATCCCCAGTCGCACCAAGGCGTCTGCGCCGACGCCATCGCCACCCTGGAAGGCATCACCCGCCAGGCGGTCGACGAGCTGGCCCTGGTCAGCCAGCAGCGCGCCGACGCCGCCATCAAGGGCGGGCATTTCAACAAGAGCCTGGTGCCGGTCTACAAGGAAGACGGATCGCTGGCCCTCGACCACGAGGAGTTCCCGCGCCCCCAGACGACGCTTGAAGGTCTCAACAGCCTCAAGGCCTCGTTCGAAGCCATGGCCGAGGTGCCGATCGACGAGAAGGGCACCACCCTCGGCGGCCTGATCCGTCAGGTCTATCCGGACCTCAAGATCCAGCACATCCACCACGCCGGCAACTCGTCGGGCGTGGTCGACGGCGCCGCCGCCGTGCTGCTGGCCTCGCCGGCCTACGCCGCCAAGAACGGCCTCAAGGCCCGCGGCCGCGTGGTCGCCATGGCCAACATGGGCGACAGCCCGACCCTGATGCTGAACGCCCCGGTTCCGGCCGCCCGCAAGGTGCTGGAGAAGGCCGGCCTGACCCTCGACGACATCGACCTGTTCGAGATCAACGAGGCCTTCTCGGTCGTCGCCGAGAAGTTCATCCGCGACCTCAAGCTCGACCGCGACAAGGTCAATGTGAACGGCGGCGCCATGGCGCTGGGCCACCCGATCGGCGCCACCGGCTCGATCCTGATCGGCACCATCCTGGACGAACTGGAACGCCGCGACCTCAAGCGCGGCCTGGTCACCATGTGCGCCGCCGGCGGCATGGCCCCGGCCATCATCGTCGAGCGCGTCTGATCCCTGCGATGGCGCGCGCGTGAGTAAGGCGCGTCTCGAAAAGGTCCTCGCCGTGGGCGCCGCCCTCGGCGAGGGGCCTTGCTGGTCGCTCGCTCAGCAGAGCCTCTTCTTCGTCGATATCGACGGCAAGCGCCTGCACCGGTTCGATCCGGCGGTCGGCGCCCACGACGCCTGGGATCTGGCCGAGAACACCGGCTGCGTCGCACCCGCCAAGGACGGCGGCTTCATCGCCGGCATGCGCTCGGGAATTTGGCGACTGGACGAGGCGGGCCGCCAGACCCTCAAGCTGGTCGACAATCCGCATGATCCAGCCACGAGCCGCTTCAACGACGGCCGGACCGACCCCAGGGGCCGCTTCCTGGTTGGGACCATCGACGAGGCCAAGGCCGGCGGGATCGCCGCCCTCTACCGCTGGGACCGTCGGGGCCTGGCGGTGCTGTCGGACGGTCTGATGACCTCCAACGGCCTGGCCTTTTCCCCCGACGGGCGGACCCTCTACCACTCCGACACGCCGCGCTTCGTCATCTACCGCTACGACTACGACCCCGACACGGGCGCGGCTGAGAACCGCCGCGTCTTCGCCCGCCTGGACCCGGACGCCCCCGACCGCGGCCGTCCCGACGGCGCCGCCACCGACGCCGAGGGCTGCTACTGGTCCTCGCTCTGGGACGGTGGCCGCCTGCACCGTTACGATCCCGACGGGCGGCTGATGTCGGCCCATCCCCTGCCCTTGCGGCGTCCCACCATGCCCTGCTTCGGCGGCCCGGACCTGAAGACCCTCTACGTCACCACCGCCCGCAACGCCGACGGCCAGGACGGCGGCGATCTCTACGCCATGCCGGTCGAAACCCCCGGCCTCGCCGCCGCGCCCTTCGACCCGAACGTCTGATAGGCTCTAGGCCATGTGCGACACCCTCGTGGGCCTTTCCTCCGCCACCGCCACGGGCGGGACCGTCTTCGGCAAGAACAGCGACCGCGAGCGCAACGAGGCCCAGTTCCTCGACCTCGTCCCCCGCGCCCGGCACCTGGCCGGCGCGCCGCTGCGCGCCACCTATGTCGAGATCCCGCAGGTCGCCGAGACCCATGCCTGCCTGCTCAGCAGGCCGTTCTGGATGTGGGGCGCGGAGATGGGGGCCAACGAGCACGGGGTGGTCATCGGCAACGAGGCCGTCCACGCGAAGGTCCCCGCCCAGCGCCGCCGCGCCCTGATCGGCATGGACCTGGTCCGCCTGGGGCTGGAACGCGCGTCCACGGCGCGGGCCGCCGTGGCGGTGATCACCGAGCTTCTGGAGCGTCACGGCCAGGGCGGCGACTGCGGCCACCTCGGCCGCTTCTACTACCACAACAGCTTCATCGTCGCCGACGCGGGCGAGGCCTATGTGCTGGAGACCGTGGGCCGCTGGTGGGTGGTCGAAAAGGTGCGCGACCTGCGCGCCCTCTCCAACGCCCTCAGCATCGGTGACCGTCCGGACGCCATCTCGCCCGCCCTGGCCGCCCACGCCCGCGCCGAGGGCTGGACCGACACCGCCGGCCGCTTCGACTTCGCCGGCCGCCTGCTGGACGAGGCGCGCGACGCCGTCTCCCGAGGCCGCATGCGCTGCGCCCGCGGCCAGGCCCTGCTGGAGCGCCGCCGGGGCCGGCTCGACGCACCGGGCATGATGGCCATCCTGCGCGACCACGGCGAGGCGGCCGAGGGCGACAGCGCCTGGCATCCGGCCCACACCATCGGCCGCTCGATCTGCATGCACGCCGCCGAGGGTCCGCGCCGCAGCCAGAGCGTCGGCTCCTTGGTCAGCGACCTTAGCCCCGGCCGCGCCGTGCACTGGGTCACCGCCACCTCCGCGCCGTGCCTCAGCCTCTTCAAGCCGTTCCTGTTCGAGGCCGGCCTGCCGCCCCATGGCCCGCCCCCGACCGACCGCTTCGACCGCCAGAGCCTTTGGTGGCGCCACGAGCAGCTCCACCGCGCCGTGCTCAGGGACTACCCCGCCCGCGCCGCCGCCATCGCCGCCGAACGCGACGCCCTGGAAGCCGGCTTCGTCGCCAGCATCGCTCGCGCCTCCGCCGTCGACCTGGCCGACGCCGTGGCGGAATGTTGGCGCGAGGCCGATGAAGCCGAGACCCGCTGGCGCGCCACCCTCGCCCCCGGTCGGTCGGCCGCCCCGGCCGCCTTCTCGCGAAGCTGGGCCCGCCTGAACCAGGTCGCGAGGTTCGAAGGGGTCTAGATCCGCGACATCTCCCGCCCGTCCCGATATCCCCGCTCATCCCGGCGAAGGCCGGGTGGAGCGGGTATTGAGGGAGCGACCTCCCTATTGTCGGGGCATTTGCGGCGTCGCCGCGATCAGTTCCGCCGTATACGGATGTTTTGGCGCGGCGAAGACCTCCGCCGTCGGGCCTTCCTCGACGATCCGGCCCGCCTTCATCACCATCACACGGTCTGTCACCGCCCGCGCGACGGTCAGGTCGTGGGTCACGAACAGGTAGGCCAGGCCCAGCTCGTCCGAGAGGCGGGCGAGCAGCCGCAGGATCTCGCCCCGCACCGGCGTGTCCAGCGCCGACACCGCCTCGTCCAGCAGCACCACCCTGGGCCGGGTGATCAGGGCCCGGGCGATGGCGATCCGCTGTCTCTGTCCACCGGAGAACTGGTGCGGATAGCGGTCGGCGGCCTCGGGCGGCAGGCCGACCTGGGCCAGCGTCTCCAACACCCGCGTCCGGCGCGCCGCGCCCCGGGGCGGATCGTCCATCAGCGGCAGGGGCTCGGCCACCAGGTCCTCAACCCGCCAGCGCGGGTCGAAGCTGCCGAACGGGTCCTGGAACACCGCCTGCACCGCCGCCCGCTGCCGCCGGCTCGCCCGTTCGCCGAAGACGGCGCCGTCCAGCCGCACCTCCCCGGCCTGCGGCGCGTCCAATCCCAGCAGCGCCCGCAGCAGGGTCGACTTGCCGCTGCCGGACTCGCCGACGAGGCCGAGCCGCTCGCCGGGCTTCAGGGCCAGGTCCACCCCGTCCACCGCCCGCACCGGCTCGGACCGGCGCCAGCCGCGCCGGGCGGCGGGATAGGCCCGCACCAGCCCCCGCGCCTCCAGCACCGGTGATGCGTCGCTGGCCGGCCTCGGCGTCGCCGACAGGCCGGCATAGGGGTCGCCCATTCCCGCCAGCACCCGCCCGGTCGGCCCCGTCTGAACCACCTCGCCGCCCCGCATCACCGCCACCCGGTCGGCCATGGTCGCCACCACCGCCAGGTCATGGGTGATCAGCACCAGGCCCGCCCCGTCCTCCCGCGCCAGGGTCTTCAGCAGGGTCAGAATCCGAGCCTGGGTGGTGACATCCAGCGCCGTGGTCGGCTCGTCGGCGATGATCAGCCGAGGCTTCAGGGCCGTTGCGATGGCGATGACTACCCGCTGCCTCTGGCCGCCCGACAACTCGTGGGGGTACCGCAACAGCGGCGACTCTGCAGAGATTTGACCCTTCCCGAAACCGGCCCGCGCGAGGGCGGCGGCGGCTTGCGTCCACGCCTCGCGCCGCCCCAGGCCGCGATGCAGCCGGAATACCTCCGCCACCTGGGCGCCGACCGTCATCACCGGATTGAGGGCGGTCATGGGTTCCTGGAAGATCAGCCCGATCTCGCCGCCGCGCACCTGGCGCATGTCCGCCTCGGCCAGGCTCATCAGGTCCCGCCCGCCCAGAACCACCCGCCCGCTCACCGTCGCCCCCGCCGGCGGGAGGCGCAGGATCGAGAGCGCCGTCAGCGACTTGCCCGAGCCGCTCTCGCCGACCAGCCCCAGCACCTCGCCGGCCGCCACCTCGAAGCTGACGCCGTTCAGCAGCGCCCGTCCGCCCACGCTCAGGCCCAGCCGCTCGACCTTCAGCAGCGGCCCCGTCATCCGCGCCGCTCCAGCCGGGGGTCCAGGGCGTCGCGCAGGCCGTCGCCCAGCAGGTTCAAGCCCAGCACCGTCAGCGCGATGGCCATGCCCGGAAAGATCGCCAGCCACGGTGCGAAGCCGATCATCGTCTGGGCGTCGTTCAGCATCCGCCCCCAGCTCGGCGTCGGCGGCTGCGCGCCCAGGCCCACGTAGGACAGCCCCGCCTCCGCGAGCACACCCACCGCGAACTGGATGGTCGCCTGCACGATCAGGAGGCCGGCGAGGTTCGGCGCGATGTGGGTCACGCTGATCGCCCAGCGCCCCTTGCCCGCCACCCGCGCCGCCAGAACGAAGTCCCGCGTCCACAGCGACAGGGCCGCGCCCCGCGTCACCCGGGCGAAGACGGGCGTGTTGAAGACCCCAATGGCGATGATGGCGTTGACCGCGCCCGGCCCCAGGACGGCGGTGAACAGGATCGCCAGCAGCAGGGCCGGCAGGGCGAACACAAGGTCCGATCCGCGCATGACCAGCTCGTCCGCCAGCCCGCCCCGCGCCGCCGCCCACAGGCCCAGCGGCGCGCCGAGGCCCAGCCCGATCGCCACGGCCACGGTCGCCACCAGCAGGGAATTGCGCGCGCCGACGATGATCATCGACAGCACGTCACGGCCGAAGTGGTCGGTCCCGAACGGATGCGTCCAGGACGGCGCCAGCAGCCGCCTGCCCACGTCCACCTGCCCGACATCGTAAGGCGTCCAGGCGAACGACAGCGCCACGGCCGTCAGGAAGAGGCCGGTGAGCGCCAGGCCGATCAGCAGCCCCGGCGAGCGGAAGCGGGCCGCGCCGCTCATCGCCGCCGCCCCCTCAGCCGCGGGTCGGCCAGCGCATAGGCCAGGTCCACCACGAAGGTGGTCGCCACCATCAGGAACACCAGCAGGACCACCACGCCCTGCACCACGATCAGGTCGCGCTGGCTGATCGCCTGGAACACCAGCCGCCCCAGCCCCGGCAGGTAGAAGACGTTCTCCACGATCACCCCGCCGGCGATCAGCAGCGGCAGCTGCATGCCCAGGATGGTCAGGGTCGGGATCAGGGCGTTGCGCAGGGCGTGGCGGACCAGGGCCTGCGCCTCCGACAGGCCCTTGGCCCGGGCGGTGCGGATGTAGTCCTCGTTCAGGGTCTCGATCAGGGCCGAGCGCAGCACCCGCGCCAGGATCGCCCCCTGTGGCAGGGCCAGGGCCACCGCCGGCAGGATCAGCGCCTTCAGCGCCGGCCCCGCGCCGCCTGACCACCCCGGGAACCCGCCCGAGGGCAGCCAGCGCAGGGTCACCGAGAACACCAGCACCAGCAGCATCGCCAGCCAGAAGTTCGGCAGGGCCATACCCACCTGCGCCGCCCCCATGGCGAAACCGTCCCCAAGGCGTCCGCGCCGAGACGCCGCGAAGAGGCCCACCGGAAAGGCCACCGCCAGCGCCAGGACCATGGCCATCGCCGACAGCGCCAGCGACAGCGGCAACCGCTCGCCGATCAGGTCCGCCACCGGCGTCTGGTAGGTGTACGATAGGCCAAGGTCGCCCCGCATCAGCCCGCCCATCCAGGTCAGGTACCGCTGCCAGGCCGGCGCCTCCAGGCCGAGCTGGGCGCGCAACGAAGCCACCGCCTCCGGATTGGCGTTCAGCCCCATCATGTAGGCGGCCGGGTCGCCCGGCAGGATCTGGATCAGGACGAAGATCACCACCGTGGCGGCCAGGAAGGTCAGGGCCAGGGCCGCCAGTCGCCGCGCCGCGTAGGCCGGGCCCAGCGCCACACCGGCCGCCGCCGCCAGCAGCACCAGGGCGCTCAGCACCGCCGGCGCCGCCCAGCCGCCGCCGCGCCCAGCTCCCTCGCCGGCGGCCGAAACGCCCTCCGCCGATCCGGCGGGCTCGTCGAACCACGCGCGGACCATGCCGTTGGCCTGCACCGGCTGGTCGATGGCGACGCCCTTCAGGTGGCGGTCCCAGACCCCCAGCGCCGGCAGCTCGAACAGGAAGACGTTGACGCTGTCCTCGGCGATCTGGCGCTGCAGCGCCTGCAGCAGGTCGTGTCGCCGGGCTGGGTCCACCGCCGCATCCGCCTGCGTCATCAGCGCCTGGTAGGCCGGGCTGCGATAGCCGAAGTAGTAGTGGTCGCGGGCGTAGATGCCGTAGTCCATCGGCTCGGTGTGGGCGACGATGGTCATGTCGAAGTCGTGGTCGCCATAGACCCGGCCCAGCCACTGGGCCCACTCCAGGTTCTCGATCTTCACCCGCACCCCGACCTCGGCCAGCTGGGCGGCGATGATCTCGCCACTGCGCCGGGCGTAGCTGGGCGGCGGCAGGCGCAGGGTGGCCTCGAAGCCGTGCGGATAGCCGGCCCCAGCCAACAGCGCGCGCGCCTTGGCGACGTCGTGCGGATAGAGGCCGGTCAGGTCCAGGTAGTCCGGATCGCCCGGCGGAAAGTGGCTGCCGATCGGCGTCCCATAGCCGAACATGGCCCCGTCGATCACCGCCCGCCGGTCCACCGCATAGGCCAGGGCCCGGCGCACCCTCAGGTCGTTGAACGGCGCCTTGGCGTTGTTGAGGGCCAGGATGGTCTTTCCCTGGGTGGTCCCCTCCATCACCGTGAAGCGCGGGTCGCGGCGGAACTCGGCCAGGGTCTCCGGCGCCGGAAAGCCGGGGAAGGCGTCCAGGTCGCCGGCCTTCATCGCCGCCGCCGCCGCGGTGGGGTCGGCGATGAACTTGATCACCATCCGGCGAAGGCGCGGCTTCGGCCCCCAATAGGCGTCGTTGCGCGCCAGGGTGATGGAGTCCCCGCGCCGCCAGGCCTCCAGCCGGAACGGCCCCGTCCCAACCGGCCGGGTGGCGTCGCCGGCCGCCGAGCCCGGCGAGACCATGGCCGCGTCGCCCCAGGTGAGCACATGGATCAGCACGGCCGACGGACGCGACAGCACCAGCCGCACCGTCCAGGGATCCGGCGTCTCCACCCGCTCGATGACCGACAAATAGGCCTTCTGGGCGTTCAGCGAGCCCGGCGCGCGCGCCCGGTCCAGCGAGAACCTCACCACCGAGGCGTCGAAGGGCGCGCCGTCCTGGAACCGCACGCCGTGGCGCAGATGGAAGACATAGAGCCGCCCGTCCGGGGCGCTCTCCCACGATTCCGCCAGCGCCGGCTCGATCACCCCGCCCGGCCCGGTCCGCACCAGCCCCTCGAAGATCGTCCCCGTCGCCACCTCGTCGATCGCCGACGCCGCGCCGGACGTCGGGTCGAGGATCGGCGGCTCCAGCTGCATGCCATAGCGCAGCACGTCGCGCGCCTGGGCGGGTGCGGCGAGGAGGAGGAGGAGGGCGAACAGGAGCGCCAACAAAGCCCCCACGCTCCTCGCGGGGGTGAGCGGAACATTGAAGAGCCGCTGAGGCCTCACGCCGCCCCGGTCAGCAGGGCGTAGGCGCTGAGCGCCATCACCTTGGCCGACTGCACCATGTCGTCGATCTCGACATACTCGTCCGGCTGGTGGGCCAGGTCGAGGATGCCGGGGCCATAGGCGATGCAGTCGCGCAGGTGGCCGATGCGGTCGATGTGCTTCTGGTCGTAGGTGCCCGGCGAACAGATCAGCTTGGCCGGCCGGCCCAGAACCCGCCGCACGGCCTCGGCGGTCTGACGCACCACCGGGCGCTCCGGCTCGGTCATGGTCGGGCGCACCTCGAAGAGGTCGCGCAGGCGATAGCGGAACCCCGGCCGGGTCTGGGCGAGGCCATCCAGCAGCGCCCGCATCGAGGCCTTCACCTCGTCCAGATCCTCCTCGATCAGCAGGCGGCGGTCGAAGACCAGGCGGCAGGCGTCGGCCACCAGGGGCGCGGGCAGGCCGCCGCCCGGCTCCACGTCCGGCTGGCCGCCATGGATCGAGTTGATGTTCAGCGTCGGCGTCCGCGCGCCCGGCGGTTCCACCGGCATGGCGGTGGCGTGGGCGTCGAGGGCCGGCCAGGCCTCGCGCTCCAGGGCCTCCACCACCGCCCCCATGTGGCGGATGGCGCTGTCGCCCAGGAAGGGCATGGAGCCGTGGGCGATGCGCCCCTCGGTGGCGATCTCGCCCCACCAGACGCCGCGGTGACCGATGCACACCCGGTCGACGTTCAAGGGTTCGGGAATGATCACATGGTCCACGCGCGGCTTGGAGAACCAGCCCCGCTCGGCCAGCCAGGCGACGCCGCCATAGCCGCCGGATTCCTCGTCCGCCGTGCCGGAGACCTCGATCGCCCCCGGCAACTCGACGCCGGCGTCCAGCAACGCCTCCACCGCGATCACCGAGGCCGCCAGCCCGCCCTTCATGTCGCAGGCGCCGCGCCCATAGACCCGCCCGTCCCGCGCCAGGCCCCCGAAGGGATCGACCGTCCAGCCCTCGCCCGGCTCGACCACGTCGATGTGGCTGTTGAAGTGGACGCAGGGCCCCGGCGTCTTGCCCTCGCGCCGGGCGATGACGTTCCAGCGGGGAAAGCGGTCGTCGTCCCCGGGCGAGCCCTCGGCCCGGACGTACTCGACCTCGAACCCGCGGTTGGCCAGCCGGTCGCCCAGCAGTTCGCAAATGTCGCGGTAGTTGTCGCCCGGCGGATTGACGGTGGGGATGCGGATCAGCGCCTGGGCCAGGGCCACCGCCTCGTCGCGGCGGCTCTCGATGTCCGCCAGCAGCCGATCCTCGCGGGGGTGGGTCACGCCTTCGGTCTCCTCATACCGCCAGGATGCAGCGGTTCAGGACGGCGCGCCAGAGCCGAAGGGCGGTCTAGTCGATGGTCTCCAGCACCTTGCGGGTCGTCGCCATCATCTCCTCGATGTGGGCCGGATCGGCGATCAGGGAGGGCGAGAAGGCGATGGTGTCGCCGGTGACCCGGATCAGCAGGCCCTCGTCGAAGGCGCGGTGGAAGGCCTCCTGGGCGCGCGCGCCCACGGCGCCGGGCCTGGGCGCCAGCTCTACGGCGGCCATCAGGCCGAGATTGCGGATGTCGACCACGTGCGGCGCGTCGCGCAGGCCATGGACCACCGCCTCGAAGCCGCTGGCCAGGGCCGCCGCCCGCTCGAACAGCCCCTCGTCCCGGTAGAGGTCCAGCGTCGCCAGGCCGGCCGCGCAGGCCAGGGGGTGGCCGGAATAGGTGTAGCCGTGGAACAGCTCGATCCCCGCCGCCCCATCGCCCATCAGGGTGTCGTAGATCCCGCCCCGCACCCCCACCGCCCCCATGGGCACGGCCGCGTTGGTCAGGCCCTTGGCCATGGTGATCATGTCCGGCTGCACCCCGAAGAACTCCGCGGCGAAGGGCGCGCCGAGTCGTCCGAAGCCCGTGATCACCTCGTCGAAGATCAGCAGGATGTCGTGGCGGTCGCAGATGGCCCGCAGCTGCTCCAGATAGCCCTTGGGCGGAACCAGCACCCCGGTGGACCCCGCCACCGGCTCGACGATTACCGCGGCGATGGTCGAGGCGTCGTGCAGGCCGACAATGGCCTCCAGCGCATTGGCGAAGCCCTCGCCCCCATGCTCCGGCTGGCCCTTGGAGAAGGCGTTGCGGGCCGGATCGTGCGTGTGGGGCAAATGGTCCACGCCGGGCAGCAGGGCGCCGTATTGCTTGCGGTTTCCGACGATGCCGCCCACCGAGATGCCGCCGAAGCCGACCCCGTGATAGCCCCGCTCGCGCCCGATGAAGCGTGTCTTTGATCCCTTTCCGCGAGCCTTGTGGTAGGCCAGGGCGATCTTCAGCGCCGTGTCGACCGACTCCGAGCCGGAGTTGGTGAAGAACACATGGTCCAGGTCTCCGGGCAGCAGCTGGGCCAGGCGCGAGGCCAGCTCGAAAGCCTTGGGATGGCCTAGGTTGAAACTGGTGGCGTAACCCATCCGCGCCGCCTGGCGCTGGATCGCCTCGACGATCTGCGGCCGGCAGTGGCCGGCGTTGACGCACCACAGCCCGGAGGTGGCGTCCAGGATCGCCCGGTGGTCGGGGGTGTAATAGAACATCCCCTCCGCCCGCTCGACGAGGCGCGGGTCGGCCTTGAACGCCTTGTTGGGCGTGAACGGCATCCAGAAGGCTTCGAGGTCGTTGGTCGGCGGCTTGGCGTGCGCGGTCATGGTGGGGCCCTGTTCAGGACCAGACTTTGGCCCGCCCGGCCGCGCGCTTCAACCGCCGGTCAGAGGCAGCGCCCGCCATCCACCTCAAGCGCCACGCCGGTGATCAGCGACGCCTCGTCCGAGCACAGGAACACAGCCGCGGCGGCGATGTCGTCCGGTGTCGACAGCCGGCCCATGGGGATCGACGCCGTCATCCGCGCCCGCGCCTCGGCCGAATCCTCACCCATGAACGTGGCCAGCAGCGGCGTGTCGCCCGCCACCGGATTGATGGCGTTCACCCGAACCCCGAAGGGCGCCAGCTCTATGGCCATGGCCCGCGTGGCGGCGATCATCCAGCCCTTGGTGGCGTTATACCAGGCGAGGTTCGGCCGCGGGCTGACGCCGCCGGTGGAGGCGATGTTCAGGATCGCCCCGGCCCCGGCCGCCTTCATGGCCGGCAGCAGGGCCCGGCTGGTCAGGTAGACCGACTTGGCGTTGACGGCCCAGAGCCGGTCGAATTCGGCCTCGTCGACGCTCTCCATCGGCTTTGGCGCCTGGCCGACACCGGCGTTGTTGACCATCACGTCGACACCGCCGAAGCGATTGGTGACTTCGGCGGCCATCGCCTCCACGTCGCCGGCGCGGGACACGTCCGCCCGCACCGCCATTGCGGCGTCGCCCAGATCGCGGGCCAGGGCCTCCGCTGCGTCCAGGTTCAAGTCCGCCACGGCGACCCGCGCCCCTTCCGCCACGAACCGACGCGCGATCCCCGCGCCGAAGCCGGACGCCCCGCCGGTGACGATGGCCCTCTTGCCCTCAAGCCGCATGGGCGCCTCCCGCTCTCCGCGCCAGGCCAAGCCACAGGCCGACGACCGCCACCGTCAGCACGCCGCAGGCGATGATCGTCGGCCGGTCGCTGGTGCTCAGGAGCCAGAGATTGAAGCCGAGGGCCAGCACCGCCGCCGTCCGCGTCGCGGCCCTCGTCGCCCCGGCCAGTGGCGCCGCCAGCCGCCACAGCGCCGCCGCGCAGACGATGTAGGGCACGATCGCCCACACCGTGGAGACGTTGATCAGCACCCCGAACTGCCTGCCCAGCGTCGGCGAGATCGTCGCCAGGGCCGCGGCTGACATCACCGCCGCCATGGCCAGCAGGATGCGCGTCGGCATCCGCCCGTCCCGGCCCGCGAACCGGCCGGGGAACAGGTGGGCGTTGGCGCCGGCGCGGCCCGATTCCGCCACCACCAGGATCCAGCCGCAAAGGGTGCCGCAGGTCTTGGTCAGGCCGCAGGCCGCCACGACCAGGGCCGCCGCCGGGCCCAGGCTGCGGCCCACCGCCATGGCGAAGGGCGCGGTCGAGGCCGCCAGCGCCCGCGCCGGCGCCATGCCCATCAGCGCGGCCGAGGCGGCGATGTAGACCAGCGCCGCCACCCCCGTGCCGGCATAGGTGGCGATGGGCACGTTACGCCTGGGGTCGCGCACCACCGAGGTGGCGATCGCGGCGCTCTCGAAGCCGGTGTAGGCCCAGAACACCGAGATCATCGACGCGCGCACGGCGTCCAAATCCGATCGGCCCGACACGTTCCAGGAGTCGGCGAAGATCTTGGGATCGAACCAGGTCCAGCCCGCCAGGGACACGAACAGGATGGGCGCCAGGCCCGCGACCAGGCTGGCGCCCGAAAACCGCGTCGCGGCTCGGGCGCCGAAGATGTTCAGCGCCGTGAACAGCCAGATCAACGCCACGGCCGTCAGGGCCAGGGGCGCCGGGCGGGCCAGGCCGGGGACGAACACCACGAAGTAGCCGGCCGCGGCCACCGCTATGGCCACCGTCCCCACCCAGGCGCCCATCCAGTAGACCAGGGCGACGGCGAAGCCGGCGAAGCGGCCCAGGCCTTCGCCGGCGTAGCCCACCAGGCCCTCGGGCGAGCCGCTGATGCGCCCGAGCTGGGCGAAGACCGCGGTGGTGGCGAAGGCGCCCAGAGTGGCGATCACCCAACCCACCACGCTGACGCTGCCCACCGCCCCCAGGGTCGCGGGCAGCAGGAACATGCCGGAGCCGATCATGTTGCCGGCCACCAGTCCGGTGGCCAGGAGCGGGCCGATCTTGCGCTCGGCCGCCGCGCTCACCCGGCGGCCAGCAGCGCGGCGTTGCGGGCCTGGAACCAGGCCACCGCGTTCTCGTGCCGGGGCGACAGCACCCCGGCGGAATAGATTCCGGCGTCAAGGTTCTCCTGCACCCGCTCGCAGATCCACACGTCCTCGCGCGTCAGGCGCTCGGAGGTCTCGATGGCCGCCTCGATCTGTGGGTCGCCGGCCTCGTGCAGGTAGACGTAGTCGAGCTGGGTGCGGTGCGCTCCGAGCGGGCGCATGTGCTCGACCATCACCACGCCCTTGTAGAGGTTGAAGGCCAGGTTCGGGTACATCCAGGCCCAGACGCCCTCTGCCGCGCCGGCCGTGGCGGGGACCTCGTGCACGGCGATGGCGCCTTCCATCCGCACGGCGTAGCGCGCCGCATCGACCTCCTCGGCCAGGGCCGGGTGGACGGCGTCGATGTGATACCCCTCCAGGTAGTTCTCCACATAGACCTTCCAGTTGCAGCCGATCGGATGGCTGCGGCGCAGCACGGTGGAGGGCTGCGGCCGGTTGCCCAGCAGGGCGTCGAGCGGCGCCACGGTGTCCATCAGCGGCGCGGCGCCCAGGTCCAGGTTCACGAACACGAAGCCCCGCCAGGCCTCGGCCTTCACCGGGAACAGGCCGTAGTCGCGCGGATCGAAGCCTTCAGCGGCGCCGAAGGCGGTGGCGCTGCGCAGGCGCCCGTCCAGGGCGTAGCGCCAGCCGTGGTACTTGCAGACGAACTCGCCCCCGCAGTGTCCGGCCGCGTCGCCGACCAGCGGTCCGGCCCTGTGGCGACAGACGTTGTGGAAGGCGCGCAGCTCGCCGCCATTGCCACGCACGGCGACGATGGGAAAGCCGGCCAGGGTCTCGGCGATGTAGTCGCCGGGCTGGCCAAGGTCCGCCTCCAGCCCCAGGAACTGCCACGCGCGGGAAAAGACGCCCCGCCGCTCGGCCTCGAACACCGCCGGGTCACGATAGAGCGCGGCCTGGGCCGTCACGGCGAGCATGGTCAGAGGCTCCTGTCGCCGGCGAGTTCGTCACGCCCCGCCGGCGCCGTCAACGGTCGGCTCCCCTAGAACTTGGCGCCGAGCTTCAGCGAAACGGTCCGGGGACGATTGGTCACAATGTAGGGCTCGTCGCCGCAGATCTGGATCGTGCACTCGGCGTAGCGATAGAGCTGGGCGCGGGTGTCGAAGGCGTTGAGCAATGACAGCTCCACGGTCCAGTTGTCCCTCGCCAGGCCGGCGCTGAAGTCCACGGTCGCAAAGGCCTTCTGCTGGCCCAGTTTGTCTCGCACCGGCACGTAGATCCCGGATCCCGGCACGTTCTTATCGACGGTAGGCGGCAGGGCGGCCTGGATCAGCAGGTCCGACCAGGAAGCGCTCTGGTAGGCGACGCTGCCCTGCACGTGAGCGTGCAGGTTGGAGACGTCGAACTCATACCTTGCTGTGCCGTTGGCCTTGAACTGCGGCGTGACCGGCAAGCGCGTGCCCTTGGGCGCCTGGATTGGCAATCCCGTGCAGTCCGAGGGGCCGCCGCAGAAGTCCTGCGCCAGCTTGGCGCTCGTGTAGGACGCGCCGCCGGACAGGGTGAAGCCCGGCGTCACGCGCCAGATCCCATTTCCCTCCAGCCCATAGATATTGGCGTTGCCGGCGTTTGAGACGACGGTCAGCGAATTCAGGCCCAGGTACGAGAACTGGAAGTCGCGCCAGCGCTCGTAGTAGGCCGCGCCATTGAAGACCAGGCTGTTGTTCAGCCAGCTCGTCTTCCAGCCGATCTCGTAGTTGTCCAGGAAATCTGGCCGATAGGGCGGCAGGTTTCCGTTACGGTTCACCCCGCCAGGCCGGAAGCCGGTCGAATAGGTGAAGTAGACCAGCTTACCTTCCGCCAGGTGGTAGGTCAGGTTGATCTTGTGAGTCTCACCCGTGTACTTGACCTCCTTGTTGAGGTTCTCGCACGGGCCATGTCCGACCACGGTCGGCCCGAAACATTTGGCTTCCCCGGTGCCGGAGCTGTAGTCGGCGCTGAAGCCATAGAAGCCCTCCAGCGTATTGTCTGACTTGAAGACGCGAACACCGCCCGTGAACGTCAGCTGCGGCGTGATGTCGAAATTCATCTCGCCGAACGCGGCATAGTCGCGGTCGATGCGCTTCTGGTCGGTCAGCCAGATCGTCCCGGGCCAGCCGGTCACCGACAGGTTGTTGGCGCCCCCGGCGGCGAGGTCGCGTATCGTGTAGTCCTGCAGGATGTCGTGGGTCTGGCGCTGGTAGAACAGGCCGGCGATGAACCGCAGGCGCTGGTTCTGGGGCGAGGCCAGCCGGATCTCGTGGCTGTCCTTGGTGAAGTGGTCGCGCCCGATGATCGCCTGGGTCGGGTCGATGTTTTGGCCGGCGTTGTTGTGGAAATAGGATGCGTAGTACCAGGGCGCCTGGTCGTAGAATACTGAGTAATCGGTGTAGTCCGACTGGCTGTCGATCCGCCGGTCCATATGCCCGCCGGAATAGGTCAGGTCCAGGTTCGCGATCTTGCCTGTGATGGTCAGGGCGGCCTGGTACCAGCGATCGTGGTTGGTCTCGGGCCGGAAGTGCTGGACCTTGAGGTCGCCGACGCTGGGGTCGTAGCCGAAGACGCCGTTGCTCTTCAGGTCCTGCGCGATCAGCGTCGGCAGGATCGTCCAGTTCTCGTTCAGGTCGACCTTCAGCTCGGCCCGCCCGCCGTAGATGTCGGCCGTGTTGTAGTTGTTGCGGACGAATGCGCTGTTATTGACCGTGATGCCGGTGGAGAAGGTCCGCGTGCCCGGCACGTTGTCGATGTAGCCGGCGTCGTGCTCGCCCCAGGCCACCAGTCGGATGGCGGCATGCTCGGCCACGGGGATGTTGACGAAGCCCTCGGCGCTGTAGCCCGTGCCGCCGTGGTCGACACCGTTCACCTCCGCGTCCATCGCGCCCTTGAAGACGCCGAACTCGGGCTTGTTGGTGATGATGCGGATGGTGCCGGCTTCCGAGCTGGCG
Organism: Pseudomonadota bacterium; assembly: GCA_018241335.1. Lineage (GTDB taxonomy): Bacteria > Pseudomonadota > Alphaproteobacteria > Caulobacterales > Caulobacteraceae > Acaudatibacter. Next base: position 33,869 of record JAFEEA010000004.1, read on the forward strand.
CCGTAGAGCGTGCCCTGCGGGCCCGACAGGCTCTCCACCCGGGCGATATCATAGACGTGGATGTCCAGGGCGCCGCCCACCGTGGTGATCGGCTGTTCGTCCAGATAGGTGCCGACGCTGGGCAGGGAGCCGGAGTGGTTGCTCTGGTTGTCGGCCGCGACGCCGCGCATGTAGACGTTCGAATAGCCCGGGCCAGTCGACTGGTACGACACGCTGGGCAGATACTTGATGTAGTCGTTGAAGTTCTGGACGTGCAGCTGGGTCAGCTTGGCGGTGCCCAGGGCCTGGACGCTGGCCGGGACGTTCTGGATATTCTCCTCGCGCTTCTGGGCGGTGACGATCAGCTCGCCCACGGCGGTGCCGCCGCCGGCGGCCGCGTCGGCGGCGAACGCCATCGACCCGCTGGCCAGGACCGTCGATCCCAGGAGACTCGCGGACAACCAATAGAGGGACGACTTCGCCGACCCCGGCCCCTTGACGCGCATGTTCCACCCCAACGCGTGTTGATTTGCGGCGGGACTGTGCCCTTGCATCGCCGATGACTGTCAAGCTCGGGTCATGGCGTTATCGCATTTTCGTCACAGGGCGCGGCGCCGGCGCCACGGGTCGCGTTTCAGGCCGGAAACGCCGGGACCGCCGGATAGGCTTCCAGCACCGGTCCCAGGGCCGCCTTCAGCGGACCGAGCCAGGGCTCGTAGTTGCGCCACTGGTCCAGCCCCTCGGTGAAGATCGGCCGGCGGACCTGCTCGGAACTGGCGGTGCGCACGGCGCGGTCGTTCTCATAGAAGCGCAGGCAGGCGTCCTCGAAGGGCAGGCCGCAATAGTCCAGCAGCCGGCGGACCTCGGTCTCAGGATCGGCCACCATGGCTTCATAGAAGACCCGGTGCACCCGCCCCGGCAGGACCGCGTCCCAGTGCGCCATCAGCTCGACATAGTCCGCATAGTAGCGGCCAACGTCCTCCAGGTCGTAGGTAAAGGCCTGGCCGCGGGCGAAGTGCTGCTTGAAGCCGGAAAAGCAACAGCCCAACGGGTGACGGCGGGCGTCGATGATCCGCGCGTTCGGCAGGATCAAGTGAATGAAGCCGACGTGGGCGAAATTGTTCGGCATCTTGTCGATGAAGAAGGGTCGACCCAGCTTCCGTTGCACGCGCGTGCGCTCCAGGAACTCTTCGCCGAGCGCCCGCAGCGCTTCCCCGTCCAGGTCGGCCAGGATCTCCGGATAGGCTGTCTCGTCGCCCTGAACGCGGCGTCCGCCTAGGCGGCGCGCCATGGCGATGATGTCGGGCAGTTCCATGGTCCCCTCCACCGCCGAGTGGCTGGCGAGGATTTGTTCGACCAGGGTCGAGCCGGCGCGCGGCAGGCCGACCACAAAGATCGGGTCCGGGGCGGGGCAGCCCGTCCCGGCGCGTTCGGCGAAGAGCGAGGGCGTGAAGAACGCCTTGGCCCGGCGCACGGCCCGCGTCGTCTCGTCGGCGTCGTAGTGCAGAGCGTGACGGCGGAGGGCCGCGCCATCTGCGTAGTGACGGAATGACGCCTCATAGTCGCCCGCGTCCTCCAGCGCCTTGCCCAGGGCGTAGTGCAGGTGAAAGCGATCCTCCTCGGCGAGGTCGTCCCGCGCCAGTTGCGCGCGCATGGCGTCCAGGTCGGCCGCCTCGAAGCGCACCGTCTTGAGGTTGGCCAGGCTCCAGTAGGCCTCACCCAGGCTGGGCAGTTGCTCGATACTGCGGCGGTAGGCGTCGATCGCCTCGGCTTGACGGCCCACTGTCTTCAAGGCGTGGCCCAGGCTCATCCACCCCTTGGGCTGGCGCGGATAATCGGCCAGCACAGAGCGGTAGCAGGCGATGGAGTCCTCGTAGTCGCCGACATTGGTCAGGGCGGCGGCGCGCAGCCCCCGATAGGCCGGGTTACCTGGGTCGCGGGCCAGCAGCCGGTCCGTCTCGGCCAGGGCCTCCACCGCCCGGTTGGCGCGATAGAGCACGCTGGCCAGATTGTAGCGGGCCGCGTCGAAGCCCGGCGCCAGCGCCACCGCCCGGGCCAGAAGCGCCTGCGCGTCCTCGTAGCGCCCCAGCCGCGCCCCGATCTCGGCCAGCATGCGCAGCGCCGTCACGTCGGTGGGATGGCGCTTCAGGAAGTCGCGCAGGCCGCGCTCGGACACCGCCAGCCGTCCGTCCACCAGGGCCGTCGCCGCCGCCCGCAGGTCCGGGTCCTCGACGGACGCCTCGATCTGCCGCGCCGTGGCCGCCTCGGCGCCGGCGTCGTCGCCCGCCACCGCCCTCTGCTCGGCCAGCATGCGCCAGGCGTCGGCGAGGTCCGGCTTCAGCGCCACCGCCCGCTCCAGCGCCGCGATGGCCTCGCCGGTGCGGCCGAGGCGACCCAACGTCGCCCCCAGGTCCATGTGCACGACGGAGGCGCGCGGCTGGCTCGCCGCCAACGGCTCCAGCAGCGCCAGGCCGCCGGCGACGTCGCCCTGCGCACGCCGCGCGCGCGCCAGCAGCAGGATCGCCTCCGGATGGCCGGGCGCGGCCTTCAGGATCTCCCGCGCCTGGGCCTCGGCCAGGGCCGGGTCGGCGGCCAGCAGGCGCACGGTGTGGGCCAGCGCGGTCTGCAGCGGCCCGACGGGGTCGTGGGTCTCGGCGGTCACGGTCGGGTCCGAAGCATGAGCCGATCAGAGGCCGCTCGGGGCGGGCTTGTCAAACCGGCCGCCGGCAACGCCCCGCTGCGTCAGGCGGCCTTCTCGCGCTTGGCCACCAGGGCGGCGCGGACTTCCTCGTGCTCGGCCTTGCCGCGCCGATAGAGGGTCAGGATCGCCACCGAGACCGCGGTGATGATCGCCGCGCCCGGGCCGTGCGAGAGCGCCAGCTTCTGGATCGTCTCCATCGGAATCGTCACCTGGGGCGCGCCGTGCGCCTGCAGGCCATGCGGGAAGGCGATGATGTCGAGGATCAGGCCGGCGATGATCGCCCCGATGCCGCTGGACGCCTTGGCCGAGAAACTGATGCCGGCGAAGTAGAGGCCTTCGCGGCGGGCGCCGAACAGGTGCTCGTGCTCGTCGGCCGCGTCGGCCATCATCGACTGGAAGCCGATCAGGGCGCTGGCCGCGCCGATGCCGGCGCAGATGCCCCCCACCATCAGGGTCGGCACTTCGGCGCCGGCCGGGATCAGGCCGGCCAGTTTCAGGGACACCGGCCCGAACTGGCTGACGCCGATCAGGCTGATGCCGAGGACCGCGACCGACCGCTTTTCCCAGACGCGCGACAGATAGGCCGCGATGAAGACGCCGGCGAAGTAGCCGACCGAAACCACCAGGGTGATGACCAGGATCTGCGGCGGCTGCAGCTTCCAGAAGAAGGTGTTGGCGTGCTGGCCCAGCTGGCCGCCGACCCCCAGGCCGATGAACAGGATCAGGCACGAGCTGAACAGGATGCAGAACGAGCGGTTCTTGAAGACTTCGATCACCTCGGCCAGGACACGGGCCAGGCCGCCGCTGGTGTCCTCCGGGGCCGCATGCAGCCGGTGGCGCATGTTCAGGGTGCCGAAGCTCGACACCGCCGCGCCGACCAGCACCAGGCCGCCGCAGGTCCAGGCATAGGGCGAATAGGCCGCCCGGTTGAGTTGGCCGTTGTGGCCCTTCAGGAACAGGCCATAGGCCAGGATGGCGGCGGCCAGGCCGGCGACCACCGTGAACAGCACCCGCGCCGCCACGATGGTGGAGCGCTCGGCATAGTCGTCGGAGAGTTCCGCGCCCAGGGCGATGTAGGGCACCTGGAAGAACGACAGGCCGACCCGCACCGTCATCAGCATGACCATGGCGAAGGCGAAGAGGCCCCAGCCGGTGAGTTGGGTCGGGATCGAGAACAGCAGGCCAAATCCCACCGCGATGGGGATGGCGCTGAGGATCATGAACGGGTGCCGGCGCCCATGGCGCGAACGGCTGTTGTCCGAGATCGAGCCCACCAGGGGGTCGATGAAGGAATCCACCACCAGGGCGGCCCCCAGGGCCAGGCCGGCGGCCGAACCGGACATGCCGCAAAGGATGGTCAGGTAGAACAGCAGCAGCGACCCGAGGCCCAGCCCCAGCGTGTCCTGCACCAGCATGCCCGAGCCATAGACCGCCAGGGTGCCGATCCCCAGCTTCTGGGCCCGCGCCGTGTGGTTGTCGCCGTGCGGGCCGATCGGTGCGATGATGTCGTCTACGTTCGCCATTGTCTTCACGGTCCGATTGCCTCGGCCGCCTCCCCTTGCCCAACTGCATAGGGGCGCTCGCCGGGCCGCGCCAGTCCCAAGCGGATTAAGGATCAGTCACGATCGCATCAGCCCGCCGCCTCCAGCTTGGCGAGCTCCGCCTCGATGGACCGGGCGACATTGGCCAGGTGCACCCGCATCGCCGCGCCGGCCAGCTCAGCGTCGCCGGACTTCACCGCGTCGGCCAGGCGCCGGTGCTCGGCCAGGGTCGCCTGGGGCCGGCCGGGCTCGGGCAGGGCCAGACGGCGCAACCGGTCCAGCGGCGCGCGGGCGGCGTCCAGAATGCGCAGCGCGCGCGACGTGCCCGCGGAGGCGAACAGCAGGGCGTGCAGGGCCTCGTCCAGATCGTGGAAGCGGGCCAGGTCGCCGGCGTCCAGGGCGGCCGCCTGGCCGGCCAGGTTCTCGTCCAGACGCGCCGCCAGGTCCGCGTCGGCGGTCGGCGCCAGGCGCCGCATGGCCTCGATCTCCAGAGCGCTGCGGATGAACAGGCTCTCGCGCACCGCCTCCGGCCTGATCGGGGCGACGAAGCTGCCATGCTGGGGGAAGATCTCGGCCAGCCCCTCCTCGGCCAGGCGGGCCAGGGCCTCGCTGACCGGCGCACGGGAGACGCCCAGTTCGGCGGCGATCTCCTCCTTGCGCAGCGGCGCGCCCGGCGGCAGGGCCAGCTCGCGGATGCGCCGCCGCAGGATGGCGTAGACCCGCTCGGCCTTGGAGACGTCGCGCGCCGCACCAGCCACTAGATGACCTCCAGATAGTCCTTGTCCGGCAGGGCCGGGAACGGCTCCGTGGGCAGGGTCTGGTACCAGTAGGCGACGCTGGCGATATCGTCCTGCAGCGGCAGGTAGCGGCGGTCGCGGTCGGTGCGCCAGCCCAGGGCCTGGATGGTGATGCGCAGGTCCCGCTCGAAGCGCACCGGGTCCATGATGTGCCAGCGATACATGCCGAACCGCTGCTGCGAGGCGTAGACCCCGTCGGGCCGGATCACCTGGGGCAGGCCAGCGTAGGGGGTGGTGAATTCCACATAGGCGCTCTTCACGTCGCGCTCGACCACGCCCACGTCGAAGTCGTAGGCGCCGCAGAAATAGTCCTCCGTCCCCGTGCCGCAGATGGTCGGGAAGGCGTCGTCGCCGTCCATGAAGAACTTGATCTCGCCCTCGCCCCACCAGCCGGCGTTGTTGACGCCCCAGGCCATGTAGGTCCCGACGTATTGGCCGCGCCCCTTGACCCCGTCCAGGATCACATAGTCCTGCTTGTAGGGCAGCGGGTTGGTCCGCCGGAACTGGGCGTGGAAATAGGCCACGTCCTCAGGGACATCGGTCAGGGTGTAGTTGATCTGGTAGTAGACGGTCAGCGGCTCGGCGCTGAGGTTGGTCATGGTCAGCCGCGCGCGCTTCCTGAACGGCATCTCCCAATAGCAGTTGAAGCCCCGCCCAGGGTTCACGCACACCGCCAGGGAGCTGACCTGGGCGAACTTCTCCCAGCCGTTGGCGAAGAAGTCCCCGGTCGGGCATTCGATCGACGGCTGGTCCTGGTCGTCCCAGTAGGCGCGCAGGATGGAATGGCGCCACTTGCCCCGCGCCAGGGTCATCCAGATCTGCTGGATCGCGCCCGAGCCTTCGATGTCGGCCAGGTCGAAGGTTTCGCCGGGCTGGATGATCACATAGGGCGACACCTTCCAGCCCTGCCCCAGGCCGCGCGCCGCATTGGCCGCCGGCCCATCCACCGACATGCCGCCGGCGCCCTTCTCGCCGCTGAAGTTCTCGGGGCTGATCGAGCGCGTCTGGGCGGACGACAGCCGCGCCAGATTGCCCAGGTGCATGCCCAGTCCGTTGAAGCCGCCCATCGCCACCTCCCATCGCTCTTTGACTGGCATGTTAGCGATGATGATCGGGGCGCGTCACCCTGGAATTTTGTCCTCAATTGGCCTATTCTGACATTCCAATGACTCTCGCCATGACCCGCCCGAACGCGCTGCGCCTGAACGGCGCCGACAACGTCGCCATCGCCCTTCGGCGGATTGCCCCGGGCGAGGCTGTCGGCCAGGAGGAGATCGCCGCCGCCGAGCCGATCCAGAACGGCCACAAGGTGGCGCTCTGTCCCATCCCGGCCGGCCAACCGGTGCTCAAGTATGGCCAGGTCATCGGCGTCGCCACCGCCGACATCGCCGCCGGCGCCCACGTGCACAGCCACAACCTGGCCGTCTCGGGCCTGCGCCAGGACGCCGCCGCCGCCGCTCCCTGGTCCCGCCGCGAGGCGCCGCGAAGCTTCCAGGGTTTCCGCCGCGCCAACGGCAAGGCCGGCGTGCGCAACTACGTCGCCATCCTGACCTCGGTGAACTGCTCAAGCACCGTGGCGCGCCACATCGCCGAGGCGGCCGAGCGTTCGGGCCTGCTGGACCAGTTCCCCCACGTCGATGGCGTCGTGCCCATCACCCACGCCAGCGGCTGCGGCATGGCCGCGTCCGGCGAGGGCTTCGATATCCTGAGGCGCACCCTCTGGGGCACGGCCGCCAACCCCAACTTCGGCGCGGTGCTGCTGGTCGGCCTGGGCTGCGAGGTGATCCAGATCGCCCGGCTCAAGGCCGACTTCGGCCTCAGTGAAGGCGAGGCGTTCCGCGCCTTCACCATCCAGGAGGCGGGCGGCACCCGCCGGGCCATCGAACAGGGGTTGGAAGCCTTGAGGGATCTGCTGCCCGTCGCGGACCGCACGCGGCGCGAGGCCATCCCGGCCTCCGAGCTGGTGCTGGGGCTGCAGTGCGGCGGTTCGGACGGCTGGTCAGGCGTGACCTCGAACCCGGCCCTGGGCGCCGCCTCCGACCGGCTGGTGGCCCTGGGCGGCACGGTGATCCTGTCCGAAACGCCGGAGATCTACGGCGCCGAGCACCTGCTTTACGCCCGCGCCCGTTCGCTCGAGGTGTCTGACCGCCTGCGCCGGCGCCTGGACTGGTGGGAAGCCTACACCCGTCTCCACGGGGCGGAGATGGACAACAACCCCTCGCCCGGCAACAAGGCCGGCGGCCTGACCACCATCCTGGAAAAGTCCCTGGGCGCGGTGGCCAAGTCCGGCGCCTCGCCGCTCAACGACGTCATTGGGTACGCCGAGCCGATCCGCGAACGCGGCCTGGTGTTCATGGACAGCCCCGGCTTCGATCCCTGCTCGGCCACCGGCCAGGTGGCCTCGGGCGCGACCCTGATCGCCTTCACCACCGGCCGAGGCTCGGCCTTCGGCTGCAAGCCGTCGCCGTCGATCAAGCTCAGTTCGAACAGCGAGCTCTACGCCCGCCAGTCCGACGACATCGACATCGACTGCGGCCCCATCGCTGCCGGCGAGGCGTCGATCGAGAGCAAGGGCGAGGAAATATTGGACTATCTGCTTGAGGTCGCCTCGGGCCGTCAGAGCAAGAGCGAGGCCCTGGGCTATGGCGGGGCGGAGTTCGTGCCCTGGCAGATCGGCGCGGTGATGTAGGGATGGTGAAGTAGGATTGATGCAACAGGCGTTTGCGGCGAGGCTGGGCCTGGCCACTTGATCAGCCTTGCAGGTGGGCCGCCTCGCGGGCGTCACTCACCGGAAGAAAGCCGCGGCCCCAGGCGCTGACGCCCGGGGCCGTCGAGCCCTAGACTAGTCGACCCGCAGGTTGGTCGCGGAGGTCTTGCCGGTGCGGCGATCCGCTTCCAGGTCGTAGCTGACCGCCTGGCCTTCGTTCAGGCCACGCAGGCCGGCCTGCTCCACCGCCGAGATGTGGACGAAGACGTCGCCGCCGCCGTCGTTCGGCTGAATGAAGCCAAAGCCCTTGGTGGTGTTGAACCACTTCACGGTGCCAGACCCCGAGCCGGAGCTCATCCGGTCGCCCGGCGCCGGGCCGCGAGGCGGGCGCGGCGCGCGCGGCGCGCCATAGCCGCCGCCGAAACCACCACCGCTGCTGCGCGCCGAGGGCGCCGCTTCGCCGGTGACTTCCAGATTGCCGGCGGACGTCTTGCCCGAACGGCGATCGCGCTCGAGCTCGAAGTTGACCGGTTGACCTTCCTCGAGCGAGGACAGACCCGCGCGTTCCACAGCGGAAACGTGCACGAACACATCAGAGCCACCGTCGTCCGGCTCGATGAAGCCAAACCCCTTGGTGGCGTTGTACCACTTTACTTTTCCGCTAGGCATAGTGCGCATCCGTATATCGATAGGGCCGAAGAGAAATTGTCCGGCTGCGACCCCTGTACACGTTGAAGACGGTTCCGAGAACCCGGCTTTGAGCGTGTGCTGACGCGGTCGTGGCGCCGGAAGCTTGGCCGCAACCCCCGATTGGGGGGACAGCGGCGGGGAAAGTCATGTCTATTTCGCGGCTTGGGGTTCCAGTCGCTTGAGGATCGCCTGGCAATCTGGCCCCAGCTTTTCGAAGTTCTCCTTCATGCATTGCTTCTGCTTGGCGCTGCCCGCGCTCATGTGCGGGCAATAGAGCTTCATGTCCGCCTTGCAGACCCGATAGACGGCCATGCCCGACGGGCGGCCCTGGGGTTTGGCGGCGGGGGAAGCGGCGGAAGTCTCGCCGGACGGCTGGGCGGCTGCGGTCGCGGCCCATAACGCGAGCAGGGCCGCGCCGATCGATCTGAAACGCACGAAGGGATGGTCTCCGCAAGGCAGGGCGCGGCCGCATGGGCCGGGCCGGGGGATAACGACAGCCTACCTCAGGTCTGGCGGAATAGACCATCCATGGGCTTTGCGCTCGAACTGTCGGGGAAGACCTCCCGTTCCAGCCGCGCTTCCTCGACGCCCATGTGGTCGCGCAGCGCGGCCTTGAACAGGGATCGCAGATCGGCGGTCGGCTTCAGGTCCCGCCCCGCGTAGAGGTCGCCGGCCCTCAGCCCCGGCCAGTCGGCCAGCACCCGCCCGCCTTTCACCGCCCCGCCCACCAGGAAGGCCGCTCCCCCCGTGCCGTGGTCGGTGCCGGCGGTGCCGTTCATGGCCACGGTGCGCCCGAACTCGGTCACCACCAGTACGGCGGTTCGCGACCACGCGTCGTCGCCAAGGCCCGCGGCCAGGGCGTCGATGCCAGCGTCGAGGCCGCGCAGGTTGCGCTGCAGGGCCCCGAAGTCGCCCTTCTGGCCGGCGTGGGTGTCCCAGCCCGTGGATTCCGCCACCGCCGCGCAGGGGCCGTCCGGCGCCCTCAGGAACCGGGCCGCCGCGGTCATCAGGGCCGGGAAGTTGTCCTGGCCGCGTTCCATGCCCTGGGCCTCGCGCTGGGCGTCGCTGGCGGCCGACAGGGCGGCGGCCAGCTTGGGGTCGGTGGCGCCGAACAGCGCCTGGGCCCTGGCGATCAGGCCCGCGTCCGGGGACGGCAGCAGCGAGGGCGACCAGGAGCTGACCGGCGAGGGCCCGCGCATCATAAGCGGCATGGCGGCCGCCACCGCCACGCCCAGGTCCCGGCGTCCCGCCCGGCTGGCCGGCGGCAGGCCGCCCAGGGCCCGGTTCAGCCAGCCGTCGGCCAGGCCGTAGGGCTTGTCCGACCCGTTCTCCAGCAGGTTCTGGGCGTCGAAGTGCGAGCGGTCGCGGTAGGGCGAGGCGACGGCGTGGACCAGCACCAGCTCCCCGGCGGCATAGCGCCCCGCCAGCCCCTTCAGGGCCGGGTTGAGGCCGAAGAAGCCATCCAGCTCCAGCGCCCCGCCGTCCTGGCCCGGCCGGGGGATGGCCAGGCCGTTGCGGGCCGTTTCGAAGGCCGGGTCGCCGTAGGCGGGCGCGGCGGACAGGCCGTCCATGGCCCCGCGCAGGATCACCACCACCAGCCGCCGGTCGGTCGGCGCGGCGCTCCAGGCCAGGCGCGGCAGGGCCAGCGCGCCCGCGGCCAGGCCAGCCCCGGCGATCAGTCGTCTGCGGTCGAGCGGATGTCCCGGCATCGGCCTACCTCCTCTGGAACTCTGGGCTGACCATCAGCAGGGCCAGGCCCTGAGCCGGGCTCTCCGCCCTGGCGATGGCGTCCCGGGTTGCGGGGGTCAGGCCCGGCCCCAGGATGTCCTCGCCCACCGCCAGGGGGTTGAGCCCGGCGTTGGCCATGCCCTGGCCGACGGCGGAGGCGAACTCCAGCCGCTTCCACACCGGGTCGGGGCCGATCCAGTCGTCGCCGAGGTCCGACCAGCCGTTGGGGCCGGGCGCGTAATAGGGGCGCTGGCCCATCCGCGCGAAGAGGGCCGTCAGTTGCACGCCGGTCAGCCGTGGCCCGCCCAGCCCGCGCACCGCGGAGACGAGGTAGTCCTCCGGCGGCTTGACCTTGGCCGGCGCCGGCGCCCAGGCCTCGGGCAGGTCGACCAGGGCGGCGCTCACCGATTTCAGGTCCCCATCTGTGTCCCGGAAGGCCGCGGCCACCGCGTTCACCGCCCGCGGCGGCGGATCGTCGGCGACGAAGTGGCGAACCAGCTTGGTGGCGACGAAGCGGGCCGTGGCCGGGTGGTGAGCCAGCATCCGCAGCACCGCCTCGCCCTGGTCCAGGCCTTCCTGGCCGTAGGCCTGGCCCATGATGGTCTGGGGTCCGGGCTCGTGCAGGGCGCCCACGAAGTGGAACAGGCCGGTCTCGCCGTCGGCATGGCCCTCGGCCTTGATCGTCCAGCCGGTGATCACCTTGGCGAAGCTGGTGACATCCTCCTGGGTGTAGCCCGAGCGGACGCCCAGGGTGTGCAGTTCCAGGATCTCGCGGGCCAGGTTCTCGTTCAGCCCCTTCAGCTGCTGGCGGAACGCCGCCGGCATCAGCATCGGGTGCTGGACCAGCAGCGAGTTCGGCCCCACCGAGACGTAATTGTCCAGATAGACCAGCATGGCCGGATGCTGCGAGGAGGCGCGCAGCATGGCGCCGAAGCTGTCCATGGCGTGGCGACGGGCCACGTCACGCTCGAACGACGGCGGCATGGCCTGGGTGGCCGGCTTGGCCGACGAGACCGTGAAGTGGTTGCCCCAGAAGTGGACAAGGCGCTCGAAGAAGGGCCGCTCGGTGTCGATCGCCACATCGATCCGCGCCTTCACCGCCTGCACATAGCGGGGGCCGAACCAGGCGATGAACGACTTCTCCACCGAGAAATCCGGATCGCCGACCTTGATGGTCCGGGGGCTTGCGAGGTCGGCGGCGGTCGGTTCCGGATCGGTCGCCGGCGGCGCGGGCGCCCCCATCGCGGCGCCCGGATACGGAGCGCCGGGCTTCAGGGCGTCGCGATAGGCGCCGATGCTCTCCGCCAGGCCGGAGGCCGCGAGCCATCGGCGGAAGGCTGTCACGTCATCTTCCGTGGGCGGCAGGGCCGCCAGCGGAGCCGGCAGGCTCTTCTCCGGCGTCAGCTGCGCCTTCAGCCAGCCGCGCGGATCGCCGGCGATGGCCTTCAGGTCCCCGGGCCGCGCACCCAGGCCGAAGCGGTTGGCCGCGATGGCCGCATCCTGCAGGCTCAAGCGATCGCCCTCCCCAGAGCCGGGAGACGAACTCCCACGCCGCCATTATACGCCCCCTGGCCGCGCTTCCGGCGGCGTCGCAACTGGCGTGGGCCGGCGCGCGCCCCTAAGGTCCGCGCCGAGGGAGAGACCGCCGAATGCCTGTCGATACGCCGCCGCCCCCGGACGCCCCGGTCGCGGCCGTCGTGGTTCGCGCCGCGCGCCTGCCGGACGCGCCCGGCGAGGCGGCCTATTCCGTGGTGCGCCTGGCGCCGCAGGCCCTTCGATCGCGTGAGCGTCTCGACGAGGCCCTCGCCCAGGTGCCGGCCGCTTCCCTCTTCCGCCGCACCTCCAGCGTCGGCGCCAACCCGACCACCCAGGGCCTGTCCCTGCGCGCCTTCGCCCCGTCCGGCGCCGGCCGCGCCCTGGTGACCCTCGACGGCGTGCCGCAGAACGATCCTTTCGGCGGCTGGGTGATCTGGACCGCCCTGCCCACCGAGGACATCGCGGCGGTGAACGTCGTGCGCGGGGCCGGCGCCGGACCCTATGGCGCGGGCGCCCTCACCGGGGTCGTGCGCCTGGAGGAGCGGGCCGGCGATCCCGGCGCGGTGCTGGACCTGTCGGGGGGCTCGCTCGGTTATCGCCGCGCGGCCGGGTCGGCGGAACTCGGCGGCCCCATCGACCTCGCCTTCGCCGGCGCGGCCGAGCACGACGACGGCTGGATCCCGGTCCGCGCCGGCCGAGGCGCCGCCGACACCACCCTGACCCTCGACGCCTGGACGATCGCGGGCCGCGCCCAGGCCGATATCGGCCCCGCCGTCGCCGCGGTGCGCGCCGGGGCCTTCGCCGAGAGCCGAAGCGCCGGCCTCGTCGGCGCCAATTCCCGCGCTTCCGGCCAGTTCGCCAGCGTCACCGTGGTCGCCCAGCCCACCGCCCAGAACCTGGGCTGGCGGCTGCAGGGCTGGGTGCGAGGCAGCAATCTCAGGAACACCTCGGTCTCGGTGGCGCCGGGCCGCACCTCGACCACCCCGGCCAACGACCAGTACGACACCCCCGCCATCGGCTGGGGCCTGAACGGCGCCCTGCGCGGAACCGGCGGCCCCATCGACTGGGAGGTCGGCGCCGACCTGCGCGCCGCCACCGGCGAGGACCACGAACGGGCCAGCTTCCTGTCCGGGGCCTTCACCAAGACCCGTGTCACGGGGGGCGACACCCTGGTCGCCGGCGCCTACGTCGAGCTCGACCACCGCCAGGGCCCGTGGCTCTTCAGCGCCGGCGGGCGGCTGGACTATTGGGCCGCCACCGACGCCCACCGGATCGAGCGATCCATCGCCACCGGCGCGGTGACGCTGAACGATCCCAGCCCCGACCGCCATGGCGTCCTGCCCACCGGCCGGATCGGCGTTCGCCGCGCCCTCGGCGACCGGGGCGGCTACCTGCGCGCGGCGGCCTATGCCGGGTTCCGCCCGCCAACGCTCAACGAGCTGCACCGCCCGTTCCGGGTCGGAAACGACATCACCGAGTCCAACCCCGCCCTGAAGCCCGAGCGGCTCTATGGCGTGGAAGTCGCCGCCGGCCAGGACGGGCGGCTCGGCGGTTGGTCGCTCATCCTCTTCTACAACCAGCTCCGCGACCCGGTGACCAACGTCACCATCGGAGTCGGCCCGGGGACCTTCCCCATCGCCGGCTTCGTGCCGGCCGGCGGGACCCTGCGCCAGCGACAGAACGCCGGCCGCATCGACGCCTATGGCCTCGAGGGCGAGGCCCGCCGCCAGGTCACGGGCGCGCTCAGCCTGCACGCCGCCGGCGCCTGGACGCATGCCCGCGTCAACGGGGCCGGGGCCGCCCCCCAACTCACCGGCAAGCGCCCGGCGCAGGCGCCGGCCCTGACCCTCACCGCGGGCGCTGACTGGCGTCCCGCACCGTCGCTGACCCTCACCGCCGACCTGCGCTACGAGAGCGCCCGCTTCGAGGACGACCTCAACACCCGCCGCCTTGCTGCGGCGACCACCGTCGCCGTGCAGGCCCGCTGGACGGTCAGCCCCCACGCCGAGCTCTACATGGCGGCCGACAACGTCACCAACGCCGCCGTGCCCACCCAGGCGGCGGCCGACGGGACCCTGAGCTATGGCCCTCCGCGCACGGTCCGCGTCGGCGTCCGCCTGCGGGAATGACGGCGCCGTGACGTTGATCGGCTGAATCCAGCTTCCCTGGCGCAAACTGGCTTGCACACTGACTGCAGACGGGAGGCGACTATGAAGGTCACGGGACGCTGCCATTGCGGGGCCATCGCCTATGAGGCCGAGGTCGAGCCAGGGTCGGTGGCCGTCTGCCATTGCGGCGACTGTCAGCGGCTAACCGGCTCGGCCTTCCGCGCCAACATCCCCGCCCCGGCCGCAGGCTTTCGCCTGCTGCGGGGCGAGCCGCGCCGCTACGTCAAGACCGCCGACAGCGGGGCGCGGCGGGTGCACGCCTTCTGCGGCGACTGTGGCGGACCGGTCTACGCCTGCGCCGAACACGATCCCCCGAGCTATTCCCTGCGCCTGGGCGCGCTCGACCAGCGCGAGGATCTCGGGCCGCCCCGCCGCCAGATCTGGACCCGCCGGCGCCTGGCCTGGGTCTGCGAACTGGCCGACGTCCCGGCCCTGGACGGACAGCCCTAGACCGCCGACGCGCGTTTCCGCCAAGTCGCCGTCGTCCCCTTCAAGACCCGGCCCGGCCCGCCGTGGGATCGTCCCCGCGTTGTCCACGTCACTGCCGGGAGCCCCGCCATGATCCAGAGAGCCGACGCCCAGACCCTCGCCGCAGACGGGATGAAGGCCCTCGGCGCGGTCCACGTCTACGTCACCCGTTCGGACCTGCCCAAGACCCTGATCAACCTGGTCTATCTGCGCGCCTCGGTGATCAACGGCTGCGCCTATTGCATCGACATGCACACGCACGACCTGATCAAACAGGGCGTGCCGCACGAGAAGACGGCCCTGGTCGCCGCCTGGGAGGAGGCCGGCGCCTGGTTCGACGAGCGCGAGCGCGCCGCC
>JAFEEA010000050.1 GCA_018241335.1 Pseudomonadota bacterium
TTCCTGCCTTCGGTCACCCCGCCGGACTATCCCGGCTACGTGAAGGCGATCATCGACGGCGGCGTGAAGATCGTCGAGACCGCCGGCAACAACCCGGCCAAGTGGATGCCCGCGCTGAAGGAAGCCGGCATCAAGGTGATCCACAAGTGCACCTCGGTCCGCCACTCGCTGAAGGCCGAGTCCATCGGCTGCGACGCCATCAGCGTCGACGGCTTCGAGTGCGGCGGCCACCCGGGCGAGGACGACATCCCGAACTTCATCCTGCTGCCCCGCGCCGCCGAGGAGCTGAAGATCCCGTTCGTGGCGTCCGGCGGCATGGCCGACGGCCGCTCGCTGGTCGCCGCCCTGGCGCTGGGCGCCGAGGGCATGAACATGGGCACGCGCTTCATGGCGACCGTCGAGGCGCCCATCCATGAGAACGTGAAGAAGGCCCTGGTCGCCGCCTCCGAACTCGACACCCGCCTGGTCATGCGCTCGCTGCGCAACACCGAGCGCGTGCTCAACAACGCCGGGGTGGAAAAGCTCATCGCCAAGGAAAAGGCCCTGGGCGACAAGCTGAAGTTCGAGGACATCATCGGCGAAGTGGCCGGCGTCTACCCGAAGATCATGGTCGAGGGCGACATGGACGCGGGCGCCTGGTCGTGCGGCATGGTCGCCGGCCTGATCCACGACGTGCCGACCTGCAAGGTCCTGATCGAGCGCATCGTGGCCGAGGCCGAGGGCATCGTGCACAAGCGCCTTGAGGCCATGTTCCCCCGTCAGGCGGCCATGGCCTGAGCCGGAGGGCCGCATGGCCAGGGCGCCGACCTTCGACCGCCGGCGGCTGCTCGGCGCGGCCGGCGGCCTGAGCGGCCTCGGCGCCCTTGGCCTCGCCGGATGCGCCACCGCCCCGGCCGCCCGTCCCCTCGCGGGCCTGTCGCCGTCGTCGGGCGCTGGGCCGCCGTTCGTGCCGGTGCTGGCGCCCATTCGCGCCAGGGCTGACCGCCTGTTCGACATCACCGTCTGCCTGCGCCCGTTCCGCGCCGCGGGACCCAGGCTCGACACCGAGACCATCGGCGACACCCTGGTCGTGCACAACTACGGCCACGGCGGCTCCGGCTGGTCGCTCTCATGGGGTTCGGGGACCCTGGCGGTCCGCAAGGCCATGGCCTCCGGCCCGAAGTCGATCGCCGTGGTCGGCTGCGGCGCCTTGGGCCTGACCGCGGCGACGCTGGCCCAGCAGGCCGGCGCGCAGGTGACCATCTACGCCAAGGACCTGTTGCCGGACACGCGCTCGGCCCGGGCCACCGGCAGCTGGACGCCCGACAGCCGCATCGCCCTGACCGACGCGGCCGGTCCGAAGTTCGGCGAGCTCTGGGAAGAGATGGCCCGCACCTCGTTCAAGACCTATCGGCGGTTCCTGGGCCTGCCCGGCGCGCCCGTCGAATGGGTCGACCGCTACAACCTGGCCGACGACGGCCCCGAGGGCCCGGAACCGGCCGACCCGCTGGGGTTCGCCTCATACCACCAGCGCATCCGCGATCTGACGCCGCGCATCGAGCCGCTGCCGGCCGGGTCGACCCCATTCCCCGTCGCTCACGTGTCGCGCAGCACGACGCTGATGTTCAACATCGCCGACTACGGCCACACCCTGATCACCGACTTCCTGACGGCCGGCGGCCGCATCGAGCGGCGCGAATTCCACGATCCGTCGGAACTCTCGCAGCTGAAGGAAAAGGTAGTCATCAACTGCACCGGATACGGCGCCCGCGCGCTCTGGAAGGACGAGAGCATCGTCCCCGTGCGCGGCCAGATCCAGTGGCTGATCCCCCAGCCCGAAGTGACCTACGGCGTCTTCTATCGCGACGTGAACGTCCTGCCTCGGCGCGACGGCATGGTGGTCCAGGCGCTCGAGGGCGGCGACATGAAGGGCTACAACGACGATCACGAGGTTCCCGACCGCGCCGAGGCCGACCGGGCAATCGGGGTCATCGCCGAGCTCTATTCGCGTTTTGGCCGCCGGACCGGGTGAGGCGATGGCGCCGACCCCCTCCGACCCCTTCGAACTGGTGCGCTTCGTCGAGGCTCAGGACGATGTCATCGACGAGGTTCGCGCCCAACTGTCGGCCGGCCGAAAGACCAGCCATTGGATGTGGTACGTCTTCCCCCAGATCGCCGGTCTCGGCTCCAGCATCATGGCCCAGGGCTACGCTATTCGGGGCCGGCGCGAGGCCGAGGCCTATCTCGCCCATCCCGTCCTGGGCCCGCGCCTGTGCGAACTGACGGCGCTGGTCACCGCCATCCCGGGAAAGTCGGCTCACGACATCTTCGGATCGCCCGACGACCTGAAGTTCCGATCCTGCGTCACGCTGTTCGCCGCGATCGCGCCGCGCGAGGCCGTGTTTCGTCAGGCGCTGGACCGGTTCTTTGACGGCCATGCCGATCAGAGGACGTTGGAGTTGCTGGGCGCCGCCCCGTGAGGGTCGGGCCGATGGCCGTCTGACGAACGGCCGCTAGCCCAGGGCGCGCCCGGGATGTTGGCCCTTGGCCACGGCCACGGCGTCCATCAGGCGTTGGGCCAGGCGTTCGGCGGTCTGGGCGCTCAGCGTCAAGGGTTCGCGGGTCAGGCCCATGACGAGGACCTCCCCTTCACGCACCGCGACATTGACCAGGGCCTCGACCGGTGACGCTTCAACTGAAGACACGAACTACTCTTCCTCACCCCATGGACCGGCGCGCCCATCGCCCGGCGGGGGGCTGGCCCGCTGCGATGGCGTCCCGCGACGCCTAAGTCCCCTGAACAATCCCTCGTCGGATCATAATCCCCTGAAAGTAGCGCCGCCGTAAATGGTCGCCGGCGTCGCAGCCTTGCCGGTATTTCACTCGACAGGCGACGCGCGGCGCCGGAGTTTGCGGCGACCGAAACAACCAGGGGCCGACCTGCCGCGATGACCGTGTTGAAGAAGCTTTTCGTCATCCACCCCGAACTGGTCGCCGCGGCGGGCCACGTCTACACCGAGAGCCAGGCCTGGCGACGCCTTTGCCAGGCGCGGGGGATCACGCTTCGCCTGTTCGGTCATCGCGACTGCGATCCCAACGTCGTCAAGGAACTGGGGGTGGAGCCGGTCTTCGGCCTCACCGATGAGATCGCCGGGCGCTATATGTCGGCCGCCGAACGGCTGGCGCCGCAGCCTGCCGATGTGCTCGCCCTGACCGATTTCACGCTGCGCGGCGAGTGTATGAAGGCGGCCTGTGAGGCCGCCTGGGCCAGCGAGGAAACCCCGCCGGACCTGCTCGTCTTCCCCTGGGTCGACGCGGCCCTGGTCGACGGGATCGCCGCCTGGCTGGCAGGCGTCAAGCCAGAGCGCCGGCCAAGGATGCTCCTCAATTTCGTCCGGCCCGAACCGGGCTGGACGGCGGACGCGGGCCGCGACCTCGTCAACGGGGATTTCAGCTACTTCCGCTTCGCCACGCGCCGGTTGAGGGCGCTCGCTCATCCGGGCCAGGTCGCGTTGACGGCGGTCGAGCCGCGGCTCTGCCGCCTGGTTTCGGAACTGGCCCAGATGGATTGCCATCCGGCGCCCCTCCACCAGTACTACCCCGACCCGGCGCCCCAGCCGGCGGCGAACCCAGACGGGCGGGTGCGCATCGCCTTCCTGGGCCCCGATCGCCCTCAGAAGGGCGGTTCACAGATGGCCGACCTGATCGCCCGCATCTGCCGCATCGCACCGACGGCCAGGGTGTTCGCCCAGGTCACGACCAGGGCGAGGGCGGATGAGATCGCCTCGGCGGCGGCGGGCGTGCCCACCAACGCCGAGATCGATCTGCATATCGGCGGCCTCAGCACCGAAGCCTATTTCCAGAGGCTGGCCGAGACCGACCTGCTGGTTCAGCCATACGAGGCGGCGGCCTACGCCCTGATGCCCTCCGGCATTTTCGCCGACGCCGCGGCGGTGGGAGTGCCGGTGGTGACCCCAGGGGATACCTGGATGGCTGACCGCCTGACCGAGGGGTGGTCGGCGGGGGCGATCTTCCACGAGGCCGGGTCCGACGCGGTGATCGCCGCCGTCTACGCCGCGCTCGAACGCCTGCCCACCCTGCAGCTGAACGCCGTCGCCAGCACGGAAGCCTGGCGCAAGGCCCACAGCCTGGAAGCCTACGTCGAGACGAGCCTGCCGCTGCTCGACCTCACCCTTCCGGCTGCGGCGAAGCCCACGGCCAAGGCCTCGAAGGCCGTCGCCGGAGCGCGGGATGCTGGGCCAGCCAAGCCTGCCGCGTCGGCGAAGGCCGTCCAGACCCCCTCACCCAAGCCAGTGTCCTCCAAGGGTGCCGATTCCAAGACCACGTCCCCCAAGCCGGCACCGGTCAATGCGGCGAAGGCCGCGGCGGCGACAAAGCCCAAGGGAAAGCTTGTGGAGAAGCCTTCGGCCAAGGCCGTGCAGAGCGCGCCCAAGACCCCGGCGGCCGCGCCCCCAAAGGCCGCCAAGGCGGCGGCCGGCGCGCCGGCCAAGGCTCAGGCCAAGCCCAAGTCGGCGGCGAGCGTGAAGCCAAGCGCGCGCAAGGCTGCCACGGATCTCTGAAATGGACCTCAAGGCCGCCGTCACCCAGAAGGCCGACGAGGTCCATCGCCTGGGCCTTGCCCAGACCCGCGCCGCCATCCGGGCCGCGATCGCCGGCCGCGACAAACGCTGCCCGCCCCTGGCGGACGTGCGAGAGCTGACCGTTGACGGGGCGGCCGGTCCCTTGGCGGGCCGGCTCTATCGACCGCTGGACGCCGCGGACGGCGGTCCCGCCCTGGTGTTCATTCACGGCGGCGGCTTCGTGATCGGCGACCTGGACACCAACGACGCCTTCTGCCGCCGCCTTGCCGCGGGCGCCAAGGTCACGGTGATCGCGGTCACCTATCGCCTGGCGCCGGAGGCCAAGTTTCCGGCCCAGCTCGACGACGCCATGGCCGCCGTGCGCTGGGTGATCGACCATGCGGCCAGCCTCGGCGTGCGGCCCGACGGCCTGGCGCTCAGCGGCGACTCCGCCGGCGCCTACCTCGCCATAGCCGTCACGGCGTCGCTCAACACCGAGCGGCCCGGAACGGTGGGATCCCAGATCCTGGTCTACCCCCTGATGCACATCGACGACGCCATCTGGTCGACGACGGTGTTCCAGGATTCCCGCATCGTCGGGCGCGCGGCCGTCGCCTACATTCGAAGCCAGCTGCACGAGGGCGACCTCTTCGCCCCCTCCCTGCTCGACCAGGACATGCCGAGGCCGCCGCCGACCCTGATCGTCACCGGTGGACAGCTGGACCCGGTCCGGCCGGACGCCAAACGCTATGGCGAAAAGATCGCCGCCATGGGCACGCGGCTGGTGACGCGCGAGTTCCCGCTGCTGCCCCATGGCTGGGCCAACATGACCCACGCCTCCTCGATCGCGCGAAAAGCGGTGACCGAGACCGCCGAACTGGCCGGCGCCCTGATCCGTGGCGAGGACGCGCCCTAGCTTCGCGACTTACTGGAAGCCGGCCGGCCGCCGGTGCGCCCAGGGCTGAGCCTGCTCCAGCTGCGCCGCCAGGCGCAGCAAGGTCGCCTCGTCCGCCGCGCGCGCCACGAACTGCACGCCGATGGGCAGGCCCGACGTACTCCAGGCCAGGGGCACGGTCATGGCCGGCTGGCCGGTCACGTTGAACGCCTGGGTGTTGGGCATGAAGGCGAACAAGCGCGGGCCATAGCCCTGCAGGTCCAGCGGCTCGCCGCGCAGAGCGCCCACCTTGATCGCGGGTGAGCCCAGGGTCGAGCACATGAAGACGTCGAAGCGATCATGGAAGGTCGCCACGGCCCGCCCATAGGCGTGGGCGGCCTGGAGGGCGCGCACGAAGTCCGATCCGCTGATCCCACGTCCTCGCGCCAGCATCGCCTGGGTGACGATGTCGATCTCGCCGGGTTCGACCGGACGGCCGCGGCGCGCCTCCTCGGCGGAAATCACGGCGGCGATGCTGGCGGCGATGATCTGGCCGGCGGCCGCCGCGGCGGAGGCGATGTCGCCCGGCAGGCGCGCCTCCTCGACCTGATGGCCCAGCCCCTCGCACAATCTGGCGGCGGAACGCACAGCCTCGGCGCACTCCGGATCGATCGCTTCGCCGGTGTTAATGGCGGCGGTGAAGAAGCCGATCCGCAAGCGGCCGGGATCGCGCCCGACCTCCTGGGCGAAAGGCGTCGCGGGCGGTTCCAGCCAGTAGGGATCGCCGGGTTGCGGCTGGCAGACCACGTCGAGCAGGGCCGCGCTGTCACGCACCGTGCGCGTCACCGCATGCTGGATCGAGAAGCCGCCCCAGCCTTCGTTGGCGGGCGCGAAGGAGACCCGGCCCTTGCTGGGCTTCAGTCCGAAGAGGCCGCAGCACGAGGCCGGGGTGCGGATCGACCCTCCGCCGTCGCTGGCGTGGGCGGCGGGGACCATGCCGGCCGCCACCGCCGCGGAGGCCCCGCCGGACGAGCCGCCCGGCGTGCGATCCAGGTCCCACGGGTTGCGGCTCGGCCCGAACATCTCCGGCTCGGTGACCGGCTCCAGGCCCAGTTCCGGGGTGTTCGTCTTGCCGAACAGCACCAGCCCCGCGCGCCTGTAGGCGGCCACGATGGCGTTGTCCTCGGCGGGCACATTGTCCTTGAAGAGCCGCGAGCCCGAGGTGGTGGGTACGCCCTTCATCTGCGCGCCCAGGTCCTTGATCAGATAGGGTGCGCCGGTCAGCGGACCCTCGGGCAGGCCGGCCGCGATGGCCGCCCGGGCTTCTCCCTCCAGCAGGCGGATGACGGCGTTGACCTTCGGATTGGTCTCGGCGGTCCGGGCCAGGGCGGCGTCCAGCACCTCGGCGGCGCTCACCTCGCGGCGGCGGATCAGCTCGGCCAGGCCGACCATGTCCTGGGCCAGGTATTCCGTCGGCGTCATCGCGCCCTCCCCTTCTCTTTTTCGCCGGATCGCATCACACCTTCGGCGAGGACCCATGACCCGCGCCATCGAAATCTTCATCGACGCCGACGCCTGCCCCGTAAAGGACGAGACCTACAAGGTCGCGCAGCGCTATGGCCTGAAGACCTGGGTCGTCTCCAACGCCTTCATGCAGGTTCCCGCCCACCCCAGGATCGAGCGGGTGATCGTCGACGCCGGGCCGGACGTGGCCGACGACTGGATCGCCGAGCGGGTGCAGCCGGGCGACATCGTCGTCACCAACGACATTCCCCTGGCCGAACGGACCCTGCAGGCCGGCGGGGCCGCCCTGGGCGCCAACGGCCGTCCCTTCACCCATGACAGCATCGGCTCGGCCATCGCCCAACGCGCCCTGATGGAGCAGATCCGTTCCACCGGCGAGATCACCGGCGGCCCCCGCCCCTTCGACCGCAACGACCGATCCCGCTTCCTGCAGGCCCTCGACGAGGCCGTGAACAAGGCCATGCGGGGGCGACGGTGATCGAGATCACCCCCACGATCAGCCTGGCCGACGACGAACTGGAGTTCAGCTTCATCCGCGCGTCCGGGCCGGGCGGCCAGAACGTCAACAAGGTGTCTTCGGCGGTGCAGATGCGCTTCGACGCGCGCCGGTCGCCCTCGCTGCCCAACGATGTCAGCGTGCGCCTTCAGCGGCTCGCCGGCGCGCGTCTGACGCAGGACGGGGTCATCGTCATCACCGCTGTCCGGTTCCGCGACCAACAGCGCAACAAGGCCGACGCCATCGAGCGGCTGGCCGAGCTGATCCGCAAGGCGGAACCGGCCCCGGTCAAGCGCAAGCCCACCAAGCCCTCGCGCGCGGCGCGCGAGAAGCGGCTGGAAGGCAAGGCTCGGCGATCGACGGTGAAATCCCTGCGTGGGCGACCGATTGAGTAGGGCCGGTGATTGCATGCTGGGGCATGTGGAGTATGTGTCCGCCAGCTAGATTTGGAGGGTGAACGAATATGCGCGTCTCGGCTTCTCTGGTGGTTCTGTTCGGCTCGGCCTTGCTCCTGGCGGCCTGCGGCAAGCCCGCTCCGGCCGCTTCCGGATCGGACCAGCCCCCGACACCGGCCGAGCCGGCTTCGGCGCCCGCGGCGGCGCCGGCCCTGACAGACGCCCAAAAGAAGGCGGCCCTGGCCGAGTTGCCGGCCGCATACCAGTCCGCCGACCTCGACAACGGCCAGGCCAAGTTCGCCCTCTGCAAGTCCTGCCACACGGCCATCCAGGGCGGCGGCGACATGACCGGGCCGAACCTGTTCGGCGTCTTCGGCCGCAAGGCGGGGACCAAGGAAGGCTTCGCCTATTCCGACGCCATGAAGGCCTCGGGGATCACCTGGGACGCCGACAAGATCAACGCCTGGATCACCAAGCCCTCCGCCTTGGTTCCAGGAACCAAGATGACCTACATCGGCATGTCCGACGCCAAGGACCGCGTCGACCTGATCGCCTATCTGAAAACGATCACCACGGCGCCCAAGTCCTAACGGAGCGCGGCGAGGCGGGGATGGCGTCATGAGCGACGATCAGCAACCCCGCCTCGACGCCCTGGAGCGCCTGGCGGCCCTCTATGAGAAGGGCCTGCTGACCCGCGAAGAGTTCGACGCCCAGAAGGCGGCGCTGCTCTCCGAGCCAGCCCCGCCGGCGTCGGAAGCGCCAGAGACGGCGCCCGCCGCGGCCGACGCGGAAGCCGAAGGTGAGGCCAAGCCGGCCCCTCAGCGGACGCCGAGCCTTGCCGCGGTCGTGCTGGGCGTCAGCGCCGCCATCGCCGCCGTGGCGGTGGGCGCTGTCGTCTGGATGCTCTGGTCGCGGTCGCCGCCCAGCGGTCCTTCGGCCAATACCGCGGCGGCGATGAGCGCGGCGACGCCGGGCGCCACGGCCGCCGCCCTTCCGGCCACGCCGACCCTCGACGACGCCTTCGCCCTCGCCTTCGGCGCCCACGGCTCGGCGGTCAAGACCGTCACCTGGCAGCACGAACCGACCAAGGTCCGCTATACGCCCCAGGCCCTGATCCCGATCCCGGGCGGGATGGCCCTGATCGCGCGGGGCGACGTGGTCTCCGCGGCCCATGTGAATTCGGGGTTCCTCGGCGTGGCCTATCTGGTCCCGGGCCCGACCGGCTGGACCGTCTCCGGCCAATGGCCGCAGCTGGTGGAGACCGGCAGCTTCGGGGAGATCGAGGGCTGGAAGCCGCGCGACGACCTGTTCGACAACCCCGGCCTGGAGGTCGACGGCGGCGGCGAATGGCAGGGTTGCGCCGTGGGCTACGCCGATCTCGTCGAGCTCACGCCGGGCCTGCCCACGGTCCGGGCGCCCAGCGTCCTGGTCAGCTTCAGCTATCCCGAGCCCGCGCCCGATGACCCGTCGGCGACACCGCCCAATGACGCCGGCGCCAGCGCCAGCGTCCAATACGGCGACACGACCGGCCGTATCCTGGCCGCCCTCAAGGGCCAGACCTTCCGTGTCGTCTACGACGGCGACTTCGCCCGCACCGTCACCTGGTCGCGCGGCGCCCTGGCCTTCACGCCGTCCGCCAACGCCAAGACCCTGCCCGGTTGCTGACGCCTATTCGGCCGGCGCCAGGGGCGGCTCGGCCTCGGCGTGGTTGAATTCCTCGATCTGGTTGGCGGTCCATTCCGGCGACTTCGTGAACCGAGCCAGCAGGTTGTAGAACACCGGCACCACGAAGAGGGTCAGCAGGGTCGCGAATATCGCGCCGGAGAAGATCACCACCCCGATGGTCTTGCGGCTGCCGGCGCCCGGGCCACCGGCCATGATCAGGGGCAACGATCCAAACGCCGCCGAAATCGAGGTCATGATGATCGGGCGCAGGCGCAGCGACGCCGACTCGATCACCGCCTGGGTCACGGTGCGGCCCTGGTCGCGAAGCTGGTTGGCGAACTCGACGATCAGGATGCCGTTCTTGGCCGCGATGCCGATCAGGATGATCAGGCCGATCTCGCTGTAGGTGTTGATGCTCGACCCGGCCATCAGCAACCCGAACAGGCCGCCCAGCGCCGCTAGCGGCACGGTCAGCATGATCACCGCCGGGTGGATCCAGCTCTCGAACTGCGCCGCCAGGACCAGGAATACCAGCAACAGGGCGAAGCCGAAGGCGACGCCGACGGCGTTGGACGCCTCGAGATAATCCCGGGCCTGCCCTCCCCAGCCGATGGTCACCCCGGCAGGGGCCTGGGCCGCGAGGTCGCGGTAGAACTGCACCGCCTGGGCGACGGTATAGCCGGGCGCCAGTTCGGCCGTCAGGGTAATGGCGCGCTGGCGATCAACCCGCTCGCGGTCTGGCGTGTCGCCGCGCACCTCGGTGTGGACGACGCTGGACAGCGGCACCAGCTGCCCGGCGCTGCCGCGCACATAGAGGGTGTTGAGGTCGTTCAGGGTCCGGCGGCGATCCAGGTCCGTCTGCAGGATGACGTCGTATTCCTGGCCGTTCTTGACGTAGGTCGTCACCTTCTGGGAGCCGAACATGATGCCGAGCGCATGGCCGACCGAGGTGGCCGAGACCCCCACCGTCGCGGCCCGGTCGCGGTCGATGTTCACCGCCAGGCGCGGCGAGGTCGGCTCATAGTTCAGGCGCGGCCGCACCAGGCCCGGATTGCGCTCGGCGGCGTTGAGGATCGGCTGAATCCAGCGGGCCAGGCTGTCGTAGTCGTCCCCTTCGGCGATCAGGTCGACGTTTGAACCCGAGCCGCCGCCCTGCGGACCGCCGCGCTGGAACGGCCCGCGCACCGTGCCGATGATCCGCGCCGCCGTGATCCCGCTGAGCTCTCGGTTCAGCTGGGCGGCCACCTGGTCGGCGGTCAGCTTGCGATGATGCCAGTCGGACAGGACGATGCTGCCGAAGCCGGTGTTGAATTGCGAACCGCCAAAGCGCGGCACGCCCAGGATGTAGCGGTCGGCCACGCCGTCCCGCATCAGCTTGTTGAACGCCGGTTCGGCGCGCATGGCGGCGGCCAGGGTGTAGTCGTAACCCGCCCCCTCTGGCGCCTGGACATTGAGGTCGACGCGGCCACGGTCCTCCGTGGGCACCAGTTCCTTGGGCAGGGCCACGAACAGCAGGCCCGCCACCATCGCCAGCACCAGCACGCCGCCGCCGACGACGTAGACGAAGGTCCGCGAGCCCAGCAGCAGCCTCAGCGACTCCGCATAGCTGTCGCGCAGGCGGTGCATGAAGGCGTCGACCTTGCGCGCCAGCCAACCCTCCCCGCTCGCCGGTCGCAGCAGCTTGGACGACAGCATCGGCGACAGGCTGAGCGCCAGCAGGGCCGAAAAGAACACCGCCGAGGCGATGGCCACCGCCAGCTCCACGAACAGTCGACCGATATAGCCCGGCAGAACCATCAGCGGCGCGAACACCGAGATCAGCACCACGGTGGTGGCGACGACGGCGAAGAACACCTGGCGCGCGCCTCGCTCGGCCGCGACCAGCGGCGGCTCGCCCTCGTCGATGCGACGTTGGATGTTCTCGACCACCACGATGGCGTCGTCGACCACCAGGCCGATGGACAGCACCAGCGCCAGCAGGGTCAGCAGGTTGATGGAAAAGCCCAGCGGCGCCAGGACCATGAAGCTCGACAGGATGCAGATCGGCGCCACGATCGAGGGGATGATCGCCGAGCGCCAACTGCCCAGGAAGACGATGTTGACCAGCGCCACCAGGGCCAGCGACAGCCCCATGGTGACATAGACTTCCTTGATGGCGTCGCGGGTGAACACCGAGTAGTCGACGGTCATCTCCAGCTTCGTGCCCTTGGGCAGGGTCGGATTGATCTCGTCGATCGCCTTCTGCACGCCGCGCGAAATCTCCAGGTCGTTGGCCTGGGACTGGCGGGTGATGGGAAAGCCGATGCGGTCGGCGCCGTTGACATGGAAGATCCGCCGCCGGTCGTCGGGGCCCTCCTCGATACGGGCGATGTCAGCCAGGCGGGTGACGTACCCGCCGGCCGGCCCGCTGGGGTTGGTCACCCCGTTGACGCCAGTTGCGGTGGTCATCGCGCCCGATGTCGCCCGGGCGGCCGTGGCGCCCATCCCTACGCTGTTGGCCGTGCTGCCCGCGCTGGTGGTCCCCGCGGCGGGCATGACCGGCAGCTTGCCGAAGTCTTCGGGCCGCACGTACTGGCGATTGACCCGGATCGTGAAGTCCTTGGCCCTGGATTCCAGCGCCCCGGCGGGAAGTTCGACATTCTGCGCGCTCAGCGCCGATGCGACGTCATCGACGGTGATGCCACGCGCGGCCATGGCGTCGGCGTTCAGCCAGATGCGCATGGCGTAGTTCTGCGCCCCGGCGACATTCACCTGGGCGACACCCGGGATGATCGAGAACCGCTCCACCAGGAACCGGTTGGCGAGGTCGGTCATCTCCAGCCGGTTCATGGTCGCCGACGACATGGTCACGAAGACGATGGCGCTGGCGTCGGCGTTGGCCTTGGCGATCTGGGGCGGATCGGCGTCCACCGGCAGTCGCGAGGCGACCCGGCTGACGGCGTCGCGCACGTCATTGGCCGCCGCGTCGATGTCGCGGTTCAGCTTGAAGCTGATCGAGATGCGTGAGGTCCCGTCGCGGCTGGACGAGGACATCTGGTCGATGCCCTGGATACCGGCCACCTGCTGCTCGATGATCTGGGTGATGCGCTCTTCCACCACCTCGGCCGAAGCCCCGGTATAGGTGGTCTGGATCGACACCTGCGGCGGATCGACGGCCGGCAGCTCGCGCACCGGCAGGGAAAAGAAAGCCACCAGGCCGATCACCGACAGCAGGATCGCGGCCACCGCCGCGAACACCGGCCGGCGGACGGCGATGTCCGACAGGGTCACGGCTTGCGGCCCTGGCCGGCCGTCGCGGGCGGCGGATGTTGGCCCGCGGGCAGGATCCGGACCGGCTGGTTCGGCTGCACGCGGTTCATACCGTCGCCGACCACCAGCTCACCGGGGCGAAGACCGTCCTTGATCTCGATGAATCCGCCTTCGTCGGCGCCGGCCAGGACGGTGCGCTGTTGCGCCACCGTGCGACCATTCACGTTGACGATGACGTAGACGAAGGCCTGGTCGGACGAGAACTGAACCGCCGCCTCGGGCACCGACAGGGCCTGGCGCTCGCCCTGGTCGATGGCGACCTTGATCAGCATGCCTGGGCGCAACCGGCCGCCCGGGTTCGGGAACTCGGCGCGGGCGCGCAGGGCGCGGGTCTGTTCGTTGACGCGGGTGTCCAACTTGGCGACGACGCCGCTGAAGGTCTGGTTGGGATAGGCGTCGGTCGTGGCCGTGATCGGCTGCCCCGGCTTCAAGGTCGCCAGGAAACGGTCGGGAATGTCGAAGTCCACGCGGATCACGGAAAGGTCGTCCAGCGAGACGATCGGCGTGCCGGGGTTGATCAGGGCGCCGGGCGCGATGTCGGACAGCCCCACCACGCCGGCGAAGGGCGCCTTGATGGCGCGGTCGGCCTGACGCGAGCGGGCGGCGGCCAGGGTCGCCTCGGCCTGCACCAGGCCGGCCTTGTACTGATCCACGCTGGCCTTGGAGGCCCAGCCCTGGTCGTACAGCTTCTTCCACCGCTCATAGGTGGTGCGGGCCAGGTCCAGAGCCGCCTGGGCCTGGGCGACGCCGGCGTCCTGCTCGCGCGCCTGAAGGTCGACCAGCACCTGCCCCTTGGCCACCGCCTGGCCATCGTGGAACCTCACGCCCGTCACCAGCTCGGCGGCGTTGGAGGTCAGGGTCACCGATTGCCGGCCCTTGGCCACGCCCAGGACCGACAGCCGGTCCGTGAAGGCGCGCGGGCTGGCGGCCACCGCCGTCACGGAGGCGCCGGGTCCCGACGGGCCGCCACCGCCGGGCCGACCGCCCTTGCCCGGAGGCGCGGCGGCCGTCGGCGCGCCGCCTTCGCCGGGCGAGTGCCCGCGACCGGTCACCAGCTTCAATCCGCCGGCGACCACCATCAGCAGCAGGACGCACAGCGCCCCGATCAGAAAGAAATGCTTGCGGATCAAAAGCCGCTCCAACCCCCGGCAGTGGAACGCGGGTCAGCCCCCCGGCCGCCTGGCCCAAGGCCGTTTCCTTGGGTCGGCGCTATCATTGCGTTCCGTAACATCGGCATGACTTAGAATATCGGAAAAGAAACAATATCGGCGGAGCAGATAGCAAACTGGCCCGATCGCGCCAGCGCTTTCGGCCCCATGAGGCGAAACGCGCAAAAAAGAAGCCGCGTCGCCGCGGCTTCCCTTCAAAGTAGAAATCAGATGATCAGGCGTCGTAGCCCGGCAGTTCCCGGTCCAGCCGGCGCAAGGCGCCAGGCCAGGCGAGCCCGCCGCCGATTCCGCGGCTGGTCTGGTTCTTGACCTCGTTCTGCGAGGCCTCGGGCGCGAAGAGGACGTTCTCGCGACCCACGGACAGGGCCATGACCTGCTGCTTGCAGGCGCGCTCGAGGTAGAACATGCCAGTCCAGCAGTCGGCGGCCGTGCGGCCCACCGACAAGGTGCCGTGGTTGCGCAGAAGCATCAGGGTCTTGTCGCCGATGTCGTGCACCAGGCGCTCGCGCTCATCCAGGTTCAGCGCGATGCCCTCGTAGTCGTGATAGGCCAGCTTGGGCAGCACGATCAGGGCGTGCTGGCTGAGCGGCAGCAGGCCTTCCTTCTGAGCCGAAACCGCCACGCCCTGGTCGGAGTGCAGGTGCATGACATAGTGCGCGTCCTCGCGCGCGGCATGGACAGCCGAGTGGATCGTGAAGCCCGCCGGATTGATGAAGTAGGGCGTCTCCTGAAGGATCTTCCCCTCCAGGTCGATCTTCACCAGCGAGGAGGCGGTGATCTCCTCGAAGAACATCCCATAGGGATTGATCAGGAAATGGTGCTCCGGCCCCGGGATGCGGGCCGAGATGTGGGTGTAGATCATGTCGTCCCACCCATAGAGCGCCACCAGGCGGTAGAGGGCGGCCAGGTCCACGCGCGCCTTCCACTCCTCCTCGGAAACCTTGCCCTTGAGCGAGCTGAGGCCCGCGACCGATCCGTCCGCCATGGCCGTTTCTCCCTGTGTAAAATCCGTTCACCCAAGGGTCGCGCCCCAGGCCTTCCGCGTCAAGCGCGCGCACTGACCGGCCGGCGGCAATGGTTTAAGCTTGTTCTTAACGGGATGCGGGGAAGCTGGCGTCGATGACCCTGATTACCAAGGCAGAATGCCGACAATGAGCGTCCAGCCCGACGATCTGCTGGTCCTTGCGCGCAGCCGCGACCCAGCCGACCGCGAACGCCTTCTAAGCGGCATCGTCGGCATCTGCGAGGACAGCGACGCCAAGGGCCAGAACCTGGACCCCGTCGTCAAAGGCCTGGTCGAATCCATCTTCATGGCCCTGGTGGTCGAGGCCGAGCACGACATCCGCCGCCGCCTTGCCGACCGGCTGGCCACAGCCGCCTGGGCCCCGCCGGCGCTCGTCAACGTCCTGGCCCTGGACGACATCGAGGTCGCCCGCCCGATCATCGCGGCCAGCCCGATCCTCAAGGACGAGGACCTCATCCGGCTCCTGGTCGAGGCGACCATCGAGCACCAGATCGAGGTGGCCCGCCGGCCCAGGCTGTCCAACACGGTCGTGCAGGCGATCCTGAGTGGCGACGAGCCCGCCGTTCTTACCGCCCTCGCCGCCAACGACACCGCCGACATCTCGGCCGCCGACATGCGCCGCCTGGTGGAGACCTCGCGCCGCATCGCCGCCCTGCGCGCGCCCCTGGTGCGCCACCCGAAGCTGAACTCGGACCTTGCCAGCCAGCTCTACGCCTGGGTCGGCCAGTCCCTGCGCAGCGCCATCGTCTCGCGTTTCAATGTCGACCCAGAGGCCCTTGAGACCGCCATCGCCGAGGCGGCCAGCGAGGCCCATGGCAATGTCGGGGCCGGCAACGCCCCCACCGTGGTCTGGGAGCGCGAAGGCGAGCAGGAAGAGATGGAAAAGCGGCTGATCGACAAGCTGTCGGACGCCGGTCAGCTTCGTCCCGGTTACCTCCTTCGCGCCCTCAAGGAAAAGCGCCTGTCGCTGTTCGAGGCCGCCCTGGCCCGGCTTGGCGACTTCGAGCCGGCCCAGATCCGCAAGGCCGTCGCCAGCCCCGACAAGCCGGAGTTGCTGGGCCTCGCCTGCGCCGCCGTCGGTATCGACCGCGGGGCCTTCCCGACGATCCTGGCCATGGTCCGCGACATCAACGAGGGGCGGCCCGGCGGCGGAGACGAAGGCGAACGCCGCGCCATCGGCGCCTTCGGCCCGTTCGCCAGCGACATCGCCGCCACCGCCTTCCGCAAGGCCGTCGCCGGATAGGGACCAACGCTGTCCCTTGTGACGGTTTGACTTTGCCGGCGCCTTTGCGTCTTGTCCGCCGCGATGAGCCGCATCCCCGCCCACCCGCGCATCGCCTTCGTGGCCTCCGACCGGCCCGAAGCCCAGGAGGCCAAGGCCTCGCTCGAAGCGCACTACGGCGCCCTGACCGAAGATGAAGCGGACGTCGTGGTCGCCCTGGGCGGCGACGGGTTCATGCTCGAAGTCCTGCACCGCAGCCTTGCAAACCGGCGGCCGATCTACGGCATGAACCGCGGCTCGGTGGGCTTCCTGATGAACGACTACCGCGAGGACGGGCTGGAAGAGCGGATCGCCGCCGCGGAGCTCTCCAATATCCATCCGCTGCGCATGCGCGCCGTGGACGCGGATGGGCAAGAACATGAAGCCTTGGCGATCAACGAGGTCAGCCTGCTGCGCGAGACGCGCCAGACCGCCAAGCTGCGCATCCTGATCGACGGCCGCCAGCGCCTGCCGGAACTCATCTGCGACGGCGCCATGGTGGCGACCCCGGCGGGCTCGACCGCCTACAACCTCTCGGCCCACGGGCCGATCATTCCCATCGACGCCCAGGTCCTGGCGCTGACCCCCATCAGCGCCTTTCGCCCGCGACGCTGGCGGGGCGCCCTTTTGTCGCACCGGGCCCGCGTGACCTTCGAGATTCTCGAGTCGGACAAGCGGCCGGTCAGCGCCGTGGCCGACAACGTCGAAGTCCGAAACGTTGTCAGGGTTGAGGTTGTCGAAGATCGCTCGATCTCGCTGGCCATGCTGTTCGACGCTGGCCGCAGCCTGGAAGAGCGCATGATGACCGAGCAATTCCTGGCCTGATGACCCAAGCTGGGCCGTCTGCGGCCCTGTGGATCAACGGTGGATCATCCGTTGTTAAGCCTTTCTGCCTAGCGTTACTCAGAGTGAGTGCGGAGGGGTCTGCCTTGAGTGAAACCAATTCCAGTCAGGTGATTCCGGTGGCCAACACCCTGCGGCTTAAGGTCGGCGGACGGCTTGGCGGCATCGACGCGGCGGCGGTGGCCAAGGCCGAGGCGGCCCTGAAAAGCCTCTCCGGCAACTTCGCCCAGTGGCTGCAGGATGAGGTCACCAAGCTCGAAGCGGCGCGCGCCAGGATCAAGACCGACGGCCTGTCGCCCGAGACCGCCGAGAACCTCTATTTCCGGGCGCACGACCTAAAGGGCCTGGGCGCGACCTACGAATACCCCTTGGTCACGCGCATCGCCGGATCGCTGTGCAAGATGATCGACGACCCGAAGACGCGCATGGACGCGCCGATGTTCCTCATCGACGCCCACATCGACGGCATCAAGGCCGCGGTCCGCAACAAGATCCAGACCGACACCGACCCGGTGGGCAAGGCCCTGGCCGAGGAGCTCGAGGGCCAGGTCCGCACCGTCCTGGCGGCCTGACGCCGGCTACATCACCTTCGACAAGGGCTCCGCCACCTCGCCGTAGCCGGCGTTGGGCGGCAGCACGAGAACACGCCCCTGCGGCGTGTCGGTGATCTTGGGCTCCACTGTCACCAGTTCGCGCGCCTGGGCGCGGACGACGGCGTCCTCGGCGTCCGAGGCTTCGGCCAACAACTGCAGATTCATGCGCGTCGGGAAGATCACCGTGCGCTCGCCCGCCTCGCCGAGGCGCAGCGCTTCCGCCGGCGCGATCCATTCCGCATCCACCGTTTCCCACCCGTCGCACACCGCCAGCTGGTCCGGCGGGGCGATGGCCACATAGAACCAGGTGTCGAAGCGCTTGGGCGTCAGCGGCGGTGTGATCCACCGCGCGAACACGGTCAGGGCGCCCATGTCGAGATTCACATCCAGCTCGGTGATCAGGTCCAGAAACGAGCGGCGGTCATGGGCGATATCGTCGCGCGCCCGGGCCGCCCGGTCATCGGCGTTGAAGGGCGAGCCGTCCGGGTGCCGGGCCAGCAGGATGCCCGTCTCCTCATAGGCCTCGCGAATCGCCGCGATCCTGAGCGGCCGCTTCTCCGGCATGGCCTCGCCCCACCCGAGGGTCCGGAACTCCCAGCTCGGATCGTGGTCGCCCTGGTGCGTCTTGCCGCCCGGAAAGACCAGCGCGCCGGAGGCGAAGTCGATCTGGTGATGGCGCTTGACCATCAGCACTTCGAAGGTCGGATCGTCGCGCACCAGCAGGATGGTGGCGGCCGGCAGGATCGGCACGGGGGGCTTTTCGTCGGGCATGGGTCCAGCTTGAGCCCGCGCTTCCGGGTGATCAAGCCTGCCGCAAAGGAAGCTCAGCCGGCGGCGGCGACCTTCAGGCTAGCGCTCTCTTCGGCGGCCAGGCGGTCCATCTTGTCCAGCAGATAGTCCACGTCATCGCGCGACGTCGGCAGCGGCTGGGTCAGGAACCGCTCCAGCATCCGCCGCTGGAAGCGCGGCCGATCATGGTCGGCGCCGTCGAACTCGATTGAATGGAAGGCGTCGACACCGGCCCGGAACGCGGGCAGCAGGCGCGCCGGTAAGCCGGCCCGTTCATAGATCGCCTTCAGGCCCAGCTCGCCCGCATCGTGGATCATCAGCCAGGTGCGATGGTGCGGCACCCCGGCCAACTCGGCCACGGCCCACTCGAAGAAGGCCATGTGCCCGTGCGCCAAGGCACGCAGTATCAGCGACGGCGTCAGGCGGCTCATCTTGTGCAGATAGGCCACGAAGGCGCGCATGTCCGTGGCGCGGCCGGCCTGGTCGACCAGGTCGAGCGTCGCGCGCTCACGCGTGCCGAGGGCGATGGCGAGGGCGGTCTCCGGCGAGACGGCGTGGTGACTGATCAGGTGTTCGCGCACCTGGTCCGACACCAGGTTGACCAGCCGCTCGGTCACCGAAAGCGGCAGGGCCTGGCGGAAGGCGATGGTAGCCAGGATGCGTTCCGACCGCTCGAAGCGGTCGACGGCCTTTTCCAGGGACTTGGCCGCGAAGTCGGCGTTCTCGTTGGCGCAGGCGCTCTCGACGGCGTCCTCGACGCCATAGTCGACGATGGCGCAGGTGACCTTCTGCGACAGCTTGGGACGCTTGGCGATCGCGACCTGGCGCACCGGCCCGCCCAGTCGCACGATCTCGGCCAGATCGTCGTCGGTGAAGGCGGGCGAGAAGTTCAGCACCGGCAGGGCGATGCTTTCGATGTCCCTGGCCAGCTTGTTGGCCACATCGCGCGGGATCAGCGGCGAAGACTTCAAGGTCACGGACAGGGCGCGGCGGACCAGATCCGCGGCGTCGGCCGCCATGATCCGCAGGATTTGCTGGGCCTCGTCGCGTTCCTCGTCGGTGAGATCGGCGCGATCTATGTGCCGGCACAACCGGTGCGCGGCCACGGCCCGTTCGTCTGCCGTCGCCCCCTTGATCAGGATTCGAATGTCGCCCTCGGTGAGAGCCGCTCGCGTCGTCGCCATGCCGTCCCGCCCGCCCCGCCCCCGGGGCCCGAATCTGTAGCGCCCAGAATGGGGGCGTTAGCCTTAATGATTGCTTGTGCCGGCGACGTTTCGTTAACGCTGTCCCGTAACCGCCGGACAACAACCAGAGCGTACTTTGTCCGGCGTGATGCGCCTCCTAGACCTGAGCTCCGCCCAGTCCGTCAAGATCGCCGACGCATCGTCGCCCGGCGATGGCGAGACCTTGACCCTGCAGGCGCTGAATGCGCAGCAAGCCCTTATGCCGCAAGCGCTCGGCGTCTTCGCCGTCTGCCTGCCCTTCTATGTCTGGGCTGGCTCATACGCGGCCAACAGCGAGCTGATGGCGGCCACCTTCTCGGTCTTCGCGATCAACTGGGGCGCCTTCTACATCATCGTAAACTGGCTGAGGCGGCCGCAGGCCCAGGATGTGGCCCTGCGGCAGAGGGTGCACATCCTCGGCGGCCTGCTCTGGGCGGGCGCCGTCGCCCAGATCGCCGGCATGAGCCTGGGCGCGGGACAGGCGGGGCAGATCCTGGTGCTCATGGCCGCCGCCGCCGCGGTCATCTGCATGTTCTTCTCCGCCCCGTCGATGGCCTGCCTCCTGATCGTGGGGCCGGCGGCGATGGCCGGGCCGCTGCTGGCGATGTTCCAGGGCGGGGATCACCTCGACGCCGTCCTGGGCTGGGGCGCCTTCTCTCTCGCTTTCCTGCTGGCCCTGCTGCACAGCCGCAATCTCAGCCGCCAGTTCGCCCTGGGCGCGGACCGTGAGCGCCTGTCGCATGAGCGCGAACGATCCTTGGCGCACGCTGAACAACTGGCCAGGTCCAAGTCCGATCTGGTGGCGACCCTCTCGCACGAGATTCGCAACGGCCTGACCGGCGTCGCCCACGTTCTGGCCGCCGCCGCCGGCCAGAACGGCCGAGCCGCCCCCTCGCGCGAGCAGCTGGGCGCGGCCCTGTCGGCCGCCAACGACCTGATCGCCGTGCTGAACGCCACCCTCGACACCGAGACCGCCGAGGCGGGGCGGCTGACGGTCGACGCCGCCCCCTTCGATCCGGTTCGCCTGCTGCGGGAACTGGCCACGACCACCCGTCCCCAGGCCAGCGCCAAGGGGCTGGAGTTCTCGATCTATGTGGAGCCGGAACTC
This sequence comes from Pseudomonadota bacterium, assembly GCA_018241335.1. Classification (GTDB taxonomy): domain Bacteria; phylum Pseudomonadota; class Alphaproteobacteria; order Caulobacterales; family Caulobacteraceae; genus Acaudatibacter. The sequence continues at coordinate 20,833 of JAFEEA010000050.1, forward strand.
GAGGGGCGACATGCCGGCGCCGCCGTGGCCGACGCGGCCCGCGTGCGCCAGGTGCTGTCGAACCTGCTGGCCAACGCAGTCAAGTACACCGTGCGCGGCCGCATCGAGGCGCGGCTCGAACGCCATGGCGACAGCCGCATCGCGATCGCCATCGCCGACACGGGCCCAGGCCTCTCGACGGAGGAGCTGGGCCTGGCGTTCGAACCCTTCAAACGCGTCGAGCGCACCGGCGCCGGCGTACCGGGCGCCGGGCTTGGCCTGTCCCTGTCGCGCCAGCTGGTGCGGCTGATGGGCGCTGAACTGACGGCCGACAGCGCCGTCGGCGTCGGCAGCTGCTTCACCCTCGAACTGCCTTACGATCCGGCGGCGCTGATCGACATGGCCGCCGAGGACGAGATCGACGCGGCCGACGGCCCCACGGGCCTGCGCGTGCTGATGGCCGAGGACGACGGCCTCGACGCCGCCATGCTGCGGACCATCCTGGAGCAGCTGGGCCACCGCGTCGTCCACGCCCAGAACGGCAAGCGGGCCCTCGAGCTGGCGCGCATCTGCGAATTCGACGTGATCATGCTCGATGGCCGCATGCCGGAACTGGACGGCCCGCAGACCGCCGCCGCCATTCGCGCCCTGGACGGCGGCTCGCGCGATACGGCGATCGTGGCGGTCATCGGCGGCGACGCCGAGGAAGCCCGCGAGTGCCTGGACGCCGGCGCCGACAGCGTCATGCGCAAGCCGGTCACGGT
>JAFEEA010000051.1 GCA_018241335.1 Pseudomonadota bacterium
GAGGCGGCCCTGGTCCGCCATGCCGCCGAACACGCCTCCGGCCAGTTGATCGCCGCCTGGTCGCCCGGCGAGGCTCACGACCCGCGACGCCTCGCCATCCAGGTGCAGGTCCTGCAGGCCACCGGCGCCCACGCCTGCTACAACCGCCGCCGGCTCGCATGGCGGCCGGCCAAGCGGCAAGCCTTCGTCGACGGCGACCGGCCGCTGGCCTCCTCGATGCTGGCGCTCAGGGCCTTCGCCATGGCCCATGGCTGGACCCCGGCCCTGTCGTCCGCGCCGGTGGCGACCATAGATGCGCCCCGCCTGTCGCTCAGCCTTCATGGCGAGGGGGACGCCGGCGCCTTCAAGGCCGCCTGGCCGCTGGCTCGTGCGCGTTTCGAGGCCGCGCGCTGCGACGCCGTCATCGCCGAGCTCGCCAAGCGGCTGCCGCTCGATCTCTCCCTATCGGCGTCGCCGGGCCGTGCGCCGCGCAAGGCCCGAGCCGCGCCGGTGGCGCCGGCGGGCGAGATCGTCGTTCTTACGCCGGTCAAGAACGGGCGCGACCACCTGCCCCGCTATCTGGAGCTCCTCAGTCGCCTCGACGCCGGCGGCGCGCCGCTCTCGGTGGCCTTCCTGGAAGGCGACAGCGACGACGGAACCTTCCAGGCGCTGGAGGCGGCGCGCCCCAGCCTGGAAGCGCGCTTCCACCGGGTGGAGATCCATCGTCGCCACGAAGGCTTGAGGCTGGAGGCCCCGCGCTGGGCGGTGGGGGTCCAGCGCCGGCGCCGCGCGGCGATCGCCCGCGCGCGCAACCACCTCCTGGCGGCGGCCCTGGGCCAGGCGGCCTGGGCGCTGTGGCTGGACATCGACCTCATCGACTATCCGCCAGACCTGCTGACCCGGCTGATCGCGGTGGGCAGGGACATCGTCGTTCCCCACTGCGTGAGGCCTGACGGCGGCAGCTTCGACCTCAACACCTTCGTCCTCACCGACGGCGCCGACGATCCGGCCTATCTGCGGGACGGCCTTTTCCAGCCGCCCGCCGGCGTCGGCCGCGCCTATCTGGAAGACATCGCCGGGCCCGGCCCGGTCCGCGTGGACTCGGTGGGCGGCGCGGCGCTGCTGATTCGTGGCGACCTGCACCGCCAGGGGCTCAACTTCCCGGCCTACAGCCATGGCGGCTACATCGAGACCGAGGGCCTGGCGATGATGGCGCGCGACATGGGCCACGCCTGCTGGGCGCTCCCGGACCTTCGGATCGTCCACCCCGCGGATCCGGAGGCGCCGCGCCGCGGCCCGCCCGGGCGCCCTTTGGCGCGACCGGTCGAAACCGCCATCGAGGTTCTGGAGGCCGTCACGCGGGAGCCCACGACGCCGTCCTCCGAAACGCCGATCTTCGTCTGCGCCCTCGGCTGGCGCAGCGGCTCGACCCTGGTCCAGCGCATCCTGATGACGGACCCCAGCCTCGCCATCTGGGGCGAGCCCCTGGATCGCATGGGCGTCATCTCCCGGGTGACGGACCTGGTCGGCGTCGTTCGCCCGGATTGGCCGCCGGCGCACCATTGGCACACCCACAGGGCCTCCGTGGATCTCGCCCGCGACTGGGTCGCCAACCTCTCGCCCGACGCCGGGGACTTCAAGGCCGGCCTGAGGGCCCAGATGGACGCCTGGCTGGCGGCGCCCGCGCGGCGGCGCGGCTTCGCGCGCTGGGGCGTCAAGGAGGTCCGCTGGTCGGCCAACGAGGCGCGGGTTCTGCGCTGGCTCTACCCTTCAGGGCGGTTTGTCCTTGTGGTCCGCGATCCTCAGTCCGCCTACGCCTCGCTGAGCCACCTGGGCCTCAGCCCCGAAGGCCCCGGCTACTGGCTTCGCTGGCCTGACCGTCACCTGGCGACGCTGGAGGACTATGGCCGCTTCTGGAACCGCATGGCCGTCGGCTGGGCGCGGGCGGCGGGCGATCTGGGCGCCCAGGTCGTCCGCTACGAAGACCTGGTCGCCGGCCGCATCGACATGGTCGCGGTCGGCAGCGCTCTGGGCCTTGGCCTGCGCCCCGAGATCGCCCTGGCCGCCCGCGTCGGCGACGATCCCCACACCGCGCCGATCCCGCCCGAGGACATCGCTCGCCTGGCGGAACTCACCGCGGAGGGCCGTGCGGCGTTCGGCTATGGCCAGTGAGGGAAGCGGCGCCAGCGTTGGTAGGCCCGGCTGGACTCGAACCAGCAACCAGACCGTTATGAGCGGCCGGCTCTAACCATTGAGCTACGGGCCCCCACCAGGGGTTCGGGCGGGTTAGCATGGCGGCCGCGCGCCTTAAAGCTCCCGTTCAGGTTCGGGGCGGCAGGGTCGCGCCCACGAAACATGGCCGTCCGCCCCCCAAACCCGGGACGGCCAAAGGAGAACACCGATGAAGTCCCTGATGCGCGCCGCCGCCCTGGCCGCCGTCCTTTCCGCCGCCTCCATGGCCGCCGCCGCGCCGGCCCGCGCCGAAGCCGACGCCGCCTTCGCGGCCACCACCCTTTCCCTTTCGGCCTATGGCGAGGCGCGCGTGGATCCGGACATGGCGACCATATCGCTGGGCGTCGAGAACCAGGCGCCTACCGCCGCCGCCGCCATGCAGGCCAACGCCGCCCAAATGTCGCGCGTGGTCGCGGCCCTGAAGAAGGCCGGGATCGCCGACCGCGACCTGCAGACCGCGAACCTCAGCCTCAATCCGCAATATGTCTATGAGCAGAACCAGCCGCCCCGGCTGACCGGCTACCAGGCCTCGAACCAGCTCTCGATCACTGTCCGCGATCTCGCCAAGCTGGGCGCGGTGGTGGACGCCACCGTCTCGGCCGGCGCCACCAATGTCAGCCAGATCAGCTTCGGCCTCACCAATCCCGTCTCGGCCGAGAACACCGCCCGCATCGCGGCGGTGAAGGCCCTGCAGGACAAGGCCTCGCTCTACGCCAACGCCACGGGCTACCGGATCAGCCGGCTGGTCAACCTGGGCGAAGGCGGCGGCTATCAGGTCCAGCCGCCCCGCCCGATGCCGATGATGGCCTTCAAGGCCGCCGGCGCCGACGCCACGCCCGTGGAAGCCGGTTCGGTGAAGGTGCGCGTCGACATCACTGGCGTCTTCGAGATGAGCCACTGACCGGCCGCATGGCCGGCCGCGCCTCAGAGCCCCACGTTGGCGAAGGCTTCGTCCAGACGGGCTGACATCTCGATGCCGGGCAGGGTGCGCTGGCCTTCCATCATGGCCGAGTAGACCAGCTGGCGGCCGTGGGCGCTCTTCACCGGCGCCTCGGCCCACGCGACGGTGCGATCGCCGGCGGCGGTGGAGTTGCAGCTCTTGAACCGCCCTTCCGGCGTCACCAGGGCTAGCGCCCCCTCGGCCGAGATCACGCCCGGCCGGTCGCAGGCTGGCAGGCCGCGCGCGCAGTTGAAGCCGTCGCCGTAGCGATAGAGCACCTTGTGGTCGCTCGCCCGGGCGATCAGCAGGCACGTGGTGGGGTCGCCGATGGCGCGGCCGACGGCGTCGTCCAAGGCGTCGGCCGGCAGCTTGTCGGCTCCGGCCGACGGCGCCCCGCCGGAAGTGGCGGTCGGCGCCTTCGAACAGGCGGCCAGCAGCAGGGCCAGCGCGATCGCCGCACGCCGCATCGCGTCAGGCCGCTTTCTTGACGGTGTTGCCCTCGCCCAGAAGGACGACGTTGGGATTGTAGTTGCGCGCCTCCTCGGCGGGCAGCTGGCAATAGGCGACGACGATCACCTTGTCGCCCGGCTGAACCAGGCGGGCGGCGGCGCCATTGACGCCGATGACCTTGGAGCCTCGCGGCGCCTCGATGGCGTAGGTGGTGAAGCGCGCGCCGTTGGTGATGTTCAGCACGTCCACCTGTTCGTTGGCCAGGATGTCGGCGGCGTCCAGCAGGTCGCGGTCGATGGCGATGGAGCCTTCATAGTCCATGTCGGCCTGGGTCACCGTGGCGCGGTGCAGCTTGGCCTTGAGCATGGTCAGGAACATGGACGTCAAACCCTTTCGCGGTTCGCTTCCGATCGCCCTGGGCCTGGCCGTCCCGGCCGGGTCTTGCGAGAGCGAGCGGCATATAGACCGCGCCCGGGGGCCTTTCAACGTCACGCCCCGGCAGGGCGACGCTCGGTCGCGCGGTCAGCGCTTGCCCTTCTTCGGCGCCGGCGGCTTGGGCAGCTTGGCGAACAGGGCGTCGCGGGTCAGGTAGCCCAGGTGCTTGTCGTCCAGCATGTCGAAGCGGCGGTCGGTGGCGCGCAGCCACTCGGCGGCGCTCACCCGCCCGTCCAGGTCGAAGTCGGCGCCCGACACCGGCTCCGGCTCGTTCAGCAGGCTGACGTGGCCGCGGCCAGGTCCGCCGGGGCCGCGAGACTCTTGAGGGCCGCCCCCGGGGTCGCCGCGCCCGCCGCGTTTGCCGCCACGGCCCTTGCCGCCCCCTCGCTCGTCTCCGCCCGCGCCAGGCGGGGGGCCAAAGGCGCGGGATTCAACCTCGCTGGCCAGTTCCGGGACGATGCGGTGCTCGTAGGCGTTGATCTCGAAGCCGTCGATGCGGCCGTCGCCGTTGGCGTCAAGCTGCCTGAAGAAGGCCTGGGCGTCGGCTCGGAACTCCGCCCGGTCGACGCGGCCGTCGTGGTCGGTGTCGGCCTGGGCGAACCAGGCGTCGAAGGGATCGCCGCCGCCGGGCGCGGGCCGGAACGGCTGGCCGGAGGGGCTGAGGAACATGCGGTGCGGCGCCCCCGGCGGCGGGCCGGGCTGCGCCATCGCGATCAGGGACGTCATGGTCATCAGCAAGGCGAGGCAAGGCGGCGTCCGCTTCATGCGGGATGGGTCTCCAGGGGGGCGGCAAAGCTCTGCCGGCGCTGAGGCGAAAATCCGCCGCTCCTGTTGCGCCCCGGCAAGAGAGGGCGCGGCGCGCCCGAAGTCAAAGGGTGAAGCCGCCGAGCCACGTCTGCCAGATCGTCACCGCCAGCCAGTGCAGTCCCACCGCCGGCCACAGAGACCCCGTCCGCCACCGCACCAGGCCGCACCCGACGCCCAGGGTCGCCGCGCAGGCCAGGAAGTCCCAGCGCAGGAAGGCTCCCCGCGCCGCCGGCAGCACGGTGAACACCTCGACCACGTGCCACAGGGTGAAGACGATCGTGACGGGGACCAGGCTGCGCCAGGGACTGGGCGCCTCCTGTCGCGAAGGGACCAGCAGTCCGCGGAACGGGACTTCCTCGCCCAGGCCGGGCGCGATCAGCACGCTGACCAGCCGGCCCGGCAGGCCCGCCGTCAGCGCCGGATGCACCGCGTAGTAGCCCGTGGAGAAGCCGATCGCCGCCATGCCCGCCAGGGTCAGGCCGCCTACCCCCGCGACATAGGCCCAGCCCGCGGCGTCCGGCCAGGTCGCCAGAGACGCCCAAAGGCGCCGTCCCATCCGCTCGATCACGCCGCGCACCGAAACGCCGCCTCCGCACCTTGCCGCCGGCTTTCTAGCGCCGGCGCGGCGGCTGTGACATGCAGGGATCGCAACCTTCAGCGCCAGGCCCCGTGCGTCGCATCCTCGTGATCCTTCTCGGCGTCTGCCTTGGCCTCGCCGCAGCCGCCCTGGCGCTGGACCGGTTCGCGCCGCCGCAGGACCTGCCCTGGAAGCCCCTGGACCTCGACCAGCCCATCGGCCTTTCCACCCACTTCAAGATCGCCCGCCTGGGCCGCGACACCGCCCGTTGCGAAGCGCTCCTGGCGGCCGGCGGCGTCGACTTCGTCCCGGTCCCGGACCGCCGCGAGGGCCAGTGCCGGGTGACGGGCGCAGGGCGATTGGGCGAGGGCCTGGCGCCGCTCAGCCCGGCCGGCCCGGTGATGACCTGCCGCGAAGCCCTCGCCCTGGCCGTGTGGGAGCGCCACGCCGTCCAGGTTGCCGCCCGGCGCGACCTTGGCGTCGGCGTGGTGGGCCTGGAGCACTTCGGGACCTACGCCTGCCGCTCCATCCGGGGCGACGCGGCGCACCTGTCTCAGCACGGCCTCGCCAACGCGATCGATATCTCCGGCTTCATCCTGGCCGATCATCGCGAGATCAGCGTGCTCAGGGATTATCGACGCGCCGACGGGGCGGGCCGGTTCCTGCGCCGGGTCCACCGGGACGGCTGCCGGGTGTTCGGCCACAGCCTGGGGCCCGACTTCAACGCCGCCCACAAGGACCACCTGCACCTCGACATGGCCGACTTCGGCTGGGGCCTGGCCGGCTTCTGCCGCTGAGGTCCGGCCCGTGCTTGACGTCGCGGCGTCCCCGCCTACAACTGCGCCGCAATCAAACGGATGTTTAACGGGAGCACGCCATGGAACTCTTCGACCTCAGCGGCAAGGTCGCGATCATCACGGGATCCTCGCGGGGGATCGGCAAGGCGATCGCCGAACGCATGGCCGAGCATGGCGCCAAGGTGACCATCTCCTCGCGCAAGGCCGGGCCCTGCGAGGAAGTCGCCGCCGAGATCAACGCCAAGCACCCGGGCGCGGCCATCGCCGTACCGGCCAACATCTCGTCCAAGGAGGACCTTCAGCGCCTGGTCGACGAGACCCGGAAGGCGTTCGGCAAGGTCGACATCTGCGTCTGCAACGCCGCTTCCAATCCCTACTATGGCCCGATGAGCGGCATCAGCGACGACGCCTTCCGCAAGATTCTCGACAACAACATCATCTCCAACCACTGGCTGATCCAGATGGTGGCCCCGGAGATGCAGGCGCGTAAGGACGGGGCGATCATCATCGTCTCTTCGATCGGCGGCCTGCGCGGAAATGCGGTGATCGGGGCCTACAACATCTCCAAGGCGGCGGACTTCCAGCTGGCGCGTAACCTCGCGCACGAGCTGTCGCCCCACAACATCCGCGTCAACTGCATCGCGCCGGGCCTGGTCAAGACCGACTTCGCCCGCGCCCTGTGGGACACCCCGGAAGCCGAGAAGCGCTCCAGTTCGGGCACGCCGCTGCGCCGTCTGGGCGAGCCCGACGACATCGCCGGCGCGGCCGTCTACCTGGCCTCCAAGGCCGGCTCCTGGATGACCGGCCAGGCCATGGTGGTGGACGGCGGCTCGACCATCTGAGCCGTGCAGGCATCGTGGACACGAAAACGCCGCCCGGCGCGAGCCGGGCGGCGTTGCCATTCTCAAGGCGCGGATGGCGTCAGCGCTGGAAGGAAACCATGGCGACGCTGGCCTGCTCCGGGTCGATCTGGGCCATGCCGTGGTTCGGCGTCTCGAGCTGGGCGCGCTGCGCGGCGCTGAGCTGAGCCAAGGCTTCCTCGCGCACCGCGGTCCGGCAGGCCTGGTTGCGGACCAGGTCGGCGGCCGGCGTTCCGGCGCAGAGGGCGCTGGCCGCCCGGGCCAGGCGCTGGTTGAAGGCGGCCGCGCCGTCCGAGCGCGACAGGTCGCCGACCCGAACCGTCAGGGCCTCGGCGTGCGCCGCCGGGGCCAGCGCCGCCAGGGGCGCCGCCGCCAGGGCGGCGATCATCAGGGTTCGGCCGAAATCTCGCGTCTTGAACATGTCGTCTCTCCCGTCATCGGTATTCGTTGGCCCCGATGGCGGATACAGCTAGTGCAAGACGTGCACATGTTCCAATGAAGATGTTTTCATGAAGTCATTGTAACTTCATTACTTTAATTAACCTGTTAGCTGACGTTGCGGGTTCGGATCGCGGGGCTAACCGCCGCGGTTGTGAGCCCGGATCGACAGGTCGCGCGCCTTGGCCAGCCGTCGCACCGCCTCGTCCAGGGTCTCGTCGCGCTTGGAAAAGCACAGGCGCAGGATGCTGGTCACGGGCTCCGCCTCATAAAAGGCCGAGACCGGGATCGCCGCCACCCCCGCTTCGCGCACCGAGCGGTGGCAAAACGCGAGGTCGTCCTCCAGCACACCGGAGGCCGGCAGGTCGACCGTCAGGAAATAGGTGCCAGCGCTGGGCAGCACGGCGAAGCCTTCTCGCCTCAGTCCTTCGCTCAGGCGGTCGCGCGAGCGGGCAAGGTCGAAGGGCATGGCCGCGAACCAGTCGGCGCTGTTCTCCAGGCCCCAGGCGACGGCGGCCTGCAGGTTCGGAGCGGTGGTGAAGGTCAGGAACTGGTGCGCCTTGGCCAGGACCTCGGTCAGGGCCGGGGCCGCGCACAGGAATCCGATCTTCCAGCCGGTCAGGGCGAACATCTTGCCGGCCGAGCCGATCTTCACCGTCCGCTCGCGCATGCCCGGCAGGGCGATCAGCGGGCGGTGGACGGCGCCGGGGAACACCACGTGCTCCCAGACCTCGTCGCAGACGGCGATCAGGTCGTGGGTCACGCAGACCTCCGCCAGCACGCGCAGGTCGTCCTCGCCATAGACGACGCCGGTGGGATTGAGCGGATTGTTCAGCACCACCATCCGGGTGCGCGGCGTCACCAGCGCCTCCAGCATCGCCTGGTCCCAGCGCCACTGCGGCGGCTGCAGCCTGGCCAGCACCGGAACCCCGCCGGCGCGGCGGATCACCGGCGCATAGCTGTCGTACATGGGCTGGAAGAGGATCACCTCGTCGCCGGCCTCCAGCAGGCCCAGGAAGCAGCAGGCGAGGGCCTCCGTGGCGCCGGAGGTGATGGTGATCTCGCGCGCCCAGTCGAAGTCGAGCCCCTGGGCGCGGGCGTAGTGCGACGCCACGGCCTGCCGCAGGACCGGCAGGCCAGGGGAGGGAGGATACTGGTTGTCGCCGTTCAGGGTCTCGTCCGCCGCCTTCTGGCGGATGGCCAGGGGGCCGGGCGCGTCGGGAAAGCCCTGGCCCAGGTTGATCGCGCCATGCTCGCGCGCCAGGCCCGACATGATCGAGAAGATGGTTGTGGGAAGGGCGGCGTAGATGGGGTTGGCCATGGCGGCGAAAGCCTTAGCATATGCGCTATGGAGATCATCGACTTCCGCCCTGATTTGGCCCCGACGTTCAAGGCCCTGAACGAGGCCTGGATCACCCGCTACTTCAAGCTCGAGCCCCAGGACGTCGAGGTGCTGGAGGACCCGTGGAGCGAGATCATCGCCCCCGGCGGCGCGGTGATGTTCGTCGGCGAAGGGCGGGGGGCGGACGCCAAGATCGTCGGCTGCGTGGCGCTCAAGGCCATGGACGACGGCGGCTTCGAGGTCGCCAAGATGGCCGTGGCCGAGGACTACAAGGGCCAGGGCCTGGGCCGCCTGCTGATGCAGGCCTGCGTCGACCGCGCCCAGGTGGAGGGCGGCACGCGCCTCTATCTGGAAACCAACAGCGCCCTGGCCCCCGCTCTCAGCCTCTACCGCAGCTTCGGCTTCAAGGAGATCCCGGGCATGAAGCGCGGCCCCGGGGACTACGAGCGCGTGGACGTCTGGATGGAGCTCAAGCTCTAGCCTCCCTCCCCTTCATGGGGAGGGACAGCCCGCGAAGCGGGCAGGGGGGGAACACCCGCCAAGCCAACGGCGCCTTATGGGAAGCTTCCGACTCCCCCACCCTGATCGGTGCGCGATTTTCCCTCCCCATGAAGGGGAGGGAGGTTCGACTACGCGTCTTCGCGCACGCGCTTCTTGCGGAACGACGGGTTCAGGGTCTGCTTGCGCAGGCGGATCGCCTTGGGGGTGACCTCCACCAACTCGTCGTCGTCGATGTAGGCGATGGCCTGTTCCAGGGTCAGGCGCCGCGGCGGGGTCAGGCGGATGGCCTCGTCCTTGCCGGAGGCGCGGACGTTGGTCAGCTGCTTGGCCTTCATCGGGTTGACGTCCAGGTCGTCAGGACGGCTGTTCTCGCCGATGATCATGCCCTGGTAGGCCTTCTCGCCGGCGCCGACGAACATCACGCCGCGGTCCTCCAGGTTCCACAGGGCGTAGGACGCCGTGTCGCCGTCGGAGTTGGAGATCAGGACGCCGTTGCGGCGGCCCTCGATGGCGCCCTTGTAGGGTTCGTAGTGGCTGAACACGCGGTTCAGCACGCCCGAGCCGCGGGTGTCGGTCAGGAACTCGCCCTGGTAGCCGATCAGCGAGCGCGACGGCGCCTGGAACGACAGGCGGGTCTTGCCGGTGCCCGACGGGCCCATGTCCTTCAGCTCGGCCTTGCGGGCGGCCAGCTTCTCGATGACCACGCCGGAGAATTCCTCGTCGACGTCGATCACCACGTCCTCGATGGGTTCCAGCCGCTGTCCGGTCTCCGGATCCTGCTGGAACACCACGCGCGGACGGCTGATGGAGACCTCGAAGCCTTCGCGGCGCATGCTCTCGATCAGCACGCCCAGCTGCAGTTCGCCGCGGCCGGCGACCTCGTAGGCGTCCTTTTCCGAGGTCTCGGAGACCTTCACGGCGACGTTGGATTCGGCCTCGGCCAGCAGGCGCGCGCGGATCACGCGGCTTTGCACCTTGTCGCCGTCGCGGCCGGCCAGCGGGCTGTCGTTCACCGAGACGGTGATGGCGATGGTCGGCGGGTCGATCGGCTGGGCGGGGATCGGGGTTGTCACCTGCGGGTCGCACAGGGTGTCGGCCACCGTGGCCTTCGACAGGCCCGCCACCGCCACGATGTCGCCGGCCTCGGCCACGTCGATCGGCTGGCGCTTCAGGCCGCGGAAGGCCAGCAGCTTGGTGACCCGGCCCTTCTCAACCACCTGGCCGTCGCGCGACAGGGCCTGGATGGCCATGCCGGGGACCAGCTTCCCTGAGTCCACGCGGCCGGTGAGGATGCGGCCCAGGAAGGGGTCGCTCTCGATGAGCACCGCCAGCAGGGTCGCCGGCTCGTCGGCGCGCGCCTCGGCGGCCGGCGCCGGTACGTGCTCGACGATCTTGTCGAACAGAGGGGCCAGGGTTTCGGACGGCTTGTTCATGTCCAGCGTCGCCCAGCCCTGCTTGCCCGAGGCGTAGAGGTGCGGGAAGTCCAGTTGCTCGTCGGTGGCGCCCATGGCCGCGAACAGGTCGAAGGCGTCGTTCAGCACCCGGTCGGGGTCGGCGTGCGGCCGGTCGACCTTGTTCAGCACCACGATGGGGCGCAGGCCCAGCTTCAGCGCCTTGCCCAGCACGAACTTGGTCTGCGGCATGACGCCTTCCTCGGCGTCCACCAGCAGCAGGCAGCCGTCGACCATGCCCAGGATGCGCTCCACCTCGCCGCCGAAGTCGGCGTGCCCGGGGGTGTCGATGATGTTGATGCGCGTCTCGCCGGCAGCGCCGTTCCACAGCACGCTGGTGGCCTTGGCCAGGATGGTGATGCCGCGCTCGCGCTCCTGGTCGTTGGAGTCCATGGCGCGTTCGGCGTGCGCCTCGTTGGCGCGGAACACGCCCGACTGGGCCAGCAGCTGGTCCACCAGGGTCGTCTTGCCATGATCGACGTGGGCGATGATGGCGATATTGCGCAAGGACATGAACAGGTCTTCGGAGCTTGAGGGCGGCGGGGAGGCCGGGGCTTGTATGCGATCGCAAGGCGCAAAGCCACCCCGGCGTTGTGACACCGGGGTCAGGCTAAGGCCCTGAAAACGCATGGCTTGTCGGGCGGCAGCGGACGTAGCGTCAGCCTATGGTGCGGCGCAGCATAGCTGATTTCGCCGCCAGACGTAAGTCGAATTATTGAAAACAAAAGAGAAATTGGCCCGGGCTCTGAAATTTCATAGCCGAAACGCTTTTTGGCCTTGATCGATTGTGCGCCGCACCCTAAATAGAACCTGTGAGGCGTCGCTGACGTCTCTGCCCTTCCTGGGCGTTTCCTCCCTAATGAACTGGCCGCGCCGCTGTGCGCGGCCTTTTTTTTGCCGCGCACGTCTTCTTCGCCCGGAAGGGAGGGCGCGGCCTTTTTTCTGGCCGCGCACGTCTTCTTCGCCTGGAAGGGCGCGCGCGGGCCTCTCGCGTCTAGAGCGCCGACCACTCCATCGCCGCCAGCCTCGCGAACAGCGTCTCGAAGTCGGCCTTCAGCCGGGCGAACCCCGCCGTCGGCTCCAGGGTGACCTCGTCCACATAGAGCGCCCGGTTCACCTCGATCTGCAGGGCGTGCACGCCGCGCATCGGCCGGCCATAGTGTTCCGTGGTGTAGCCTCCGGCGTAGGGGGCGTTGCGCGCCACCCGGTAACCCATGGCCTCCAGCTCCCGCTCCACCTGCCTGGACAGGACGGGCGCGCAGGCCGCGCCGAAGCGATCGCCCAGCACCATGTCGCAGCCGGCTCCCAAGCCCGCCTGCTGGGCCGCGGCGGCGGGCATCGAGTGCCAATCCACCAGCACCGCGACCCCATGCTCGGCCTTGGTGGCCGCGATCAAGGCGGCCAGGGCGGCGTGATAGGGCTGGTGCACCGCCTCCACCCGTTCGCGGGCCTCGGCGAACGACAGCTTGCGCTCATAGATCTCCTGCCCCTCGGAGACGATGCGCGCGATGGCGCCCAGTCCCGCCGCGACGCGGGCGCTGCGGCCGCGGGCATAGGCCGGCAACTCGTCCTCGAACATCGCCGGGTCCAGTTCCCAGGGCTCGCGGTTTACGTCGAAGAAAACCCGCGCGAACAAGGCCCGGATCAGGGTCGCGCCGTGATCCGGCGCGGCGGCGATCAACTGGTCGACATAGGCGTCTTCCGACCGGCGGATGGCGGCGCCGTCCAGGCGCGTGGCCGCCATCATCTGCGGCGGGTAGATGCGTCCGGAGTGCGGCGAGGCGAAGATCAGCGGCGTCCTCGCGGCGGCCGGCGCCGGTATCTCGATGGCGAAGGCGGCGCCCTCGGCGGGCTCCGCGGCCACGATGGTCTCGCGCAGATTCATCGTTCGCATAATCTAGATCGCTTCGCGGCGGTCAAACGGCGAAAGCCCCGACGGTCCCCCAAGCCGCGACGATTGGCGTGGTTCACGCGGGATTTACGTCTCGGCGACTATCCTTCGCGCTTTCCAAGACGACGGTAATCTCGCCCATGCCCCGCATCCTGCTCGCCGAAGACGACGACTCCCTGCGGGGGTTCCTGAGCCGCGCGCTCGAGCGGGCCGGCTATGAGGTCACCGCCTGCGCCGACGGCGACGAGGCGGCGGCGGTTCTGGACGAACGCTGGGACCTGCTGCTCACCGACATCGTCATGCCTGGCATGGACGGCATCGAGGTCGCCCGCCTGGCCGCCGCGCGCCACCCGGGCCTGCGCATCATGTTCATCACCGGCTTCGCGGCCGTGGCCCTGTCGGCGGGCGACCGCGCTCCCGCCGGCGCCAAGGTCCTCTCCAAGCCGATCCACCTGCGCGAGATCGTGGCCGAGGTGGACCGGATGATGGCCGCCTGACGGCCTTGTTCTGACGGAGGTCCGCACGGCCTTGCGCCGGGCGGGCCCGCCCGGTATACCCCCGCCTCCTTCCCGAGGTTTGGACGCGTAGCTCAGCGGGAGAGCACTACGTTGACATCGTAGGGGTCGCTGGTTCGATCCCAGCCGCGTCCACCATCCTCCCTGCCTCTCACACTTAAAACCGCCCCATCGGGGAGGCTCCCGCTCGCGTCGGCGCGCGGCAAGCTTGTGGTCATTCTGTCGCAGCCTCATGGCGTGTGTCGTGACATGCGCCGCACGGCTTTTCCGGCGTTTTTCAATTGCTTCGGCGCAGTCGGACAGCGGGGTCCGTCCATCGCGGCCGAGACGCGAACGCTACCGCCGCGCCACACTGCCAGCCGTATGTTGCGCTATTGAAGAAATCACTTGTTGGGCCGGTTCACGTTGCGGCACTATCCCGATGGACCGACCCCAAGCCGACAGAGCGAGGGCGGTTTTTAGGGAGGCTAATTTCATGAGACGCAGATTCTTCTGCGGCGCGTCCGTCGTGGCCGTCGCTCTTTCTTCCGCTTTCTCCGCCCATGCCGCCACCGCCGCGGCTTCCGGCTCCACCTCTTCCTCCACTGACACGCCTGCAGAGGTCGGCGAGGTCGTGGTCACCGGCTCATTCATCGCCGGCACCCCCAAGGACGGGCCGCTGCCCGTCGACGTCGTGCGCAAGACCGAACTGGAACAGCGCGGCTCGCCGACCATGGTCCAGTTCATCAAGACCATTCCGTCGTCCGGCGCCGTGATCGGCGAGAACAACCGCTTCGGCAACGGCAACGGCGGCGCCACCATCAACCTGCGCAACCTCAACTCGCCGACCACTGGCGCGCGCACCCTGGTCCTGTTCAATGGCCGCCGGGTCCCCGGTTCGCCCCAGGGCCTGGGTTCGGTGGACATCAACCTGCTGCCGGCGGCCGCCATCGGCCGGGTGGAAGTGCTGAAGGACGGCGCGGCCGCGACCTACGGCTCGGACGCCATCGCCGGCGTGGTCAACTTCATCACCCGCACGGACCTGGACGGCCTCGAACTGGCCGGCAACTTCCAGGGCATCCGCGGCTCGCATGGCGACTATGACGTCAGCGGCGCCTGGGGCAACAAGTTCGACCGCGGCAATGTGCTGTTCACGATCGGCTACCGGCACCGCTCGCAACTGTCGGTCAAGGACCGCAGCTGGGCCCTGCTGAGCGGCGTCGACGGTTATCTGACGAATCCTCTCGGTGGCTGGGCCTCCACGGGCAACCCCGGCGTATACAAGGTCGTCGGCGCCACGGCTCCGACGCCGCTGGTCGCTGGCAACCCGTTGGCGGGGTTCACCAACCCCAACACTATGAGCCTGTTCTCGGGCACCCTCGCCGACGTGGGCTGCGCGGCCAACGGCGGCGCGCCCTACAGCCTGACCGGCGTCTCCACCGTCGTCGGCACGGCCTGTAACTTCCAGTACACGACCTTCGACAACCTGGTCGAAAACGAAGACCACTATCAGGTCTACGGCGAGGTCAACGTCGAGCTCACCGACACCGTCAAGTTCCACGGCGAGGCTTTGTGGGCCCGCAACGACACCCCGCTGCAAAGCTGGGCGCTCACTGGCCCCAACCAGTACCCGGCCCCGATCCTGGCGTCCGGCAGCTCGGCCGGCGGCGGCGTCTCGCCCCTGAAGGCGAGCTCCTCCACCGCCGAACAGGTGGGAGGCTTCTACATCCCCGCCGCCAACCCCGGCCTGCAGGCCTTCCTGGCCCAGGTCTCCGGCGCCACCTGCAGTGGCACAGCCCTGCCCTACGGCACGACGGCGGCCAACTGCGCCCCGATCCTGGCCGCGGCCCAGGCCCAGCTGACGAACGCCGGGCTCTACGGCCTGGTCACCAGCACCTCCTGGCGTCCGGTCGGCTTCGCGGGCGATCCGATCAACTCGGACAACCACAGCCACTACAGCTACCACACCGACACCTGGCGCATCGCCGGCGGGTTCTCGGGCAAGCTGCCGTGGGCCAACATGGGGTGGGACGTCTCGGCCACCTACCAGGAGCTGGACAACCACTACAATCTTGAAGACATCTCGGTGAACCGCCTGCAGCTTGGCCTTCTGGGCTTCGGCAGCCGGTCCAGCGACGGCGCCGCGAACCAGTGCACCGCAGCCAAGACCAACAACTTCACCGAGCATGCCGGCGACACATCGCTCGGCTGCTACTACTTCAACCCGTTCACCAACGCCTTCGCCCAGAGCGAATCCAACGTCGGTCCGAACCCCTACTTCATCGGCTCCAGCGCCATCGCGGGGTTCAACGCAGCGGCCCAGAACCGTGCCGACATCCTCAACTGGATGGTGGCCAAGCAGTTCAACGAGATCTCGAACCGCCTGTTCGTGATCGACGGCGTCGTCCACGGCGACGCCCCGTTCAAGTTGTGGGGCGCGCAGCCGGTCCAGTGGGCCGTGGGCGCCCAGTACCGCTATGACCGGATCGTCCAGAATCCGGACGCGCTGTACAACGCCAACTCCACCCCCTGCGTGGATAGCCCGCCCTACGGCGACGGCGCGCCGTTCTGCGCCCTGACCCAGAACGGTCCGTTCCTGTTCAACGCCGACCTGCGTCCCTATGACGTGAAGCGCAAGATCGTGTCGGGCTATTTCGAGGTCCGCATGCCGGTCCTCGACACCCTCGACGTGACCGTCGCGACCCGCGCCGAGCGGTACGAGGGCGTGGGCACCACGGTGAATCCCAAGATGTCCGCCAAGTGGCAGATCGTCGACGGCTTCGCCCTGCGCGCCTCGCTCGGCACCACCTATCGCGCCCCGGCCGCCAACTACCTGACCAACACCTTCGTCCGCGGCCTCAGCAACGCCAACGGCACCTACCGGGCCAGCGACCTCTACGGCAATCCGAACCTGAAGGCCGAAACCGCCTTCACCTACGATGTCGGCGGGGTGTTCAAGTTCGGCGGCCTCAGCGCCACGGTGGACTACTGGAACTTCAACTTCGCCAATCCGATCACCACCGAGTCGACCACCGACCTGACGGCGATCATGTTCTCCGCGGCAGGTACGACGCCGCTCGCCAATTCGAACGGCACGCTGACGGCGGCGGGTTGCGCCGATCCGCTCTCGGGTCGGTTCACTTTCACGGGCGGCTGCGTGGCCAACGTCACCAAGTCGGCTGACATCCTCAGCTACCGCACCCAGTACATCAACGGTGGGCGGGTGAAGTCCTCGGGCATCGACTTCCAGGTCAATTTCGACGCGGGCAACTTCGGTTCCGGCGACCTGACCATGGGCGCCGACGGCACCTATCTTATCGCCTATGACGAAGCCCCCTACTCAGTGGAAGGCCATCTCACCGCCGGCGGCGTTGTCGCTCAACGGGCGGGCACCTACCGGGCCTCGATCTTCACCGGCTACAACCGCCTGCGGCTGAACGCCTTCCTGAACTACCAGATCGGCATCCACAACTTCCGTTGGCAGATCCGCTACGTGTCCGGCACGGTCCAGAGCGAGACCCTGCCGAACCTGTTGGCGACCAACATCTCGAACGCCACCAACACGACGGTTAAGGCCGACATCAAATCCTATGTGCAGAGCGACCTGACCTACCGGGCCGAGCTGCCCTACCAGACGACGCTGACCCTCTCGATCCAGAACATCTTCGATCAGGATCCGCCGTTCGCCCTGGGCACCCAGTACAACTATGACCCGGGCAGCGGTAACCCGCTCGGCCGCGTCTTCTCGGTCGGTGTGAAGAAGAAGTTCTAAGTCGTACGACCGGAACAAAGTTGGCGCCGCTCCGATCTTCGGGGCGGCGCTTTTCTATGGTGAAGGCAGCGGGACGGGGCAGACCCTACGGCCGGTCCTTCTTCGGCAAGGCCGCCACCTGTTCCGGCGTCAGCTTGCGCACCGCGGTGACTTCGCAGCGTTGGTGGCCGATGGGCGAAGGGCTGATCACCTCCACATCGACGTTGTTGCCCTCGCAGATAAAGTCGCTGCCGCGGGAGCGCAGGCCGATGTGCAGCGCCCAGTCGATGTCGATGCAGGGCTGGAAAAGCGTCAACTCGAACACGTCGCGCACGCCGGAGCGCACATAGACGGTGTGGTTGTCCTTGGCGCTGAAGCCGTCGGCGTTGCTGGCCAGGAAACAGGCGTGGCCCGGCTTGGCGGCGGGCGCGGCGCCTCCGGGGCTCTCCGCCGCCAGGCTCGGCGCGCCCAGGGCGGCGGCGAGGGCGATGACCAGGGGTAGGGCGCGGCTCTTCATCATGGCGTACTCACTCTTTCAAAATGCGGCCTGTCCCTCGACGGCGAGCATACACGCCGCCGCCTCGCCCTTAAACGGCGCCGTCGGCGCGCTGTTCCGATCGCCGGCCGGGCGTCACCAGCCGCGCCAGGGAGGCCGGCAGGGGTGACGGGCGCCCCAGGGCCTGGGCCGCCACATGCTCGGCCAGCAACGGCGCCATGGCGAAGCCCCGAGACCCCAGTCCGGCCAGCACGAACAGTCCCGGCTCGCCCTCCGGTGAGGGACCGGCCAGGGGCAGGCGGTCGCGGGTGGTCGCGCGCACCGACGCCCTCGCCTTCAGGGGCGCGCCGGCCAACCGTCCGGCCAGGGTCGGCAGGGTCTTTCGCAGCTGGGCAAGGTTGCGGTCATTGTCGGCCTCCCGCACCTCGGCGCCGAGATCGTCCCGGTCGTGGGTCGCGCCGAACAAGATCCCGTCGCGCGTCGGGATAACGTAGCCCCCGAAGGCCGCCGCCGCGTTGGGTCGCCTTGCCTCCGTCCAGGTGGCCTGGCCGCGCACCGGCTGCAGCCTCACCCCGGGGATCAGCCCCGCCGCGCCAACCCCCGCCGCCACGCAGACGATGTCGGCGACCATCAGGTCGCGCCCCGCGTCGTCCGCCAGCCGCCAGGCGGCCCCTTCGCGCACAAGCGAACTGATACGATCGCGCCGCACGTCCGTCAGCCAGGCGGCCAGGATCGGCGCGGGTGCGATCACCAGCGCCCGGCGCATGTCGAGGGCGGCGGGCGCCGGTTCCCCCAGCGCGATGGCGGTTTCGGAAGCCGTCGCGACCGCCAGCGTTCCGGCCTCGAACAGGTCCGATCCGGCGATCTTGGCAAAGCGGCCGCCGTCACGCTCGGTCGTTTCCAGCTGCAGCACGCCGCGATGGAGGATCACCTGCCGCCCGGCCGTCTCCAGCGCCTCATAGAGCTCCGCCGCCCGCGCGAACGCCTGGGCGAAGAGGGCCGCCGGCGGCCCCAGCCCCGCGTCCAGGCGGGGTGTCACCAGGGCCGCGGGATTGCCTGACCCGCCACCGCCGGGGCCGGCGGGATCGAAGACCGTGACCTCGGCGCCTTCCGCCGCGAAGGCGCGGGCGAGGCATGCGCCCGCGATGCCGGCTCCCACGATCGCCACCCGCATCGGGTCGGCGCGCGCCGCCGGCGAGGCGACCTCGACTGCCGGCCCCAGCCGCGCCTCCAGCCGCTCGCGCTTGCGCCCGAACCCCGGCCGGCGCTCCACCGTGAAGCCCGCCGAGGCCAGGCCCCGCCGCACGGCCCCGGCCACGGTGTAGGTCGCCGCCCTGGCCCCCGGCGCCGACCGCGCGGCCACCCGGGCCAGGATGTCGTCGCTCCACATGGCCGGGTTGAGCGCGGGGGCGAAGCCGTCCAGGAACCACGCGTCCGCGCGCCCCTGCCAGTCTTCCAACGCCTGGGCGACGTCCATCACCGCCAGGTCCAGCACCGCGCCGAGTTCCGGCAGGTCGACCCTGTGGAAGCCCCGCGCCCGGCCAGGCCACCGGGCGGCCAGCAGCGCCGCCGTCGGCGCCAGCTCCGGCCAGTGGGCCAGCGCCCGGCGCGCCTCCTCCGCGCTCAAGGGATGGGCTTCTATGCTGAACAGGTTCAGCCGCGCGCCGGCCGGCCGGGTGTGTCGCCAGAGGTCCAGGGTGGCGGCGACGTTCAATCCCGTGCCGAAGCCCAGCTCGCCGATCACGAAGCCGGGCCGTCCTGCCCAGGCCTCCGGAAGGCCGCATCCGTCCAGGAACACCGCCCGCGACTCCGCCAGGCCCCCGTCCTTGGAGAAGTAGACGTCGCCGAACGCCCGCGAGCGGGGCAGGCCGTCCTCGTCCCAGTCGAGGGACGGTTCGGATCCGGGGTCGCCGCTGCCAGGGTCGATCATGGCCGGCTCATAACGCAGAAAGGCCGCCCGTGGGCGGCCTTTGCATCCATCGCCGTGGCGAGGAACGCCTACTTCTTGGCGGCGGTGTCCGCCGGGGCGGCGCTGTCGGCCGGAGCGGCCGGCGTGGCGGCGGTGGGGACCGGCACATTGGCCGCGTCCGCGGCTGCGGTGGCCGCGGCGGCGTCTGCCTTGGCGTTGTCGCTCGCATTGGCCGCGCCGGCGCTGGCGGCGGCGTCGGGCGTCTTCTCGGCCGGCTTTTGGCAGGCGGCGACGGACAGGGCGGCGGCGGCGGCGCCGATGACCAGAAGCTTGCGAACGATCATGTCCCGTCTCCTTCGGAATGATGGGGGCGATTTAGGATGGGTTGGCGGGCCTGCGCAAGGCCCGGCTCACGAACGCGTGATCACATTCGGCGCGTTGCGGAGGGCGCTGGGCCTCAGGCCTCGGCCGGGATCGCGCCCAGCGCCTCTTCCAGTTCCAGGAAGCTCGGCTGGGCCTCGCTCGGCACGTTGCCGCGCCCGATTTCCACCGAGATCTGGGCGGCGTTGCCGTGCAGGTGGGCCACCAGCACCGACTGGATGATCTTGTAGAAGGCGCCCTCCTCGTCGACCACGGCCTTCAGGCGCGAGGCCATGGGCCCCACCAGGCCATAGGCCAGGAACACGCCCAGGAAGGTGCCGACCAGGGCGCCGCCGATCATGGCCCCCAGTACGGCCGGCGGCTCGGTGATCGAGCCCATGGTCTTGATGACCCCCAGCACGGCGGCGACGATGCCCAGGGCGGGCAGGGCGTCGGCCATGTTCTGCAAGGCGCCGGCCGGGGCCAGCGCCTCGTGGTGATGCTTCTCCAGCTGGTTTTCCATGGCGTCTTCCACCTGGTGGGGATCCTCCAGGTTCATGGTCATCATCCGCAGGGTGTCGCAGATGAAGTCCACGGCGAAGTGGTCGTGCATGATCCGCGGGAAGCGCGAGAAGATGGTGCTCTCTGTGGGCTTCTCGATGTGGCTTTCCAGGGCGATGACGCCCTTGGACTTCATGGTCTTGGTCAGCAGAAAGAGCAGGCTCAGGAGGTCGCGATAGTCGCTGGGCTTCCACTTGGGACCCGCGAACACCTTCTTGAAGCCGCCGCCCGTGGCCTTGATCACGGTCATGGAGTTGGAGATCAGGAAGGCGGCCACGCCGGCGCCGCCGATGGCCATCAGCTCGTGGGGCGCGGCCTCCAGGATCACGGCCATGTTGCCGCCCGAGATCAGGAAGCTGCCGAACACCAGGCCGAACAGAAGGACGATGCCGATAATCTGGAACATGCGCGGCCGCTAAACCCCACCCCATGGTTAACGGCGCCAGTCTCGCGGTTAATGCTTAATCCAAGGTGAGCGCGGATCAGCGTTCGGCGGCGCTCGCCGCTTCATTGCGTCGCGGCGCGGCGCTCGGTAACACCGGTCAGGTCATGCCCGATGCCGCCGCCCCCGCCCAGACCGCCACGCGCGAGCGGCCCCGTCTCCAGAACCGCGACTTCGCCATCATCTTCGGCGTCTCCATGGCCACCGCCATGGGCAACACGGGCCTGCAGTCGGTGCTGCCCACTATCGGCCGGCGGATCGGCATTCCCGATCCCATGGTTTCGGCGATCTTTTCCCTGTCGGCCCTGCTGTGGGCCGCCTCGTCGCCATTCTGGGCGCGCCAGTCCGACGAGCGCGGCCGCAAGCCCCTGATGCTGATCGGCCTGTCGGGCTTCGCGGTGTCGATGACCCTGTGCGGCCTGGTGGTCAGCGCCGGCCTTCGGCACCTGGCGGCGCCGATGGTGATCTTCGGCTTCTTCCTGGTCTCGCGGGCGATCTTCGGCCTCTTCGGCGCCGCCTCGAACCCGGCCACCCAGGC
>JAFEEA010000052.1 GCA_018241335.1 Pseudomonadota bacterium
TCTCCCAGAGGGAGAGGGAGGGGCCCGATCGCGCAGCGATTGGGAGGGTGAGGGGCTCCGTCGCCGCCACGCGGGATTCTTTCAATGAACGCCGCACCGGACCGGACCCTCGACGAGACCTTGGCCGCCCTGGCCGATCCGCATCGGCGGCAGGTGATCAACCTGCTGCGCGAGCGGCCGCGGCCGGCGGGGGAGTTGGCCCGGGCGGTGGGACTGACACCCCCGGCCATGAGCCGGCACCTGCGCACCCTGCGCCAGGGCGGCCTGGTGGAGGAATCGCATCCGGCGTTCGACGCCCGCGTGCGCGTCTACGCCCTGAGGCCCGGACCGATGATCGAACTGCTGCGCTGGCTGGAGGAGACCGAACGGATGTGGAGCGCTCAGCTGGGCGCGTTCCGCGACCACCTGGCGCAGGACCGCCCGACCCCGCCCAAGGCGCCGGATGGCGAGCCAGCCGAATGAGCTCCCGCATCCTGGTGGCCCTGCGCGTGCCGGCGAGCCCCGAGCGCGCCTTCGAGGCCTTCACCGCCGAGATCGGCCGGTGGTGGCGTCCGAACAGCCTCTTCCAGTTCACGCCCCGCGAGCCCGGGGTGCTGTCCTTCGAGCCCGGGCCGGAGGGCCGGTTGGTGGAAACGCGCGCCAACGGCAAGGTCTTCGAGATCGGCAAGGTGCGGGCCTGGGAGCCGCCCCGGCGCCTGGTGTTCGGCTGGCGCCAGGCAAGCTTCGCCCCTGAGCAGGACACCGAGGTGGAGGTCACTTTCGAGGCCGTGGGGGAGGAGACGCGGGTCACCGTCCAGCACCTGGGATGGGATCGGGTTCCCCAGACCCACGTGGCGAAACATGGCTTCCCGGACGCCATTTTCCTTCGCCGCCACGCCGAATGGTGGCAGGTCCTGCTCGCCTCCTTCAAGATGGCGGCAGGGACTAGAAACGCATGAGCGAAGAGACGCCGCCTCCGGTTGGGGCGCCCGAGGATCGGAAACCGCTGGCGGCGGGGCAGGCCGGGCGCACCGCGGCCTTTGGATTCATCTACGCGACGGCGGTGATGAACGCCCTGTCGTTCGGGATCATGATCCCGATCCTGCCCAGCCTGATCCGGTCCTTCTTCGGCGCCGCCACGCCCGAGGCGACGGCCCAGGCGGCCGTGTGGCAGTCGATCTTCGGCGTCACCTGGGGGGCCATGCAGTTCGTCATCGGCCCGGTGCTGGGCATGGTGTCGGACCGTTTCGGCCGCCGGCCCGTGATGCTGATCTCGATCCTGGGGCTGGCCATCGACTTCCTGATCATGGCGTTCGCCCCGACGCTGACCTGGCTGCTGATCGGGCGCATCCTGAACGGGGCCACGGCCTCCAGCTTCGCCACCGCCAACGCCTATGTGGCCGACATCACCCCGCCCGACCGAAGGGCTCGCAACTTCGGCTGGATGGCCTCGGCCTTCTCGATCGGCTTCCTGCTGGGCCCGGCGACCGGCGGCTTCCTGAGCGGCCAGGATCTGCACCTGTTCGGACTGCACGTCAGCGGGCTGCGCGTGCCCTTCATCGCCGCGGCGGGGCTTTGCGCCGTCAACTGGATCTATGGCCTCCTCGTGCTGCCGGAGTCCCTGCCGCCCGAGCGGCGCCTGGTGGCCTTCAACTGGAAGCGGGCCAATCCGGTCGCCAGCCTGGAGCTGCTGGCCTCCCACGCCGAGCTGCTGCCGCTGGCCAGCGTCAACTTCCTGTTCCAGCTCAGCCAGCAGGTGCTGCCCAACATCTTCGTGCTCTACACGACCATGCGCTACCACTGGCCGATCCAGTTCCTGGGCGTGACGTTCTTCATCACCGGCGCACTGGGCATCCTGGTGCAGAGCTTCGTGGTCGGGCCGGTGGTCTCCCGCGTCGGCGAGCGCGGTTCCGTGCTGCTGGGGGCGGCGTGCGGCGCGGTGGGGTTCCTGATCTACGCCCTCGCGCCGACCGGCTACGTCTACTTCGTGGGCATGCCGATCTTCGCCCTCATCGGCCTGATGCAGCCCGGGCTGCAGGGCCTGATGACGCGGCGGGTGTCGTCCGGCGAGCAGGGGCGGCTGCAAGGCGCCAACCAGTCCACCGGCGGCATCGCCGCCATCGTCGGGCCGACGGTCTTTCCCCTGACCTTCGCGTTCGCCCTGCACCACGTGCCGGCCGTGCCGGGACTGCCGATCCTGATCGCGTCCAGCCTGCTGGTGGTGGCCTTCGTGGCCGCCCTCAACGTCGCCCGGGGCGAGGCCGCCCCGCTGCGGGCGGCGGCGGAGTAGGGCGCGCCGATGGCCGTCCAGGAGAACGCCTCGCCGCGCCGGGCGGCCTTCGGCTTCATCCTGGTCAACGTCTGGCTGGACGTGCTGGCGCTGGGCGTGATCATCCCGGTGCTGCCGCCGTTGATCCAGAAGTTCACGCACGGCGACGCCGGCCAGGCGTCCCTGGCCATCGGCCTGTTCGGCGCGGTGTTCAGCCTGGTGCAGTTCTTCGCCGCCCCGGTGCTGGGGGCCCTCTCGGACCATTTCGGGCGGCGGCCGGTGCTGCTGATCTCCCTCTTCGGCCTGGCCTGCGACTACCTGCTGATGGCCCTGGCGCCGAACCTCGGCTGGCTGTTCGTCGGGCGGGTGATCAGCGGGGTGACGGCAGCCACCGGCGCCACGGCGGGGGCCTACATCGCCGACACCACCCCGCCCGAGCAGCGCGCCAAGGTGTTCGGCTGGATGGGCAGCGCCTGGGGCCTGGGCTTCATCATCGGCCCGGCCCTGGGCGGCTGGATCGGGGCCTTCGGCGTGCGCCTGCCGTTCTTCGGGGCGGCGGCGATGACGCTGGTGGGCGCGCTCTACGGCCTGCTGGTGCTTCCGGAATCCCTGCCCAAGACGCGGCGCTCGACCTTCGCCTGCGGGCGGGCCAATCCCGTGGGGTCGTTGACCCTGCTGCGCTCGCATCCGGAGCTGTGGGGCCTGTCCGGCGTCAACTTCCTGATGCAGCTGGCGCACAACGTCCTGCCCACCACCTTCGTCCTCTACGCCTCCAACCGCTATGGCTGGAGCCCGGCCTTCACCGGCTCGGCCCTGGCCCTGACGGGGATCTGCAACATCGTCGTGCAGAGCCTGCTGGTGGGGCCGGTGGTGGCGCGGATCGGCGAGCGGGGCGCGGTGCTGGCGGGACTGGTCAGCGGCGGCCTGGGCTTCGCCATCTATGGCCTGGCGCCGACAGGTCCGCTGTTCCTGCTGGGAACGCCGGTGTTCGCCTTCATCGGCCTCTTCGGGCCGGGCTACCAGGCGCTGATCAGCCGTCATGTGTCGCCGTCGGAGCAGGGACGCCTGCGCGGCGCCAACGCCAGCATCGACTCCACCGCCGGGATCATCGGGCCGGCCCTGTTCGGCGTCACCTATGCCTGGTTCGTGGGCGGTCATGGGATCGTCGCGCCGGGCGCGGCCTTCCTGCTGGCGGCGCTGCTGCATGTGGCGGCCTCCATGCTGGCCGTGCCGGTGATGCGCCGGGGACACGCCGAGGCGGCGGCTCGCTAGGATGGGCGCGCCCAGCCTTCGTGGCGGGCGAGCGATCTGCTAAGGCTCGCGCCCCGCGCGAAGCGGGCAGGGGGAGTCGCGCCGTGTTGATCGCCAGGCAGGGAAGGCCGCGCCAAGCCGCGCTGGGCTTTGTCTACGCCGCGATCCTGATGAACGTGGTGTCCATGGGCGTGACCGCGCCGGTGATCCCGGTGCTGATCAAGACCCTGGCCCACGCCGACGACGCCGGTGCGGCCAAGATCGCCGGCGTGTTCGGCGCCGCCTGGGCGGTGATGCAGTTCATCTTCGCGCCGATCTTCGGCTCCCTGTCGGACCGGTTCGGGCGCCGGCCCGTGCTGCTGGTGTCGATGTTCGGCCTGGCGTTGGACTATGTGATCATGGCCCTGGCGCCGTCGATCGTCTGGCTGTTCGTGGGGCGGATCATCTCGGGGATCACCTCGTCCAGCTCGTCCGCAGCGGGCGCCTATGTGGCCGACGTCTCCACCGAGGAGAACCGCGCCCGCAACTTCGGCCGTTTCCAGGCCGCGGCCAGCGCCGGGATCATCCTGGGGCCGGCGCTGGGCGGGCTGGTTGGGGACCTGGACCCTCGCGCGCCGTTCTGGGTCGCCTCGGCCCTGTCGTTCGCCAACGGCCTCTATGGCCTCTTCGTGGTGCCGGAGTCCCTGAGCCCGGAGCGTCGGATGCCGTTCCACTGGACGCGCGCCAATCCGGTCGGGGCGTTCAAGCTGCTGGGCCGTCCGGCGCTGGTGGGCCTGGCCTTCCTGCCCTTCTTCACCCAGTTCGCTGGCATGGCGTTCAACAGCGTCTTCCAGTTCTACACCCACTACCGCTTCGGCTGGGGGCCGAAGGAGGTGGGCGTGCTACTGATGGTGCTGGGCGGGGGCAACATGGTGGTGCAGAGCTTCCTGTCGGGCGAGAGCGCGCGGCGGCTGGGCGAGCGCGGCGCGATCCTGGTCGGCCTGGCGCTGGGATCGGCGGGGTTCGCCCTTCTGGGCCTCGCGCCCACGGTCCCCATGTTCTGGGCCGGCATGGGGGTCTGCATCCTGGGCAATATCTCCTTCGCCAGCACCCAGTCGCTGATGTCCAAGCGGGTGGGCGTGGACGAGCAGGGCCAGCTGCAGGGCGCCTTGACCATCTTCCTGGGGGTGACCGGCTTCTTCGGCCCGATCCTGTTCACCCGGGTGTTCGCCTGGTCGATCGGGCCGGGTCGGGCGTTCGAGTTGCCCGGCCTGTCCTTGCTGCTGGGAGCCGCCCTGATCGCGGCGGCCTTCCTGACCGCGATCTTCGTGGCCAAGCCACAGGGCGAAGCCGCGCCGGCCCCGGCGAGCTAGCCCGCGGCCTTCAGCGCCGGGCCGGCCATGCGCGTGCGCCAGGCGTGCGGCGTGTCGCCCACGGCCTGGTGGAAGCGGCGCGTGAAATGAGCCTGGTCGGAGAAGCCGCAGGCGATGGCGATGTGGCTGAGGGCGTCGTCGCTGGTCAGCATCATCGTCTTGGAGCGTTCGACCCTGCGCGACAGGACGTAGGCGTGCGGCGCCGCGCCAAAGCTCTGCTTGAAGGCCCGGGCGAAGTAGTGGGGGCTGAGCCGCGCGATCGCCGCCAGTTCGGCGGTCGAGAGGCCGGTCTCCAGGTTGGCCTCGATGTGCGCCCGGACCCGTCGGGCCTGCCAGGGCGCCAGGCATCCCGGGCGGCCGCTGCTCTCCGGAGCGGCTTGAAGGGCGCGGCCGGCCTCGAGCAGGGACCGCGCCCGCTCAAGGGCCCCGCGCGCGGCGCCGGCGTCCGCGTCCAGGTCGCGCAGCCCCTTGTCGAGAAGCTGAATCACGATCACCGCGTTGGGCCAAGGCTCGGCCTCGGCGCGGTCTGATTTCGAGGCCGTTTCGGCGGACATGCGCCCTCCATCGGTGCGCGGGCGCGAGAGGCGCCCGATCCAATCGGGAGGATGACGTCATGCGCGAGTGCGCGCCCGATAATCTCTGCTAAGTGGTGTTAAACGGCGGCCGCGACCGCTTGCCGCAAGGGCGATCCGAGGGCCTCCGCGCAACCTTTCGTTAGCCATGACGCCCAAAGCTCGACGCCGGCCGCGGTGGCATGTCGCCGCCCGCGCCAGAGTCGAGGCCGACATGCCGCCGCCGGGCGCTGCTCCAGAGCCTGCCTTGCCCCAGGTCGCCGCCTCGGGTCGGCCCGTTGGGCTGGGCTGCCTGCCGTCCCAGGCCTGGCTGGCGATGATGCTGACGAGCGGCGGCGACGAGCGGCTGTGGATCGACCCGGCCACGGGCCGCAATCGCTATGGCTGCCCGCCAGGGCCGGCCGATGATGAGATCTGGCTGGCCTCATCCACCGCCTCGGCGGTCTCGCGGCAAGGTTGGCGGGCCGCGGGCGCGGCGATGGCGGGGCTCTGGGAGACGGGGCCGATGGCCCTGATGGAGGATGTGCGCCGCCGCCTCCTGGGGCTCTATGGCGCGCCGGGGGCCGATTGCGTGCTCAGCGCCTCGGGCACCGAAGCCGAGCTGATCGTCCTGGCCCTGGCTCGGAGCCAGATGCGCGGGCCGCTGACGAACCTTGTCGTCGCGCCGGCCGAGACGGGCAGTGGCGTGCCGGCGGCCGCTGATGGTCGCCACTTCCTCGCCAGCACCTCCCTGGGCGGCGCCCCGACGCCGGGCGCGCGCCTGGCGGGCCTGGAGGCGGCGGACATCGCGGTGCGCACCGTGGACATCCGGGGACCTCAAGGCGAGGCGAGACCTTCGGCGGCGGTGGACCTCGAGGCCGAGGCTGCGGCCCGCGCGGCCCTGGCGGACGGCCGGTCGGTCCTGCTGCACGTGCTGGACTGCTCCAAGACGGGGCTGGCGGGCGTAAGCCGCGCGGCGGCGCGCGCGATCGCCGATCTTGATCCGGCGCGGGTCCTTGTCGTGGTGGACGCCTGCCAGCTGAGGTGCGGCGCGGCCCAGGTGCGCGCAGACCTGGCCGACGGCTTCGCGGTGATGATCACGGGATCGAAGTTCGCCGGCGGCCCGGCTTTCTGCGGGGCCCTTCTGCTGCCGGCGGCTTGGATGGAGCGGCTGGCCGGCGGTGTCGACCTGCCGGCCGGGCTGTCGGACTACAGCGCCAGGCTCGACTGGCCGCGGGCGCTCAGGGCTCGGATCGGCGGGCGCTTGGCCTGGCCGGCCAATGTCGGGCTCGGCCTGCGCTGGAGCGCGGCCCTGGCGGAGATTGAGGCTTATGAGGCCCTGGAGCCGTCCCTGAAGCGAACCATCGTGGCCAGGTTCGAGCCGGCGGTGCGCCGACGCGTTTCGGCCACGTCCGGATTGCGCCTGCTCTTCGCACCCGGCGAGGGCGATACCTCGATCGCGCCGATCCTGGTCGGCGGCGCAGCCGAAGCGGCGAGGGGGGCCTGGACCAGGGTCTCCCAGCCCGGGCCGGGCGGCGAACTCGCGGCGCGCTGCCATCTGGGCCAGCCGGTGGCGGTCGGCCAGCAGAGCGCGCTTCGCCTGTGCGCCAGCATGCCCATGGTCAGCGCCGTCGCCGCTCGCCTGGCGGAAGGCGACGACCTCGACCGCGCCATGGCCCCGCTGGCGGCGGACATCGATCGGGCCTTGACCCGGCTCGAGCTTGCGGTGAACGAGACCGCATGAGTCTCGACCCCGACGACTGGGACGCCTTCGGCGCCCAGGCTCACGCCGCCCTCGACCGCGCCATCGCCCGACTCCGCGACGTCCGCGAAGGGCCCGTGTGGCGACCGGCGCCGGCTGAGGTGCTGACCGCCTTCGAGGCGCCGACGCCGACCGGGCCGCGGCCGTTTGAACAGGTGCTGGACGACGTCGAGCAGTTGGTCGCGCCCTATGTGACGGGCAACACCCACCCCCTGTTCATGGGCTGGGTGCATGGGGCGGGCACGCCCTACGGCATGGTGGCGGAGATGCTGGCCGCTGGGCTGAACGCCAATTGCGGGGGGCGCAACCACATCGGGCCGGTGGTGGAGCGGCAGATCACCGCCTGGATGGCGCAGGCGTTCGGCTTTCCCGCGGACGCCTCCGGCCTGCTGGTCACCGGCGCGTCCCAGGCGAACCTCGTGGGGGTGCTGGTGGCCCGGGCGCACGCCCTGGGCCTGGTGGCGCGGCCGGAGGGACTGGCCGGGCGGCCGCGACTGACCGCCTACGCCTCGGTGGAGGCGCACGGGTGCGTGGCCAAGGCCATGGACATCGCCGGCCTGGGCTCCGACCAGCTTCGCCGCCTGCCCACGGGCGAGGACGGCGGCCTTTCGCTGGAGGCCCTGCGCGCGGCGATCGCGCGGGACCGGGCGGCGGGCCTCATGCCCTTCCTGGTGGTGGGCTCGGCGGGCACGGTGAACACCGGAGCGTTCGATGACCTGGCGGGCCTCGCCGGGATCTGCGCCGCCGAGGGCCTCTGGTTCCACGTAGACGGCGCGTTCGGCGCCCTGGCGGCGTTCTCGCCCAGGCTGAAGACGCGCCTGGAAGGGTTGGAGCAGGCCCATTCCGTCGCCTTCGACTTCCACAAGTGGGCGCATGTTCCCTATGACGCCGGCTTCGTCCTGGTGCGCGACGCAGCCGCGCACCGGGCCACCTTCGCCAATCCGCTGGACTATCTGTCGCGCGAGCCGGCGGGCCTGGCGGCGGGGGAGACCTGGCCCTGCGACCTCGGTCCCGACCTGTCGCGTGGGTTCCGGGCGCTGAAGGTGTGGGTGACGCTGCAGACCCTCGGGACCGACGCCCTGGGCGCGGCCATGGAGGCCAATTGCGAGGCGGCCGCTTACTTGGCGCGGCGGATCGAGGCGTCGGGGCATTTCGAGCTGGCGGCCCCTGTGGGGCTCAACATCGTCTGTTTCGGCGTCAAGGGCGACGCCGACGGCGCCCTGGCGCGGCGGCTGGTGATCGCCCTGCACGAGAGCGGGCGGGCCGCGCCCTCGACCACCCAGCGCGACGGTCGCGCCGTGGTCCGGGCGGCGATCTTCAACCACCGCACCACGATCGCGGACATCGACGCTTTCGTGGCGGACCTGGAGACGACGCTCGCGGCGCTATGAGCGCAGCGAACCTGTCTTCGAATTCATGCTGTGGCTTGCCTTACGGGCGATACACGCCATTTTTGCGCCCAAAACGGCCCGATGGTTGACCGCCCGACCGCCGCGTTGCGGTCAAGCTTGTCGCATCGCCAATCGCGCCGAACACCTGGCCAGGACCTTCGCCATGCCCCTGCAACCGCGCCGCCTTGTTCCGCTCCTGATCCTGATCGTCGCCGGTCTCGGGCCAGCCGCCTGTGGACGGGCGCAGAACCTGGGCGGCTCGGCCGACCTGCCCCAGGCCACGCGGCGCGTGCCCGCGGACGCCGCGGCCATGAAGATGTCTTTCGCCCCGGTGGTGAAGAAGGCCGCCCCGGCGGTGGTCAACGTCTATTCGCGCAGGGTGGTTCGCCAGCAGGTCGACCCGTTCTGGGGCTTCTTCATGGGCGGCGGCATTCCGCAGAACCGGGTCGAGCAGTCCCTGGGTTCGGGCTCCATCGTCCGCGCCGACGGGGTGGTGCTGACCAACCACCACGTCATCGAGAACGCCCAGGAGATCATGGTGGTGACCGCCGACCGGCGCGAGTGGCCGGCGACGGTGCTGCTGGACGACGCGCGCGCCGACCTGGCGGTGCTGAAGATCGACACCAAGGGCGAGAGCCTGCCCACCATCGCCATCGACGACCATGAGGACGTGCAGGTGGGCGATCTGGTGCTGGCCATCGGCGACCCCTTCGGCGTCGGCCAGACGGTGACCAACGGCATCGTCTCGGCGCAGGCGCGGTCGGACGTGGGCATCACCGACTATTCTTTCTTCATCCAGACCGACGCGGCCATTAATCCGGGCAATTCCGGCGGGCCGCTGGTGGACATGGACGGCGACCTGATCGGGGTGAACACGGCGATCCTGTCGCGCTCGGGAACCTCGTCGGGGATCGGCTTCGCCATTCCGGCGGTGATGGCCAAGCAGGTGGTGTCGGCG
This sequence comes from Pseudomonadota bacterium, assembly GCA_018241335.1. Taxonomy (GTDB): domain Bacteria; phylum Pseudomonadota; class Alphaproteobacteria; order Caulobacterales; family Caulobacteraceae; genus Acaudatibacter. The sequence continues at coordinate 9,514 of JAFEEA010000052.1, forward strand.
GCCCTGGGCGGCGGGCACGCGGTGGTGCGGCCCTGGATAGGCGCACGCACCCAGGCCCTGACCGGCGAGATGGCCCGCAGCCTCGGCCTGCCGAGCCCGCAGGGCGTGATGGTGGCCGACCTGTGGAACGGCGGCCCCGCCGCCCGAGCCGGGATTGAGCAGGGCGATGTGATCACCGCGATCGACGGCCAAGCGGTGAACGACCCGGCAGGTCTCAACTACCGCGTCGGCACGCGCCGCGCGGGCGACAGCCTGTCCGTGAGCGTTCGCCACGCCGGGGCCGCGCCGCGCAATGTCACCGTGCGCGTGGACGCCCCGCCCTCAAGCCCCCCGCCGGACGAGCGCACCATCGCCGGGCGCAATCCTCTGGGCGGCGCCACGGTGGTGAACTTCTCGCCGGCCAAGGCGTCTGAGTTGGGACTCGATCCCTTCGCGGGCCAGGGGGTGCTGGTGACCAAGGTCGACCAGGGCTTCGCCCAGAACCTGGGCCTGCAGCCCGGCGACTTCGTGCGCGAGGTCAACGGCCAGAAGGTGACGACCACCGCCGGCCTCGCCAGCCTGCTGCAGACGCAGGGGCGCTCCTGGACGGTGACCATCCAGCGCAACGGCCAGCTGATCACGGCGCAGGTGCGAGGGTAGGTCGGATCAGCCCGCTGGCAGGCGATTCGTCGATCCTATAGCTTCTCCTGCATGCGCTTTCCGATGAGCACTCGAGTCATCCTCGCTGTCGGCGCCCTTCCGTTCGGCTGGACTGGCTATTGCTGGTCCAGCGATCTTATCGCGCAAGGCTATGTCTGGGATCAAAATGAAGTCTGGGGCGTGATCGAGTGCGTCTGGATCGGTCTGCCGATCCTGATGTTTGGCATCTGCAAACTGGCCTACGACAATTGGCCAGGCCGCAGGGTGTCCTGAGTGGCAGTTGACGTGCAGCCGTTGTCGCGTTGCACGTTAGGTTCCTGCTAGCTTGGGGGCATGACCGACCTCTTCGAAGCCGCCGGCCTCACGCCCGAGGCGCCGCGACCCCTGGCCGACCGGCTGCGGCCGCAGAGCCTGGACGAGGTGGTGGGGCAGGAGCACCTGCTGGGGCCGGGCGGGCCGATCCGGCGCATGGCCGAGGCGCACCGGCTGTCGTCGATGATCCTGTGGGGGCCGCCGGGCACCGGCAAGACCACCATCGCGCGCCTGCTGGCCAAGGAGGCCGGCTACGAGTTCCAGCAGCTCAGCGCCGTCTTTTCCGGCGTCGCCGACCTGAAGAAGGCCTTCGAGGCGGCCCGCATGCGCCGCGCCGCGGGCCAGGCGACCTTGCTGTTCGTGGACGAGATCCATCGCTTCAACCGCGCCCAGCAGGACGGCTTCCTGCCCTTCGTGGAGGAGGGGGTCGTCACCCTGGTGGGGGCGACCACCGAGAACCCGTCGTTCGAGCTGAACGGGGCGCTGCTGTCGCGGGCCCAGGTCTATGTGCTGCGCCGGCTGGACGAGGCGGCCCTGGAGGGGCTGCTGGAAAAGGCCGAGGCGCACGAGGGCCGTGCGCTGCCCCTGGACGAGGCCGCGCGCGAATCGATGATCGCCATGGCCGACGGCGACGGCCGCTACCTGCTGACCCTGGCCGAGACCCTGTTCAACATCGGGGTCGGCCAGCCCCTGACCCCCGCGGGCCTGGGCCAGGTGCTGCAGAAGCGCAGCCCGGCCTACGACAAGGACCGCGAGGAGCACTACAACCTGATCTCGGCCCTGCATAAGTCGGTGCGGGGATCGGATCCGGACGCCGCGCTCTATTGGCTGGCGCGGATGCTTGAAGGGGGCGAGGACCCGCTGTTCATCGCCCGGCGGCTGGTGCGCATGGCGGTGGAGGACATCGGCGAGGCCGATCCGCTGTCGCTGCTTCTGACCACGGCGGCCAAGGACGCCTACGACTTCCTGGGATCGCCCGAGGGCGAACTGGCCCTGGCCCAGGCCTGCGTGCACATGGCCGCCGCACCCAAGTCGACCTCGGTCTACAAGGCCTTTGGCGCCGCGCGGAAGTTGGCCAGGGAGACCGGATCCCTCATGCCGCCGGCCCACATCCGCAACGCCCCGACCCGGCTGATGAAGGACCTGGGCTACGGCAAGGGCTACCAGTACGACCCCGACACCGAGGAGGGGTTCTCAGGGCAGGACTATTTCCCCGAGGGCGTCGAGCGGCGCACGTTCTATGCGCCCAGGGGCGAGGGGGCGGAGGCCCGGGTCAAAGAGCGGCTGGAGCGCTGGGCGGCGATGCGGTCGCGCAAGGGCGGTCAAGGTTAGGATGGCGAGAGGCCCTGTCGCGCTGACGCCCGAGGAGATCGCGGCCGTGAAGGCCATGGTCGTCTATCAGGACGAGGCGATCATCGCGCTCGACAAGCCGTCGGGCCTTTCCAGCCAGGGCGGGCGGATCAAGGCGCACACCCTGGACGACCTGCTGGCCGCCTTCGCGAAGGCCAGCGGCAACCGCCCACGCCTGGTGCACCGGCTGGACCGCGACACCTCCGGCGTCATCCTGACCGCGCGCACAAAGCCGGCAGCGGCGGCCCTGGGCAAGGCGCTGATGGATCGGCGGGTGCGCAAGACCTATCTGGCGGTGGTGACGCCCGGCGCGCCGGACCCGCGCGAGGGGACCATCGAAAGCGCCCTGCGCCGGGTGGAGCAGGGCCGCGAGGCGCACATGCGCGTCTGCCCGGACGACCATCCGGACGCCGAGGCGGCCTTCACCCGCTATCGGACGCTCGGCGCAGGGGAAGGTGCGGCGCTGGTGGAGCTGTCGCCGCATACCGGGCGCATGCACCAGTTGAGGGTTCACCTGGCCTCGATCGGCCGGCCGATCGCCGGCGACGTGCGCTATGGCGGCGCCTTGATGCTGGGCGGCGAGCCGTGCGGGCGGCTGATGCTGCACGCCTTTTCGATCCAGTTCCGGCATCCCGACGGGCGGGCGATGCGGATCTCGGCGCCGGTCCCGCCGGACTTCGCCCAGACGCTGGAGCGGCTTGGGCTACCGACTCCTAAGCCGCCCGACGCGCCGACGCATGGGTGACGCCGCCGACGCCGGCGATGGAGAAGAAGTCTTCGCTGGGAAGGCCGAACACCATCACGGTGGGCGCCGCGCCGCGCGTCTGTTCGGCGAAGGCCAGTATGCCAGCGGCCAGTTCGCTGTCGCCTTCGCCCAGGCCGGCGGCCTCGACGGTGACGCCGTGGGGCCGGTAGCCCTTGACCGCCGCAGCGGCGTCCCGACCCGGCGTCAGCCGCACCAGGACCCCGCGGCCCAGCGCCGCCGCCACGCCGCCGACCTCGCTGAGGCGGCTGAGGGGCGTGCCGCGATCGACGTCCATCAGTTCAAGCATCACTCGGCTCTTGAGCGCGGAGCCGAGGGCCTCGGTGACGTCGCGCCGGCTCTTTCGGGCCGACAGGGTGTGGAAGGAAATCGGCAGAATCAGGATCGTCGGCGCGCCCGAGGCCCCCAGAGTCGCCTTGGCGATCTCGATGGTCTCCAGGTCGATGTGCAGATGATCCTCGTCGGCCAACCGGCCGAAGTCCGCGTTGGAGAGAGGCGCGCCCTTGCGAGCGTCGCACACTTCGCGGCCCAGGCGCGCGGCCGCCGCCGTGCCATGACGCAGGCTGGTGACCGTCTCGACAGCGAAGTCCAGCCAGAGCTGTCGGCCGTCTCGCGATTCGAAGGTGGTGGGCCCGTCCCGCGTTACGTCGTCGGCGATGGCGGCGAATGACATGGGTTGGGGCGCCCCAGGAATGCAACCTTATGGAGCACTCATTTTCGATCTCGCTCATTAATCGTGCGTTGAGGCGACCCTTTGCGCCCTGCGACCAGTTGGCGCATATGGGGCCGATGGAGAAGCTGCTGCTCGTGGCCCTGGGGGGCGCCTTCGGTTCCGTGTGCCGCTACCTGACCGGCGTCGGCGTTACGCGCGTGGTCGGGCCGACCGTCGGCTGGGGCGGGACCTTCACGGTCAACATCGTCGGGGGCTGCCTGATGGGGCTGCTGGTCGGATTCCTGGCGCATCGCGGCGGCGCCGACCAGGACCGTATGCGGGTGCTGCTGGCGGTGGGTGTCCTGGGCGGCTTCACCACCTTCTCGTCGTTCTCGCTGGATGCGGCCCTGATGATCGAGCGGCGCGACTACGCAACGGCGGCGGTCTACATCGTCGCCTCGGTGGTCCTGTCGATCTTCGCCCTGTTCGGCGGCCTGCTGACCGCCCGGCGGCTGTTCGCCTGATGGCCGAGGTCAAGATCCTGACGGTGGGCGGCGGCGAGGACGGCGCACGGCTGGACAAGTGGCTCAAGCGCCGCTGGCCGCACCTCAGCCAAGTGCAGATCCACAAGCTGGCCCGCAGCGGCCAGATCCGTGTCGACGGCGGGCGGGTCAAGGCGGATACCCGACTGGCCGCCGGGGCGCAGGTGCGCGTGCCGCCGCTGCCCGAGGCGCCGCCCAAGGGCGAGCGCGATACGATCAGCGACCGCGACATCGCCTTCGCCAAGCGCCTGGTGATCTACGAGGACGACGAGGTCTTGGCGCTCAACAAGCCGGCGGGCCTGGCGGTGCAAGGCGGCACCAAGACCACGAAGCATATCGACCGGCTGCTGTCGGCCTGGGGCGAGGGGCCGGACCGGCCGCGCCTGACCCATCGCCTGGACCGGGACACCTCCGGGGTGCTGATCCTGGGCAAGACGCCCAACGCCGCCGCGCGCCTGGCGGGCAGTTTCGCCCGGCGGCGGGCCGAGAAGACCTATTGGGCCATCGTCGCGGGCAATCCCAAGCCCGGCGAAGGGGTGATGGAGCTGCACCTGGTCAAGTCCGGGGTCGGCGATCGCGAGCTGGTGGTGCCGGCCGACCCCAAAGACCCTCGCGCAGACCCGGCCGAGACCGAGTTCGTGACCATCTCGCGCGCCGGCCCCAGGGCCGCGTGGATGGCGCTGCGGCCCCATACGGGGCGCACCCACCAGCTGCGGGCGCACATGCTGGCCATGGGCCACCCGATCCTGGGCGACCCCAAGTACAAGACCGAGGCCTCGGCCGAGCTTTCCGGCGACCTGAAGCTGCAGCTGCACGCCCGGCGGCTGGTGATCCCGCATCCGTCGCGCGGGACCCTGGTGCTGGAGGCGCCGATCAGCCCGGAGCTGAAGGCCGGCTTCGCCCGCTTCGGATTCTCCGCCGACGAGGCCGACGAGGAGCCGTTCGCGCGCCGGTCGCGACGCCCCAAGCCGTGACAACCGTTCCGGCTGGCGAGGAGGGCCTGGTTCGCGCCTTGCTCGAGGCGGCCGGGATGACCTCGGACGGCCTCGCCGGGGAGCGGCTGGGCCATGGGATGTCCGGCGACCTAGTCTGGCGTCTCGACGCGCCGACCTCTGCCTTCGCCAAGATCGCCGCGGCGGATCGCCGGATCAGCCGCGAGGAGATGGCGCGGGAGATCGCCGTGCTGGCGTGGCTGGACGGGCGGTGCGGGGCGCCAAGGCTGATCTGGTCCGGCGAGGTCGCGGGTCGGCGGGCCTTCCTGATGGAGCGCCTCGCGGGGACGGCCCTGCACGCCCTGGAGGGCGAGGCGGCCCGGGACGGGGCGATCGCCGCCATCCGGGCGCTGGCGCGGCTGCACGCCTTGCCGACCGAAGGTTGTCCGTTCGACGAGCGGCTGGCCGTCAAGCTGGAGGAGGCGCGGCTGCGGATCGACCGGGGCGAGGTCAGCGCGGCCGATTACGATCCCGACAATGTCGGGCGGACGATCGCGGACGTCTGGGCCGACCTGGAGCGCCTGCGGCCGGCGGGCGAGGACCTGGTGATGACGCACGGCGACGTCAGTTGGCCGAACTTCATCATCGACGGCGAGGCGGCCGGCCTGATCGACCTTGGCCGGGCGGGGATCGCCGACCGCTATCAGGACCTGGCCATCTTCGTGCGCTCAGGGCGACGCAACGCCCCGCACCTGGACGTGCCGGCCCTGGTCGCCGAGCACTATCCGCTGGCGGCGCTCGATCCGGCCAAGCTGGAGTTCTACCGGATCCTGGACGAGATCTTCTGAACCGCGCCGGAGGGGCCAGGACGCGCCCCCTTGGGGAAGGGGGCGCTCCGGACCTGGGCGACTGGGGGGAGATCGCGTCAGGCCCGAGCCCGGCAGGAGACGCAGCCGGGGTCCTGGTTCCCGCCCTCAGACGATGCCGGCCGCCGGCGCGACGGCCGCGCTGTCGGGGAAGACGAGGGTGTCGAGGGCCCGGCGGTCGACGCCGAGGTGGTCGGCGAGCACGCCCTTGAAGAGGCCGCGCATGTCCAGGGTGGGGGCGGTGTCGCGGTTCTCGAACAGGGCGGCCGGCTGCAGGGTCGGCCAGTCGCCGACGATCCCGCCGCGCTTCAGGCCGCCGCCGAGCACCAGGGCGGTCGAGGCGGTGCCGTGGTCGGTGCCGGCGGTGCCGTTGACGTGGGCCGTGCGGCCGAACTCGGTGGCGGCCACCACCACCGTATCCTTCCAGGCCGGGCCAAGGCCGGTGACGAGGCCGTCGAGGAAGCCGTCCAGATAGGCCAGGCGGTTGGCGAGCTGGCCCTGGGCGGCGCCCTGGTTGGCGTGGGTGTCGAAGCCGTCGAAGGAGACGCCGGCCACCTGCTTGCCGTCGGGCTGGATCATCAGGCCGGCCAAGGTGGCGCCGAGCTTGCGCGCCTGCTCCGCGCCCTGGCGGGGGTTGAAGCGGGCCAGAGCCGCAGCAGCGGGCTGGGCCTGGGCGGCGCCGGCGGCCATGGCGGGGGAGGGCGCATCCGCCATCAGGGCGTGGTTGGCGTCGGCCGAGGCGATCCTGGCCATGGATTCGGTGGAAAGGCCGCTGGCCAGGGCCTGGCTGAGCACCGGATCGTGGGCGTAGAGGTCCTGCAGGATGCCGGGCAGGCGATGGTCGCGCTCAGGCGCGCCGCCGGGGGCCCAAGAGGCCGCCTCGACCTTGCCGCGCAGCAGCAGGGGAGCGGTCGCGCCGATGGAGATCGCCTGCACCCGTCCGGCCGGGCCCATAGCCTGCAAGGCGCGGTTCAGCCAGCCCGAGCTGGTGCCGTAGACGACCGTTCCGCCGCTCTCCAGCACGTCCTGGGCCTCGAAGTGGGAGCGCGCGCGGTCCGGCGTGGCGACGGCCGGGGCGATGCGCGCCTGGCCCTTCAGCGCCAGGGCGTGAACCGACGTCAGGGCGGGGTGCAGGCCGAAGGTGTGGTCGAGGGCCAGGGCGCCGCCGGGCTGGTCAAAGCCGGGCAAGGCGATCGCCCCGCGCAGGGCGGCGTAGTTAGGATCGCCCACGGGCGGGGAGACGGACAGGCCGTCCATGCCGCCCCGGCAGATGATCACCACCAGCTTCTTCGAGGCCAGGGCGCCGTCGGCGGCGGCGAAGGCGCGACCGCCCAGGAACTCCACGGTGACGCCGAGGCCGACGGCGGCGCGCAGGGCGTCGCGGCGGCTGAGGGCGGGGGAGGCGACGGGGGACGAAGGATCGCTCATCGACGCTGGAACTCCGGGGACATAAGCAGGATGGCCAGGCCCTCGGGCCGGGTTTCGGCGCGGGCGACGGCCTGGGCGACGAGGGGGGTGAGGCGCGCCCCAAGCGCATCGCGGGCGAGCTGCGACGGATCGCGGCCGGCCACGGCGCCGGCGGCGAAGCCCTCGCTCCAGGCCATGCGCTTGATGATGGCGTCCGGCGCGCACCAGATCGCGGTCTCGTCCGGCCAGCCCTTGGGGGAGGGGGCGCTGAACACCTTCTGGCCCATGCCGTTCAGGATCGGGGCGACGCCCTTCAGGTCCTGCGGCGTCGTCCCGGCCGCGCGCCAGCCGGAGACCATGAACTCGTAGGGCGTCTTGAACTTGCGCGCCTCGGGCGCCCAGGCCTCGGGCGCGGCGACCAGGGTGCGAGCGAGCGCGGCGAGGTCGCCATGGGTGTCGAGGTAGTTGCGCTTCAGCCGCTCCACCAGGGCCGGCGGCGGGTCGTCCGCCACGAAATGAGCCGCCAGCTTGGTCGCGAGATGGTGGGCGGTGTGGGGGCTGGCGGCGAGGTCCTTCATCACCGCCAGGGCCTGGGCCTGGCCGTCCTGGCCGTAGCGGCGGCCCATGATGGTGCGCGCGCCCGGCTGGTGGGCGGCCTCGCGGAACATGAAGCGCCCGACCTGGTCCGGGGCCATGCGTGGGCCGCCCACGGAAAAGCCGGTCATGGCGCGGGCGAACTCGGTGACGTCGGCCTGGCTGTAGCCGGCGTCGACGCCCACGGTGTGCAGCTCCATGATTTCGCGGGCGAGGTTCTCGTTCAGGCCGCCCGCCTTGCCGCCCCGGGCCATGCGACCGGCGGCGAGGCTGTCAGGCCCGATCGACTGGGCCTGGTCCAGATAGATCAGCATGGCCGGATGGGTGGACGAGGCGATCAGCAGGTCCTGGAAGCGGCCGAAGACGTTGGGCCGGATGGCCTCCTGTTCGAAGGGACCGATCAGGGTGGCGGTGACGAGCTTGGTGGCCGAGACCGTGAAGTGGTTGCACCAGAACAGCGCCCAGCGCTCGCGAAAGCCGGCGTCGGTGGTGGCGGCGAGCTGGACGCGGGCCAGGAAGTCGGCCCCGGTGTCGTCGCGCAGCAGGCGGGCGGCCATCCTGACCGGATCGGCCTTGTCACCCTTCTGGATGCCGCCCTCGGCCTTTTCCTCGCGCCTTTCCTGGGCGTAGTCACGGAACTCCGCGAAGCGTTGGGCGGCGGTGGGGCCCCCGGGCTGGGGCTGGTCGGCGCCGCCCGGGCGGACCTGGCCGGTCAGCCAGCCTTCCGGATCGGCGCGGGCCGCCTCGATCTCGCCGGCGCGGGCGCCGAGGCCGAAGCGGGTGACGGCGATGGCGGCCCTGAGATCACGATCGATGGCCAAGCGGCGGCTCCCGGACACGCGGCGGCTTGCGAACCGCCCAGGAATTTGATCGTTGCACGCCAGGGACGTGAGGTTCCGTCGCGGCGCCGCCTGGCCGCCGTCCGTTCCGAAGAGTGAGAGCGCCGTGCACCAGCCTGTCGAAAACCTCGAGAAGCCCCGCAAGTTCTACAAGGGCGTGGATGTGGCGCCGGCGGCGGTGGGCTTTTCCATCCTGCTGGACGACCGGTCGCCGAAGTCTCCCGGCGGCCAGAAGCTGGAGGCGCCGACCGAGGCCCTGGCGGAGCTGATCGCCGCCGAATGGCGCGCCCAGGACCAGGTCATCGACATGGCGACCATGCCCCTGACCCGCCTGGCCTACACGGCCCTGGACGGCATCGCCGCCGCGCGGGAGGCCACGGCCGAGACCATCGCCGCCTACGCCGGCTCGGACCTGGTCTGCTATTTCGCCGAGGGGCCGGGCGCCCTGGTGGAGCGCCAGGAGATCCACTGGAGCCCGCTGCTGGACTGGGCCGACACCGAGCTGGGCGTCGCCCTGGCGCGCACCCAGGGCATCCTGCACCATCGCCAGCCGGACGAGAGCCTGGCGCGGGCCAGGGCCCTGGCCCTGGAGGCGGATGACTTTCGCCTGGCCGGCCTGGCGTTCGGCGCGGCCCTGTTCGGCTCGACCGTCCTGACCCTGGCGCTGGAGCGGGGGCGGCTGACAGGGGCGGAGGCCTTCGCCCTGTCTCGCCTGGACGAGGCCTTCCAGGAAGAGCAGTGGGGGATCGACGAGGAGGCCGCCCAGCGAACGGCCGCCCTGGCCCTTGAGGCGGACATGCTGGAGGCCTGGTTCCGCGCCCTGGACGATGGGCTCTAGATGACGGCGGGGGGCGTCGCCGGCGCGGGCCGGGTGATCGTGGTCACCGGCTGCGACGAGCATCATTTTCACCTGGCCGCCGACACCGTGGCGTCCCTGCGCGACCTGGGACCGGCAGGCTTCGACGTCGGCTTCGTCCATGTCGGCCCCGCCGAGCTGCCGGCGGAGATCGCGTCGGCGGCGGACCGGGTGGCGCGGGTCGACGACGCGGACTATCGCACGCGGCCGCGCCAGGGGTTCGCCCTGGCCTATCTCGGGGTGAAGGCGCGCCTGCCGGAGTTCTTTCCCGGCTACGACGTCTACGTCTGGCTGGACGGGGACACCTGGGTCCAGAACGTTGCGGGGATCGCCACCCTGGTGGAGGCGGCGAAAACGGGAGACATCGGCGCGCATCTCGAGAGCGACATCAACTACGCGCGCACGCCCCACCCCGACTATCGCAGCATTTCGATCTACTACAGCCTGTTTCCGGAGCTCGACGCGGGCAGCTTCAACCGCTACCCGATGCTTAACGACGGCGTCTTCGCCGCCACCGCGTCCTCGCCGCTTTGGGCCAAGTGGGGAGGGCTGCTGGCCGCGATCCGCGAGCGGGACGCCGCGCGGCCCAACCAGTTCTATTCGGACCAGATTCCCCTGCACTACCTTTCGGTGATGGGCGAGGTGCGGGCGACCCCGGTGTCATCGCTGAACAACTGGCAGCTCTATACGGCCCTGCCGACCTTCAACCTGGCGCGGGGCGTGCTGTTGTCGCCATTTCCGCCCTATGACGAGATCAACATCCTGCACCTGGCGGGCGTGACCAAGGACTCCCGGTTCCAGGTCGGTCCGTCGGGAGAGACCGCCACGTTTCGATACCGGGATGTTCGAGCCCTGCTTGGCAAGGCGAAGGTTCGCTAGATCGGGGGCGCCGCGGCCCTTTACGGCGTCGAGGGCCGCGGGTATCGCCTGCCGATGCCCCAGGTGTTCCAGACCTTCTGGTGGAAGGGCGCGCTCAGCCCTTATGAGATGGCCTGCCTGCGGTCGTTCATCGCCCACGGGCATGCGGTGGAGCTCTTCACCTACGAGGAAAACCTGGCCGCTCCGCCTGGGGTCGCGGTCGCCGACGCCCGGGACATCCTGCCCGAGAGCCGGGTCTTTCACTACGCCAGCGGCTTTGGCGCGGGATCGGTCGCGGCGTTTTCGAACCTGTTTCGATACTGTCTGCTCTTCGAGCGGGGCGGGTGGTGGATCGACACCGACGTGCTCTGCCTCACGCCGGACATCCCGGACCTGCCGCTCTTCTACGCCTGGCAGGACGCCCGCGAGATCAATTGCGCGGTGATGAAGTTTCCGCCGGGCCACGCGGTCATGGACGATTGCCGCAAGGCGGCCGAGGCGGTGGGCGACAAGGCTACGTGGGGACAGATGGGGCCGGCCCTGCTGACCGAAACCTTGCTGCGCAACGGACTACACCACTTCGCCTTCCCGCCCAGCTTCTGCTACCCGTTCCCCTAT
>JAFEEA010000053.1 GCA_018241335.1 Pseudomonadota bacterium
GCCTGGTCGCGCTGGGCGGCCTGGCGGGCCGCCAGCGCCTGTTGCACCGCCAGCGCCGGGGCCGCCTGCTGGGCCGGTCCGGGACCGGGAGGCGCTGCTGACGGCGGGGGCGCGGCGCGCTGGTCGCGTCCGAACGGGCCGGGGAAGGGGGCGCCGGCGGTTGGGGCGGGACCCTGTGGGCCGGCCGCCAGCGCGCCGGGGCCGCGGTCGTCGTGACGGCGGTCGTCCGGACCGCGGTCGCCGCGGTCACCCTCGCCCCGCCAGGCCGGCGGCGGCGGCGGGCCCTCGAACCGGGCTTCGCGCCAGGCGTCGAAGCGGGACTGGGCGGCCTGGCGCTCCTCGCGTTCGCGCCGCCAGTAGGCCTCCTCTTCGGCCTCGTGCTGGTCGTGGTAGGCGCGCCACTGTTCGTCGCGCGCCTGCTGGGCGGCCCACTCGGCGCGCTGCGCCTGAATCTGCGCGCGCCGTGCGGCCCAATTCGCCGCGATGACGGCATGCCTCTGGCTGTTCAGTTGCGCCTGGTAGAGGGCGTGGGCGCGCGCCAGGTAGCGACCGGCGTCGTCGGCCCGCCGATCGATGTCCGGCGGCGGCAATGGGCGCCCGTCCCGGTCGTAGACCACCGCCAGCTGATCGCCGTCGTAGGCGTAGGCGTAGTCCGGGTCCTGGACCAGGTACGGGTAGTCCGAGCCGGTGCGGTAGTAATAGTAGCGGTAGCCTCCTTCCACCGGCTCGGCGACACGATAGGAACGGTCGGCCCCGCGCCACACCCATGGGCGCACGCCGCCGTAGTCGAAGCCGTAGTCGGGTGGCGCGTCCGACAGGGCGTCCGACATGGCGTAGGCCTGATCGAGGTAGGCGTAGGCCTGGTTGGGGTCGGCCACCCGCACGACCTTCGGTCGCGGCGCCGAAGGCAGGGCCTCGGCGGCCGGCGCCGGGGCGATCGGCGTCTGGGCGCCGACCGTCAGGGGAAGGGCGAGCGGCGCGGCGGACGAGGCGGCCGGCGTGGCGCCTTGCCGATTGCAGGCGCCGATCGCGGCCGCGGCCAGCAACACGCCCGCGAGGACCTTGAGAGAAGGGCGCGCATCAGGGCGAAGAGGCGTGGGGTGTCGGGTCATGTGCGGTTCTCCTGGCCTCCCAAACAGGGGAAGGCCTCGGGCGTTCCATGGCCAGACTGTCTATCGCCGCGCCTGAACGGCGGCTGACGGGCCTGTTCACCCGCGGTCGCGGGCCCGACCGCTCACAGGTGACCGCGCGCCTCGTGGGCGAGGCGGCGGCGCGTCAGCCACATGACGGTCGCGCCCAGGGTGGCCAGGGTCGCCACCCACCACAGCCAGACGCGCCAGATTCCGCGCCCCTCGACCCTCAGGCCGCAGCCGGGGAAGGCCGTTTCCGGCCCGCTTGGGCCCTGGCAGCGCAACCCCGTCGTCGACCGCAAGCCCGGCGCCTGGACGTATTGAGCCCTCAGGGTATGGCGCCCGGCCGCCAGGTTGACCGTCCCGCTGGTCGCCGCGCCGCCTGCGGCGTCCTGCATCTCGACGATGGTGCGGCCGTCTATGATCAGCCGGTCGCCATCGTCGCTGTCGAGGATGAAGCGGTAGGGGCCGGGGCGGTCGGTCGCGAAGTCGCCGTGGTAGTCGACCGCCAGCCAGGCGTCTCGCCCGGGAACGCCGGGAAAGTTCGCGCGCCAGTCACGGTCGTGGATGCTCAGGGTGCGGACGTAGATCACCCCGGCGGGCTTCAGCGCGGCAAAGTCCGGAAGATGCGTCGCGCCTGGCGGCAGAACGTAGACGTAGCCCTTGAGGGCGGGGGGCGAGCCGATCATGCCGTCCCACCGCTGGCGCAGGCTCGTCCCCGGCGCGCCATGACAGCCGCCGATCAGGATCAGACCGAGAGTCAGAACCAGCCAAGGCCGCATCGGAGCGCCCCCGCGAGCTTCCGAGGGCGAGGCTAGCGATACCTGAGCCCCGCGTCGAGCCCGGGGGACTCGGGCGGCGGCCCAGGGCCTGGCGGCCGGAATCGGCATTTTGGCGGTGTTCGCGCCGAAAAGCGGCGCTCCGGGCGTGGCAGAGGACGCCTCGGCGTGCATCTTTTTTGCGACACACTGCGTGCCACGGGCGCAATTCAAAGCTGTCTCAAGCCGGCACGACGCGACGCCAACCAACGTTATGCGAGGAATCGGCGTGGGCGATGTCAGTCGTCGAACGCTGCAATCTGACCCAAAACGGCACACCCCGCAGTGCGGCTAAGCTCCAATATTAATTAGGGCGACTGTGTGGCGAAGGAAAGAGGCGTGCCATACTTCAGGATAAAACGGTTAAAATCCCCCTAATCGCCTTCCAGGCGAAAGTTTTACTAGAAAATTCGCGACGGTTAACCGTGATATAGATGTGAATTAACTGTGTTTCTATTGCCACATGATTGTAATTGACCCAATGAATCCGCTTGCGTCGTAATTTGCTCTGTGGTTTTGATGCCGGCGATTGGAGCCCGCAACCAAGTCGGCCTTAACGGGTCGAGGGGTGGTTAAGGGCCAAACGGGTGGGCTGGATATGCGGGTTTCCGCGCTTTTCATGGCTGCGATGGCTGGCGTCTGCATGGCCGCCGGCGCGGCGAACGCCGCTGACACCGCTTACGCGTTGCACGAGGGCACGCCGAACAGCCTGCCAGTGTCCGTGAATGTAAGGGCGAGCGTCGGCGTTGTTTGCGGCTTCGCGACCGGCGCGGCGCCGAGCGGCTCCTATAATGCGTCGGACATTCCCTCCGGCTTCAGCCACGACTTCGCGTTCTCTCTGAACTGCGCGACGCCCCTGCGCGTCGCCGTCGTGTCGTCGCACGGCGGCATGCTGGCGCCGGGCGTGCCGACGCCCACCGGCTACACCAACCTGGCGCCCTACAACGTGGGTCTCACCCTGGTGGGGGATTCCGGCGTGACCACGGTCACCAGTTCGTGCGCCGCGGCGACCCTGTCCTCGGGCGGTGCCTGCTCGTTCGTCGGCCCGTCGTCGACCTCTCAAGGCCTGAAGTTGAACGGCGCCGCCCACGGCGTCGGCGGTTCGAAGCTGACGGTCAGCGCGCCGGCCTACGCCGGAGCCAACATCCTCGTGTCGGCGTCCACCTATTCCGACACGCTCACGGTCACCATGTCGGCCTCCCCATAGGGGCCGTCGTCCCGCCGGCCCCTCCCGAGGGCCAGTACGATGGGACTTTGGATTTTCGGGGGTTTGGCGAGCCTGTCGCCAGCGGTTTCGGAGCCGGTTCGCCGGTAGCGAGATGATGAAGACGGGTGAGATGAAGCGTTTGCTGCTCGTCGGCGCGGCCGCGATGGCCGCCTGCGCGCTCGCGGCGACGCCCGCTCAGGCGACATTCGATCCGGGCGGTGGCGGCGGCGGTGTCAGCGACACCGGCACGATCACCGTGACCGGGACGGTCTCGCCGTTCTGCCAGGTGACCAACGGAACCACGTCCTCCACGTTCACCGACACCTTCAACACGCCGGAGCTGGCCACCGCCGCCGGCACGTTGAAGACCGGCCTGTCCTACAGCTCGGCCAACAGCCTGACGACGCTGAAGGTGGTGTGTTCGTCCGCCGCCCCGGTGCTCAGCATCAAGGCGACGTCGATGACCACCGCCGGCGGCGCGCCCAGCGGCTACGCCAACCAGATCAATTTCACGGCCTACCTCGACACCAAGCTGATCACCGGCGCGACCCCCAGTTCGGACACCCGCTCGGTGACCTCGACGGCGGCCGGCGCCACCAGCACCAACGCCGTGACCACCGGCAAGTACCTGCAGAACGTCGCGGGGAACGTGGTGGTCCGGGCCGACACCTTCGCCACCCCGCATGTCGGCGACGTCCTCGTCGCCGGCGCCTACGCGGGCTCCATCATCGTCAACGTCTCTCCCTACTGAGCGCGGGCCGCGATCCGCGCACCGGACTTCCTGAGGATACGAACATCATGACCATCCGCACCAAGATCGCCGCCCTGGCCGTTGGCGCCTCCGCCCTGGCCTTCGCCGCTCCCTCCCTGGCCGCAGGAACCGTCACCGGCACGGTCAACGTCACCGGCAACGTCGCGGCCAAGTGCATGGTCGTGCCGGGCGCCGACTCGACCTTCAGCGACACCCTGGCGTTCGGCGAACTGTCGACGTCCGCCGACGGCACGCTCAGCCCGGCCACCTCGACCCAGACGGTGTCGTTCGAGGTGCTCTGCAACTCCACCAACCCGAGCGTGACGGTCAGCGCCACCCCGCTGAAGGCCCAGAACAACAGCGCCGGCGGCGCCACGGGCTATTCCGACACCGTCGACTACCTGGCCGAGGTCACCGTCCAGAAGGCGACCTCCGGGACCGCCGTGTTCAGCTACAAGACCGTCGACGGCACCGCCGCCCTCGGCGAGCCCTCCACCGGCGCCGTGGGCGACCGTCTGAAGGCCGCGTCCGGCAACCTGTCGGTCAAGGCCTCGGCCCTCGCCACCCGCGGCGGCGCCGGCAACGTGCTGATCGCCGACACGTCCTACAAGGGCGTGATCACCATCACCGTCAGCCCGTCCTGAACCTGACCGCCCGCCCGGCGCCGATCCGCGGCGCCGGAACCTTGAACTTCGTCGCCTGACCTTCACCGAAAGCCTGCTCAGATGAACAAGCTCCTGATCATCGCCTCCACCGCCGCCCTGGCCGCCTATGCGGTCCCCGCGCTGGCGACGCCCGTGGGCGACGTCACCGGCCAGGTGAACGTCTCGGGCCAGGTGACGGCCAAATGCTCCAACCTCGGGTCCGCCTCGGTGGATCTCGACGTCGGCGAGCTGGCGGACGGCAACGGCGTGGTGGTGACGGACTTCGCCCAGAACAAGCACGCGGAATTCACCGTCGCCTGCACGGGCGCCGCGCCAAAGGTGACGATCACCGCCGCCCCGCTGACGGGCCCCGCCTCGCCGCCGCCCGGCTACACCAACCTGGTGCAGTACAAGGCGACGGCGACGGTCGCCGACGCCAACGGCGGCTCCGTGGCGCCCTACGTCCTGTCGGACGGGTCCAACCCGCTGAACTCGAACGTGGCGACCCTCGCCGCGGCGATCGCCACCGGCACGGGCAACGTCAAGGTCGACCTGTCGAACCCGACGGCCCAGTCGGGCGCGCGCCTGATCGCCGGCAACTACACCGGCACGGTCACGGTGACCGTCGCGCCGACATCCTAACCCCCACCGGGCCGAGGCTGATCCCGCGGCCCGACTTCACCCTCTCGCATCAACCCATTTCAGTTCTGAGGAAATAGTATGTCTTACATCAAGACCCTGGCGATCATGACCATCGCCGCTTCCGCGTTCGCCACGTCGGCTATGGCCGATCCCGAGCATGGCCCGGGCGGCGGCCCCAGCGGCCCCGGCACCGCCAGCGCTGGCGATGCCGTCTCCGGCAACGTCAACATCTACGGCCACGTGGACGCCCGTTGCGACATCACCAACGATCCGGTGACCCTGGATCTGGGCGAGATCTCCAACTCGAACGGCACCCTGAACACGGGCGCCGTGAACGGCAAGTCCACCAGCCTGACGGCGTGGTGCAATGGCGCCGGCTCGGTGATGACCATCAAGGCGAACCAGATCAAGCTGCAGAACGCCCCGGCCAACACGCCGTCGGGCTTCGCGACGGCCGTCGACTACACCGCTACGGCCACCGCGCCCGGCAACAAGGTCGCCGCCGACGGTTCCGCCACCGCCCCGAACCCGCAAAATGGCGTGACCGTGGGCGCCTTCACCGGCAGCATCAACGTCGCGCTCAGCGGCTCGTCGACCACGGGCGGCAACAGCCTGCTGATGCTGGCCGGCAACTACCAAGGCACGACTGTCGTCACCCTGACGCCCGGCCTCTAAGACCGGCGTCGACTTAAGGACTTCTGCGTCATGAAGACTCGTTTTCTTCTTGTTGCGGGCTTTGCTCTGGGTCTCGGCGCCGCCGGGACCCAGGCGATGGCCCAGGAACAAGCGGTCGCCGGCGATCCCGTCGACGGCACCGTGAATATCGACGCCTCCGTGGCGCCGAAGTGCCTGTTCACCGGCGACAACCCCGTCCAGCTCAGCCTCGGCGAGCTGGCCAACGCGGTCGGCAACCTCGACACGTCGAAGGTGAACGACAAGTCGGTGACCCTGCATGCCTGGTGCAACAGCGCCGGCTCGCAGATGCATGTCGAGACCACCAAGCTGGCGCTGACGCCGGCCCTGGTTCCGAACCCGACGGGCTTCGTGCAGCAGGTGGACTACACCGCTTCGGCCCTGGCCAACGCCAAGACGGCCACGGACGACACCCTGATCAACGGCCCCGGCGGCGATGTCACGGTCGGCATCTTCACCGGCGACGTCCCCGTCACGCTCAGCAACGCCTCGGCCACGGGCCTGCTCCTCGCCGGCGCCTACCAGGGCACGGTCGTCGTCACCCTGACCCCGGGCTGAGCCCAGCGGATCGCTTGAAGGATACCTGAGATGAACCCGCGCAAGCTTCTCATCGCCACCCTCGGCCTTGGCTTCGCCCTGGCCGGCGCCGGCCAGGCCCTCGCCGTCGAGCAGGTGTCCAAGGACACGGCCCAGCAGACGGTCGACGTCGGCGGCACCGTGGCCAACCTGTGCATCCTGGGCACGCCCAGCCAGGCGTCGATCAATGTCGGCCAGATGGTGGACACCTCCACCGCCAACGTCGGCAAGATCACGACCATCGGCGATCAGACCGTCACCCTGCCGGGTTCGTTCTGCAACTTCGCCGGAACGCACCTGACCGTGACCGCCGACGCCCTGCTGGCGCAGGACACGTCCACGGTGCAGCCGGGCTTCTCGCGGGCGGTCAACTTCACCTCCACGGTGACCACCTGGGCCAACACCCCGCCGCTGGTGACCACGACGGCCACCCTCAACGGGGGCACTCCGGCAGCCACCGGTTCCGGCGGCGATCAGGGTGCGCCCAAGCTGACCGACCTGACGCTGACCCTGTCCCAGTTCCACACGGGCGGCGGCGACAACCTGCTGCTGGTCGCGGGTGGCTACACCGGCTCGGTGACCATCACCCTGGGCCCGAGCGCGGCCGAGTAACGCTGGTATCGATCTTGAAAGGAGTGTCGCCATGAAGCGGCTTCTGACCATTACGACCCTGATCGCCAGCGCGGCCTTCGCCAGCGCGGCCCACGCCCAAGAGGGCGGATCCGTGGCCACCTCGACGTCCAGCGTCGGGCCGATGCCGGTCACCGGCAACGTGCCGGCGATGTGCTCGAGCGGCCCGATCACCGGCGGCGACAACGTGTTCGCGGTCGGCCTGCTGATCGACACGGCCACGGGCCTGCTGCTGCAGAACCTGACCGCGCCGCCCAAGACGATCTCGGCCTCGTTCTGCAATTCGCGCAGCGACATCACCATCACGGCGACGCCGCTGGTGGCCCAGAACTTCACCGGCGACGCGCCGACGAACTTCTCCAAGAGCGTCGACTTCACCGCCACGGCCTCGGGCTGGACGGACTCGCCGGCGGTGACCAACACCGCGGCGGCCACCAACCCGAACGCCACCCAGACGCGTTCGTCGCCCTTCACCGGCCCGATCACGGTCTCGGTGAGCGACTTCACCACCACGGGCGGGTCGAACCTGCTGATGGTGGCCGACACCCTCTACCAGGGCTCGGTGACCGTCACCCTGGCCGTGGCCAGCTGATCTTTCTGAAAGCGAGGCGTTCCGCCATGCGCAGCGGCGTTGTCATTGTCGGCCTACTGACCAGCCTGGCGGCGGCCGGCGGGGCCTATGCTGCCACCAGCAGCCCGGTGCCGATGTCCGTCACGGCCAACGCCCCGCAGGTGTGCGCCGTGCAGCAGCCGGTGCTGACCCAGGGCGCCCTGGTGAACTTCCAGGCCCTGGACGGCACCAACCTGCGCATCGACCGCCTGGCGGATCCGGCCACCCTGACCACCGCCGCCGCGTCGGCGGCCGTCAGCTTCGACGCGGTGTGCAACTATCCCCACCGCATCGTCCTGGAATCGCAGAACAACGGCCTGTGGCGGACGACAGCGGGCGCGCCCGCGCCGACCGGCTTCGCCGATGCGGTGCCCTACACCGCCCAGCTGACCTGGGGGACGATCAACGACACCCTGCGGGCCGACGCGACCGCGCGGCGGCTGAACACCGACTCCATTCCCGTGGGCTCGCCCACCGCCGGCAAGATTGTCATCAACCTGACGATCCAGGCGGGCGACTCGAACCTGCACGCCAACGCCCCGCTGATCGCGGGCATCTACGGCGACACCCTGCGCGTGACGGTGGAACCCCAATGAAAGCCCTGACCGCAGCCCTGATGGCCGGCGTGGCCCTGTCGTTCGCGGCGGGCGGCGCCCTGGCCCAGACCACCAGCATCGGCCAGGGCCGGCTGGACATGGAAGGCACCGCGCCCAGCACCTGCCTGGTGTCGGCGCCCCAGGCCGCCGTGGGCTCCAACGCCACCTTCGACTCCACCAGCGCCCAGCAGGGCCAGGTGACGATCACGGCCCTGGCCGATCCGCAGACCGCGATCGCCAAGCAGGCCTCGATCAGCGTCGCCCTGCCGGCGATCTGCAACACTGCCCACCACGTGACGGTGACCAGCCTGAACCGCGGCCTGCTGCGCCAGGGCGGCGTGGCCTCGCAAACGTCCGTGAACGGATTCCGCGAGTTCGTTCCCTATAGCGTCACCGCCAGCTGGGCCGGCCAGACCGCCACGGGCCAGAGCCTGTCGGGCACCCCGGTGAACATCAACGCCTCGGACGGCGCGGCCGGCCAGGTGTCGCTGACCATCGACGTCCCCGCCGGTGGCGACCCGCTGGTGGCAGGAACCTATTCAGATTCTCTCACTATAGAGCTTCAGGTCGCGAGCTGAGCCATGGGGAGCTTCAGCGTCGCCTCGAAACGCTCGGGGGGTAACGGATTGCGTGGGTTCTTGATGGCCGGCGTCGTGGGCGCCGCGGCCCTGTTCGGGGCGTGCGCCCTGCCGATGGCGGCTGACGCCATGACCGTTCAGCCGGTGGTTCTGGATCTGTCGACCGCCGGTCGCGGCATGTCGCAGGTGGTGACGGTGGAGAACACCTTCACCAACCCGCTGCCGGTCGAACTTCGGATCGAGTCGCTGACCTTCGACGAACAGGGCGCGCACGGGACCGGCAAGGATCCCGGCGACCTGCTGGTGTTCCCGCCGCAGGCCCTGATCCAGCCGGGCCAGACCCAGACCTTCCGCATCCAGTATGTGGGCGATCCGGCCCTGACCGAGAGCAAGCACTACTACGTGACGGTGGCCCAGCTGCCGGTGAAGCTGCCTGAAGGGCAGTCGGCGATCCAGATCCTGTACAATTTCCAGGTCCTGGTCAGCGTCGGCCCGCTGGGCGTCAAGCCGGCCCTGGCCGTCACCGGCGCCGAGCTGGGCAAGAACGACGCCGGCAAGCCGGTGCCGGTCCTGACGGTGACCAACGGGTCCAAGGCCCACGGCTACCTGTCGCACGGGCGGCTTCGCATCATCGAGAAAGACGCATCGGGCAAGGAAGTCTTCCGCAAGACTCTTCCGGGCCCGGAAATCCAGCAGACGATCGGCTTCGGCCTGGTGACCTCGGGGCAGACCCGCAGGATCACCGTGCCGGTCGTGCTGCCAGTCGAAGGGGGCACGGTTGAGGCGCAATTCACACCAGACGGTCAGCGCTGAGGGGCGTCTCAGCCAATGGCTGCTGGCCTCTTGCGCCGCGGTCGGATTTGGCGGGACAGCGCTAGCTCAGCCGGGGGTTACGCCCCAGGCCCAGGAACGTACGATCACGGTCGGTCCGGCGGTGGCGCCGACGAACGCGCCCGTGCGCCTGAACCCCACCGGCCGGGCGATCAACCTGACGGTGCCGGCCAAGGACGGCAATCTCTACCTCGGTGACGTCGTCATCTCGATCGACACCGCCGACCACATCTCGCTGTCGGCCCAGCGCATCGTCGACCTGCTGTCGAACGTCATCGATTCCAAGCGCCTGGACACCCTGCGCAACGCCTTCGCCGCCAAGGGCGTGATCTCGCCCGACGACCTCGACGCCGCCGGCCTCAAGGTGGTCTACAATCCGCAGACCCTGGAGCTGAACCTGTTGATCCCGTCGGAATGGCGGGCGTCCAGGAACCTGCAGGTTTCGCCGCTGGACCGGGCCCGTTTCGGGACCTTCGAAAAGCCGGCCGGCTTCAGCGCCTACCTGAACATGCGCGGGTCGGTGGACTACGTCGAGAAGGGCGGGCCCACCGGCTGGGCCACCCCGAACATCTTCCTCGACGGCGCGGCCCGATTCGACAACATCGCGGTGGAGACGCAGGGCGTCTGGCAGCCGGGCGCCACCGGCGCCGACTTCCAGCGCAACGGCTCGCGCCTGGTCTATGACGACGCCAAGGACGTGATCCGCTTCACCCTGGGCGACCTGCAGCCGGTGACGCGCTCCGACCAGTCGGCCCCGCAGATGGCCGGCATCTCGGCCTTCCGCTCCTACAGCGTGCTGCAACCCCAGAACATCGTGCGCCCGCGCGGCGACCGCAGCTTCAGCCTGGACCGTCAGTCGACCGTCGAGGTCTACGTCAACGGCCAGCTGGTGCGCCGGGTGATCCTGGACGCCGGCAACTACAACCTGCGTGACTTCCCGTTCACGCAAGGCGCCAACGACGTGCGCCTGTCCATCACCGACAACACCGGCCGCACCCAGACCCTGCGGTTCAACATCTTCTTCGACCAGTCGCAGCTGGGCAAAGGCCTTAGCGAGTTCGGCTTCTACGCCGGCGTAAAGGCGCCCCTTCAGACGGACGGCCCCCACTACACCAAGGACTGGGTGGTCACCGGCTTCTACCGCCGCGGGATCACCGACAACCTGACCCTGGGCGGCAACTTCCAGGCCGATTCCAAGACCTTGCTGGCCGGGTTCGAAGGCGTGGCGGCGACCACCATCGGCACCTTCGGCGGCAGCGTCTCGGTTTCGCACCTGGACGGCTTCGGCATGGGCGTGGCGACGGCCTTCACCTTCCAGCGCCTGATCCAGCGCGCCGGCGGCAAGTCCGACTCGATCAACTTCTCGGTCCAGACGCACTCGCGCAACTTCGCGCCCGTGGACACCGTCCTGCCGGACAATCCGTTCTCCTACGAGATCGGCGCGGGCTACTCGCACGCCTTCAACGACTTCGTCTATGCGGGCGTCGACCTGCGCTATTCGCATGGCCGCGGGTCCAATCACGACGTCGCCAACTATCGCGGCACCGTGGGATGGCGCCTGACGTCGAGCATCAGCATGACGGCGGACCTGCTCTACGAAGACGGGCCTCAGGGCCACGACGTCGCCGGCCTGCTGTCGCTGACCGCCCGCCTGGGTTCCTTCTCCAACGTTCGCGCCGACTACGACAGCCGCGGCGAACGCGCGCGGGTGTCCTACCAGACCCTGCACGGCGAAGGTGTCGGCTCCTACAACCTGGCCGCCGACATCGAGCGCACCAACACCGACTCCGGCTTCAACGCCACCGGCAACTACATCACCAACCGCGCCGAACTGGGCATCAACCAGTTCTCGAGCTTCTCGGGCACCTTCGGCGGCAGCACCGACCAGCGCACGTCGCTGCGCTGGGGCACGGCCATCGCCATGGCCGACGGCGCCTTCTCGATCGGCCGGCCGGTGTACGACAGCTTCGCCATCGTGGTCCCGCACTCGAGCCTCAAGGGCACGAATGTCATCCTGGATCCGACGCCCGCCGGCTACAGCGCCAGCACCGGGATCCTGCACTCGGCCATCGAGCCCAACCTCAGCTCGTACAACGAGCGCACGGTGACTATCGACGCCCCGAACGCGGGCGAAGGGGTCGACCTGGGCAAGGGCTCGTTCCGCCTCTTCCCGCCCTATCGCGGCGGCTACAAGCTGACGGTGGGTTCTGAGTACTCGATCACCGCCATCGGCCGGCTGATCGCCGACGACGGCGCACCGTTGTCGCTGATCTCGGGCAAGGCCATCGAACTGGCCCACCCCGACCATGAGCCCCTGGTGATCTTCACCAACCGCGAGGGCCGCTTCGGCGCCGCGGGCCTGCGGCCCGGCCGCTGGCGGGTGGAGATGCTCACCGAACCGACCAGCGTCTACATCATCGACGTGCCCGCCAACGCCGTCGGCGTCGTGAAAACCGGCGACCTGAAGCCTTCCACGGACGGTAAATGACCATGCGCAAGTTCATCAGCCGCGCCACCGGCGCCCTGGCCGCCCTGGGGATGAGCCTGTTCGCCGCCCAGGCCGTGGCCGCCACCTCGGCCATCTGCGGCATGAGCGGGTCGAACGGATCCGTTTCGCTGGGCACCTACGACGCGTTCAATGCGGCCGGGATCACCAATCCCACCGTCACCATAACCTTCACGCGGTTCTCCGGGAGCAACGGCAAGAAGACCCAGTCGGTGAACTTCTACTTCACCGCCCCGGCCGGCAGCCCAGCCTTCCAGCTGAGGGACGTTACGGCCGGCACCGGCAACCTGATGTACATCCAGGGTCAGGCGCACCCGACCCTGACCGTGAACGGCACGGACCCCGGAGCCGACAACCTGCCCTTCGGCGGCGCCGACGACGGCAGCGAGACGATTACCCGCACCTTCTCGGTCACCATTCCCCAGGGCGCCGACCTGACGGCCGGCCTCGATGCGAAATTCGACATCGTCTATCAGTGCAAGGGCACGGGCGGTTACGCCGATCAGGACCACGACGTCAGCCTGGCCGACGCCGTGACGCTGCACCTGACCGTACTGAGCGCCCTGCAGGCCAGCTATGTGGGCAGCGACCTCGACTTCGGGGAGCTGGGAACCACGACGACCTCGCAGGTGACCGCCGCGCCGGCCACCTACACCAGGAGCGGCAACATCCGCGTGGCCAGCACCGGCCCCTATACCGTCGCCATGTCGTCGGGCAATTCGAACCGCTACCGAATGACCTATGCCGGCGGCGATGCTACGACGCCAGGGGCGGGCACCATCGCCTATTCGGCCAAGTTCCTCGGCCAGACCAAGTCGGCCGCGTCGCCGACATTCTCGACGGTGACATGCGCCCGAGCGGGCGTCGCGGGACAGAATCTTCCGATTTCGGCCACGCTGCTCGAGGGCGGCTCGACCAAGACCGCGGCGAACGATTACAAGGACATCCTGTCGATCACGGTGACGCCCCTGGCGACCGCCAGCAGCCCCAAGGACTGCCCGAACCTTTAGGGGCTAACCGCGGCCAGGCGCCGTCCCCTAGAGGCGCATGAGCCGGATGTGGTGAACCGGGTCCGGCTCGACTACGCGAAGCGTGCGAAATAGTCGGCGATCAGGCGCTTGTAGACCGCCGACAGGGCGCGGATCTCGCTCACCGGCGCGCGCTCGTCGACGGCGTGCATGGTGGCCCCCACCAGACCAAACTCGACCACCGGGCAGAGGGCGCGGATGAAGCGGGCGTCCGATGTGCCGCCGGTGGTGGACAGCTCAGGCTCGACATTGGTCGCCGCCTTCACCGCCCCGGCCACGACCTCGGTGAAGGGGCCGGGTTCGGTCAGGAAGGCCTCGCCGCTGATGTGGGTGACGACCTCGACCTGGCCGGCGAAACCCTGGCCGGCGCGCTCGCCTTCCTCGGTCAGCCAGCGGGCCAGGCTGTCGCCGGTGTGGCCGGGATTGAAGCGGATGTTCAGCCGCGCTCTGGCGGTCCCGGGGATGACGTTGGTGGCGGCATTGCCGACGTCGATGGTGGTGACCTCCAGGTTCGACGGCTGGAAGCCAAGGTAGCCGTCGTCCAGCACCCGGTCCTGCACCGCCGCCAGGTAGCGGATCAGCACCGGCACGGGATTGGCCGCCCGCTGCGGATAGGCCACGTGCCCCTGCTTGCCCTCGACGGTGATGGTGGCGTTGATCGAGCCGCGGCGGCCGATCTTGATCATGTCGCCCATCACGGCGCTTGAGGTCGGCTCGCCCACCACGCAGTGGTCGATGACCTCGCCCTCGGCGGCCAGCGCCGCGACCACGGCCTTGGTGCCGTCGACGGCGATCCCCTCCTCGTCGCCGGTGATCAGCAGTGACAGCGATCCCTTGGGCTCGCCGCCGTCCAGGGTCTCGGCGACGGCGGAGATGAAGGCGGCGATGGCGCTCTTCATGTCGACCGCCCCGCGCCCGATCAGGATCCCGTCCTTCAGAGCCGCCTCGAAGGGGCCGACGCTCCAGGCGCCCTCATCGCCCACCGGCACCACGTCGGTGTGGCCGCCGAAGCAGAGGTTCGGGCTTGTGGTTCCGCGCCGGGCATAGAGGTTCTCGATCTCGCCGAACTTCATCCGGCGGCAGGTAAAGCCCAGCCCCTCCAGGGCGCGCTGCACCACGTCCATGGCGCCGCCGTCGGCGGGCGTCACGGAGTTGCGGCGGATCAGGTCGCGGGAGAGGTCGACGGGGTCAATGCTGACGGCGGTTGTCATGGCCGCACCTTTAAGGTGGGCTGGCCGTCGCCGCAAACCCGGACCCCGCGTGAAGGAGCCCTTGAGGCCATGAAGAAGCTCGACCTTTCGGCCATCCCCGCCCAGACCGGCTGCAACTACCCCTCGCCCTTCGACACGCCCTGCCTGCCGCAGAGCTCTCAGCGGCTGGCCCGGTTCGCGGGCCTCACCCGGTTCGGGGTCAACCTGACGGTGATGCAGCCGGGGGCATGGTCCAGCCAGCGCCACTGGCATTCCCACGAGGACGAGTTCGTCTGGGTGGTGGAGGGCGAGCTGACCCTGGTCACCGACGCGGGCGAAGAAATCCTGGGTCCCGGCGACTGCGCCGCCTTCAAGGCCGGCGACCCGGACGGCCATCACCTGGTCAACAAGTCCGGCCGCCCGGCCACGGTGCTGGAGATCGGCAACGCCCACCCGCAGGACCGCTGCGTCTATCCCGACATCGACATGATCGCCGAGCCCGGAATGGAAGGCTACGTCCACCGCGACGGTACGGCCTATCCGATCAATCGGGGCTAGGGACGGGCGGGCGGCGCCGGAACCCCTCATCCTCCCACGCCTACGGCGCGGGCCCCTCCTTCTCCCTCTGGGAGAAGGGAGTTTGGGTGCCGCCTCTGGGAACACCTCTCCCAAAGGGAGAGGGAGGGTGAGGGGTTACGCCCCCGCGGCCTATTCCCCCTCGGCCAGCTCCCGCGCTTCTTCCGGCAGCATGATCGGCACGCCGTCGCGGATGGGATAGGCCAGGCGCGCGCCGCGGCTGATCAGTTCGCCGCGCTCGCGGTCGTATTCCAGGGGGCCGCGGGTGGCGGGGCAGACCAGGATCTCCAGCAGGCGGGGATCGACCTGGGCGGCGTCTGGGGGCGCTTGCGGGGCGGCTTGGGCTTCGCTCATGGCCCCGTCTACTGCAGAGAAGGCGGTTCGTCATCGTCGTCGTCGGACCACAGGCCCGCGTCGATCTCCAGCAAGGTCGAGAGGGCCGCCCGGCGCTCGTCCAGGCCGGGGGCTTCCAGCAGCGCCTGCTTCTCGGCCGGATCGAAGGGCAGCAGCATCGAAAGGCTGTTGATCAGGGCGGGAGCCGGGGCGACGTTGACCGCCTCCCACTCGATGCCCAGGCCCCGCTGGTCGAGGTAGCGGCGCAACAGGGTCAGGAACGGCGCCCGCTCGAACTCGACCTCGTCGGGGTCCTCCTTCAGGTCCTCGGCGAACAGGCCATAGTCGGCGCGCACCTGGCGATAGGGCGTCGGCGTCGGCAGCTCCTCGCCCACCTCGAAGCGGCAGATGCCGGTCAGGGTGATCAGGTAGCGCCCGTCGCCGGTCTCCGAATAGCTGGTGATCCGGCCCGCGCAGCCGACCCGGGCCAGGCGCGGGCGCGTGCGCTCGCCGCCGGGACGGGTCTGGACCATGCCGATCAGCCGGTCGCCCGACATCACGTCGTCGATCATGTTGAGGTAGCGCGGCTCGAAGATCTGCAGCGGCAGGGCGCCGCCCGGCAGCAACAGGGCCCCGTCCAGCGGAAACACCGGGATCACCTGCGGCAGGTCCTCGGTCTTTCGGTAGTTTCCGGCCACCATGATCCGCCCCTTCGCGGTCTGATCGGACTCTAGGAAAACAGGATCGCCGACAGCCGCCGCCGGCCCTGCTTGGCGACCTCGGACGCCATGCCCGCGGCCTCGAACACGGTCAGCAGCTGCTTGCGCGCCGCCTCGTCGTTCCAGGTCCGGTCCCGTTCAATGATCATCAGCAGCTGGTCGGCCGCCGCCTGCAGGTCGCCCCGCCCGGCCAGGGCCTTGGCGTATTCCAGCCGCGCCTCGTGGTCGTCGGGATTGGCCGCCAGGCGGTGCTCGAACTCGGCGGTCTCCGACGGGGCCGCCTCGGCCAGCTTCAGGGCCGCGCGGACGCTGTCCAGGTCGGCGTTGCGGGCGTCGGCGGGGGCCATGTCGGCCACCTCGCGGGCGTGCTCGATGTCGCCGCCGTCCAGGTAGCAGCGGGCCAGGCCGCCGATGGCCGCCAGGTTGTCGGGCTCGGCCTGCAGCACCTGGGCGTAGGCCTGGGCCGCGCCGCCCACGTCGCCGACGTCCAGAGACTCCCTGGCCATGGCTAGCAGCTGGTCGACATCCGACGGCGCGCCGGGGCCGGCCAGCTTGTCGATAAAGGCTTTCACCTGGCTGTCGGGCAGGGCGCCCATGAAGCCGTCCACCGGCCGGCCGTCGACGAAGGCGTAGACCGTCGGGATCGACTGCACGCGCAGCTGGCCGGCGTAGACCGGGTTCTTGTCGACGTCGATCTTGACCAGCTTGACCGCACCCTTGGCGGCCGTCACGGCCTTTTCCAGCGCCGGGGTGAGCTGTTTGCAGGGGCCGCACCAGGTGGCCCAGAAATCGACGATCACCGGCTGCTCGCGCGAAGCCTCCAGCACGTCCGCGGCGAAGGTCGCGTCCGTCCCGTCCTTGATAAGGTCGCCGGCCGGTCCGGGCTTGGCGGTGGCTCCGATCAGGGACATGGCCCCTCCGTCTTGCATCTGAAACTGCGCCCTAAGATGGTCCCCCGCGCGCCGTCCTGCAACGCGCGGCGAGGCTCAAGAGTTCGCGGCGGCGTTTTCGCCGACCCGGCTGAAGTCGACGATGATCGGCTCGCGGCCCAGGGCCGCCAGGAAGCGCCGGAAACCCGCCTGGCTGATCGCCGTGGTGGCTGTGTTGGTCAGGGGGTGGAAGTTCACCGGGTCGGCCTCGGCCAGGGCCTTGTCCAACACGAAGTGGACCTTGCGCGCCGGGTCGTTGACCAGGGCCAGGGCGGTGACCGAGCCGGGGGTGACGCCCAGGTGGGCGGCCATCAGCGCCTCGTTCCCGAACGAGAGCCGCGCCGAGCCGATCACCGGCGGCAGGCGCTTCAGGTCGATCTTCGTCTCGCCCAGGGCCGAGATCAGCCACAGCTGGTCCTTGGCGTCCTTGAGGAAGAGGTTCTTCGTATGGCCGCCGGGCAGGGCCGCCTTGATCTCGTCGCCCTCGCCGACCCGGAAGATGGCGGGATGGTCGAGGGTGGAATGGGCGATGCCCTCCGCATCCAGGAAGGCCATCAGCTCGGCGCGCGTCTTCATGCGCCGGGTCTTTGCACGGAGCGCCCGCGGCGGCTAGACGTTGCGGCCTCCTCTTCGCGCCGGGACGCCCGCATGGAACTCGAAGCCTTCCCCACCAGCCCCCGTCCGCCGGACATCGTGCCCGGCCGGCCCCAGCGCGCCTGGATGGACAATTTCTTCGACCGGCACCCCTACCGCTGCCTGCCGCTCTCGATGGCCAACACCACGGGCTGGGAGATCCTGTGCCCGGTGGGCTTCACGGCGGAGTGGAACGGCGGCCTGAACCAGGCCGACATCAAGGTCACGCCCGACCATCCGTACCCGCAGATGGACGACTTCGTGAAAAGCCACTTCAGCCACGGCGTCCTGACCATGCATCCCCAGTACCTGTTCCGCACGCCGGAGAACTGGTCGATGTGGGTGATGGGCCCGCCCAACCACATCAAGGACGGCATCCAGCCGCTGATGGGGCTGGTGGAGACCGACTGGCTGCCCTTCCCCTTCACCATGAACTGGATGTTCACGCGGCCGGGCAAGGTGCGCTTCGCCAAGGGCGAGCCGTTCTGCTTCATCACCCTGGTCCAGGACCGGGCGCTGGAGGAGTTCGACCTGGTCCAGCGCGCCCTCGACCGCGACGTGGAGCTGGTCGGCCAGTACGAGGCCTGGCGGCGCCAGCGCGAGGACTTCAACGCCAAGCTCTTCAAGCGCGAGCGCGGGGCGGTGAAGGAGGCCTGGCAACGCTACTACTTCCGCGGCGAGCTGCCGGAGGACACCGGCGAAGCGCCCAAGGCCCACACCAACAAACGCCGGCTGAAGGCCCTGCGCCTGGGACTCTGATCGCGGGCGCGGCGCCCTCTTGCCAAGGCGCAAAGCCTCTGCGATAAGCCGCCTCCCGATCGGGCGGCCCACCAGGGCGGTCCAGGAGCGCGGGCGTAGCTCAGGGGTAGAGCACAACCTTGCCAAGGTTGGGGTCGGGCGTTCGAATCGCCTCGCCCGCTCCATTTTCGGGATCATGCAGGAAGGGCCGGGTGGCGAACCCGGCCCTTTCGCCTTTTCCGGACCCATCCTTGGATCAACCGGCGCCGGCCGCCGCGAAACTCCGCCTCGCCAGCCGTGGGAGAACCCAGGCCTGGCCGGCCGCGCGGGCGATGAAGAAGCTTGTGAAGGCCAGCCACAGGCCGTGATTGCCCAGCGGCCGGGCCGCCAGCAGCAGGACCACGAAGGCGAAGAGGGCGGCGGCCATGGTCAGCATCAGGGCGCGCGTCCAGCTGCAGCCGATGAACACCCCGTCGAAGATGAACGACGCCACCCCCGCCAGGGGCAGGGCCACGGCCCAGCCGATGTAGGTCCCGGTGGCGGCGACCACGGCCGGGTCGGTGCTGAAACTGGCCGCCAGGCGCGGCCCCAGGGCCAGGTAGGCCAGGGCGATCAGGGCCGCGCAGCCGCCCGCCCATGCCAGGATGTGGCGCACCAGCCGCTCGAAACGCGCCCTCTGGCCCGCCCCCAGGGCCTCGCCACAGAGCACCTGGGCGGCGCTTTCGAAGCCGTCGAGGATCAGGGCGCTCAAGGAGAACAGCTGGAACAGGATGGCGTTGGCCGCCAGGATCGTGGCCCCCTGACGCGCGCCGAACCGGGTGACCAGAACGGTGGCGCACATCAGCAGCAGGGTCCGGAAGAAGAGGTCGCGGTTCAGCCGAAAGAGGCCAAGCAGCTCACTCGCACGCCAGGTGGCGCGCGACCGCGCCGCGGCCAGCGCCCGGCGCGCGGGCTCGTCGCGCAACACGGCCAGGGCGACGGCGACCAGCTTGGCGCTCTCGGACGACAGGGTGGCGACGGCCACCCCCGCGACGCCGAGGCCCAGGCCCAGCACCAGGGTCAGGTCCATCGCGATGTGGAACAGGTTGGCCCCGACCTCGATGGCCAGCACCAGGCGCACGCGCCGCCGGGCGATCAGCCAGCCGGTCAGCACCGCGTTCAGCAGCCACGGAACGCCGCCCAGATAGCGGATGTCGACATAGTGCGCGGCGCGCGCCGCCAGGTCGCCCCGCGCGCCAAGGATCTTCAGCCCGATCGGGACCACCAGCGGCTGCACGGCCAGCAGGACGGCGCCGATCGCCAGGGCCACGGCCAGGCCCCGCGCCAGGATCGCGGACTGGGTGGCCTCGTCGCCGCGGCCGGCCGCCTGGGCCACCAGGCCGACGGCGCCCGAGCGCAGGAAGTTGAATACGACCAGCAAGGTCATCAGCAGCTTGGCGCCCACCTCGACCGCGCCCTGGGCCGTGGCGTCGCCCAGCCGGCCGATCACCCAGGTGTCGGCCATGCCGAACAGGGCCGTGGCGACGTTGGTCAGCATCGAGGGCGCCGCGATGGCGAGGATGGCGCGGCGCAGCGCCGCCGGGGACGTTTCGCGGGCCTCGGTCATGTTCCCCGCCTGCCGACGACCGGGCCGTGGGTCAAGCCTGGCGTTGGGGTCGCCGGCCTCCATCGCAACTAAGCCCTTCGCAAATCGACACAGCGGGCCGCCGGCCCCTTGCGTCCGGGCGTCCAGGGGCCGACATGGCGGCCATGGCCTCCCCCGAAGCGATTTCGCGCCGCGCGGCGTACACCGAACAGATGGCCGCGGACCACGGCGTCGACGAGGCGCTGATCGCGCGCCTGGTCCACGGCTTCTATGACGACGTGCGGGCCGACCCGGTGCTGGGGCCGATCTTCGCGGCCAGGATCGCGGACTGGGGGCCGCACCTGGCGCGCATGACCGACTTCTGGTCCTCGGTGATGCTGATGACCGGGCGCTATCACGGCCAGCCCATGGTCGCCCACGCGCCCCTGCCGATCGACGCGACGCACTTCGACCGCTGGCTGGCCCTGTTCGACGCGGCCGCGCGCCGCCTCTGCGCGCCCGCAGCCGCCGAGGCCTTCGTGGCCAAGGCCCGCCGCATCGCCGAGAGCCTGGAGCTGGGCATCGCCTCGCAAGCGGGAACCCTGCTGAATCGCGGCGAGCGGTTCCATCGCCAAGGGGCCTGATCGCCTCGACGCTTCAACCG
>JAFEEA010000054.1 GCA_018241335.1 Pseudomonadota bacterium
GCCTCGACCCCGGCGTTGAGGGCCAGCAGGTTGGTCTGGAAGGCGATCTCGTCGATCACCCCGATGATCTGGGTGATCTGGCCGGAGCTGTGCTCGATCTGGCTCATGGCGGCGACGGCCTCGCGCACCACCTCGCCGGAGCGTTCGGCGTCGGCCCGCGCGGCGGTGGCGACGGCGGCGGCCTGGCGCGCGCCGTCGGCGCTGCGGCGCACGGTGGCGGTGATCTCGTCGAGGGCGGCGGCGGTCTCCTCCAGGCTGGCGGCCTGCTGCTCGGTGCGCCGCGATAGGTCGTCCGAGGCGTGGGCGATCTCGTCAGCGCCGCCGCGCAGGGCGCCGGTGGCGCCGGCGATGGCGGTCATTGCGGACTGGACGGCGCCGATGGCCTCGTTGAGGTCGTCCTTGATGCGCGCGTAGGCGCCGTCGAAGCGGGCGTCGACCCGGGCGGTCAGGTCGCCCTGCGACAGCCGGCGCAGGCAGGCGGCCAGGGCGGTGACGACGCCGTTCTGCTCCTGCGCGTGGTGGTCGGCCTCGGCGCGGGCGCGGTCGTACTCCTCGCGCACCGACTGGGTGATGTCGGAGGCGAACTTGATCACCTTGTAGGGGCGGCCCGCCTCGTCGAGCATCGGATTGTAGGAGGCCTGAATCCACACCTCGCGACCGCCCTTGCCCAGCCGCCGGAACTTGGCGGCCACGAACTCGCCGGCGTTGAGCCGCCGCCAGAAGGCGCGATAGTCCGGGCTCTGCGCTTCGGCGGGATCGACGAACAGGCTGTGGTGGCGGCCGATCACCTCGGCGGCGGTATAGCCCAGGGCGTCCAGGAAGTTCTGGTTGGCGGCGATGATCGTGCCGTCCAGCTCGAACTCGATGACCGCCTGGGAGCGCATCAGGGCGGCCAGCTTGGCCTCCATCTCGCGCTGCGAAACGGCTGCGGCGCCCGTGGCGCCGCGCTTGCGATTGAACATAGTCCGTCCCCCGACGAACCCGGGCGATGGCCCGGATCTACTCCACCGGAGCGTGCAGACGCGGAGTTGAAAACTTGGTTAAAGTCCCCGTTTCGGGGAGTGGCCCGAAAGGCGGCGGCCGTTGACGCCGGCTGTTGCCGGGAGAGGGCTTGCGGCGGATCGGCTCAAGGAACGGTGCGACAACTTGTCCTTGGTCGGAGCGCCTGCGGTCAGTCGCCCAGGCGCTCGGCGATGCGGGCGGCGAGCTCGGGCTGGGCGCCTTCCACGCGCACGTCGAACACCTTCAACCCCTCGCCGAGCTGGAACCAGCTGAGGAAGGCCAGGGCCTCGTCGACGGCGCCCAGGACGGGCGGCGGCGTGGTTTCGCCCTTGGATGCGCGCAGCAACAGCCGGTCGTTCTCGGACAAGGAGGCCTCGTCCACGTCGATGAGAACCCGAACACTGTCGTCATCCTCGTCGCAGAGGGCGCGGATCTGGGCCACGACCACTTGCGCGTGGATTTTGTCGAAGGGACCGAACTTGAGCATTAACGCCCTTTCACCACGGCAGGTCGCGGCTATACCACCAACCCGACGTTTAGACAGAATCTCGCCATCATCCGCCACGCGAACAGCCCAGGGGCGAATTCGGTTCGCCTTGCGCGGGTCCGGCGGTCAGGGCGCCAGCAGGCGCAGGCCGCGCAGGGCCTGGGCCGCGGCGGTGATGAAGGCGCCCACGTTGGCCGAGCGCAGGCGCGCGGCGGGATGGGCCAGGCTGACCGGCACGGGCGGGGCGGCGAAGTCCTGCAGCACCAGGCGAAGGCGGCCGGCCGCAAGGCCCTCCAACACCTGGTAGGACAGGGCCCGGGTGATCCCCAGGCCGTTCTCGACCGCCGCCAGGGCCGCGTCGGCGCTGTTCACCGACAGACGCGGGCGAAGGCGCTGGGCCTGGCCGCCGCCGATGCGCCAGTCCAGCGCCTGGTCGACGCCCTCGAAGGCGACGATGTCATGGGTTTCCAGGTCGGCCGGCGTGCGCGGAACGCCGCGCGCGGCCAGATAGGCCGGAGCCGCCACCAGCACCCGCTGCACCTCGGAGACCTTGCGCGCAACCAGGGTGCTGTCGGCCATCTCGCCGATGCGGACGGCCACGTCGACGCCTTCCTCCACCAGGCTGACGAAGCGGTCGGACAGGATGAGGCGGATGTCCAGGCGCGGGTGGCGGCGCAGCAGGGTCTCGACCACCGGCAGCACGTGCAGGCGGCCGAACAGGATCGGCGCCGAGACGGTCAGCGCGCCCCGCGGGTCCGCGTCTTCGCCGCGGGCCAGACGCTCGCCGTCCTCGAGGTCGGCCAGCACCCGTCGGCAGCTCTCCAGATAGATCGCGCCGCGTTCGGTCAGGCGCACCGAGCGCGTGGTGCGGTTCAGCAGCATCAGGCCCAGGTGGTCTTCCAGGCCGGCCACCGCCCGGGTCGCGGCGGCGGGGGAAAGGCGCAGACGTCGGGCGGCGGCGGCGAAGCTCTCCAGCTCGGCCACCGCCACGAAGATGCGCATGGCGTCGAGGCGGTCCATGAATGTTGCAATATCAGCAATAATGAAGTTCACAAACGCGAGATTATTCTGCGGCGCCGCAGGTGGCATATCTCCGTTCGGCGGGCCCGCACCGGGTCGCCGCGACAAAAACAGGAGAAACCCATGTCCCGCATCGCCATCCCCGCTATCGAAGACGCACCGGCCGTAACCCAGCCCCTGCTGGCCGGCGTGAAGGCGCAGCTCGGTGTCGTCCCCAATCTCTATCGGCTGCTGGCCCTGAGCCCCGCTGCGCTGCAAGGAACGCTCGGCCTCGGCGGCGCCCTCGGCAAGGCGCTGGATGTGCGAACCCGCGAGCGGATCGCCCTGGCCGTGGCCCAGGTGAACGGCTGCGACTACTGCCTGTCAGCGCACACCTACCTGGGCCTGAACCTGGCCCGGCTCGATCCCGCCGACGTGGCGCTGGCGCGGAACGGCGGCTCGTCCGACCCCAAGGCCGCGGCGGCCGTCCGCTTCGCCGTCAAGGTGGCCGAAAGCCGGGGCAAGGTGGGCGGCGAAGACCTGGCGGCCGTGCGCCTGGCCGGCTTCACCGACGCCCAGGTGGTCGAGATCGTCGCCCTGGTGGCGGAGAACTTCCTGACCAATCTGCTCAACAACGTCGCCGGGACGGCCATCGACTTCCCGGTCGTTCGCGCCGCCGAGGCCGCCTAGTTTCCAGCGCGGCGCCCGCGGTCACGGCCGCGGGCGCGGCCCTTTGCGGAGAAAGACGATGCCCTATGGCTTCCTCGACACCCTGACGACGCCGTCCGTGGAGGCGGCCCAGTCCGACAACGGGGTGCGCGATCAGTGGGCGCGGTTCGCGGGCGATCGCGCCTCGGACGCCTTCACCGAGGCCGAGGCGGCGTTCATCGCCGCGCGCGACAGCCTCTACCTGGCCACGGTGTCTGAGAACGGCTGGCCCTATGTGCAGCACCGCGGCGGGCCGGCCGGCTTCGTCAAGGTCCTGGACGACCGGACGCTGGCCTTCCCGGACTTCCGCGGCAACCGCCAGTACATCAGCCTGGGCCATGTGCGCGCCGACGACCGGGCAAGCCTGATCATGGTCGACTACCCGAACCAGGCGCGGCTGAAGATTCTCGGCCACCTGCGCGAGCAGTCCCTGGCCGACGACCCGGCGCTGGCCGAACGGCTGGCGCTGCCGGACTACCGCGGCCGGCCGGAGCGGGCCCTGATCCTGACCCTGCATGCCTTCGACTGGAACTGCCCGCAGCACATCACGCCCCGCTTCACCCAGGCCGAGATCGCCCAGGCGCTGACGCCGACCATGTCTCGGCTGAAGGCCCTGGAGGCCGAGAACGCCGAGCTGCGCCGCCGGCTCGAGGACCGACAAGGAGACCCCGAATGACTGCCCCCGCCGACGCGACCCGACCGCCGCTGCCGCCGTTCACCCGCGAGAGCGCGGCTCTGAAGGCGCGCAAGGCCGAGGACGCCTGGAACAGCCGCGACCCCGAGCGGGTGTCGCTGGCCTACACGCCCGACAGTGTCTGGCGGAACCGCTCGACGTTCCTGCGGGGCCGGCCCGCCATCGTCGCCTTCCTGGCCGACAAGTGGGCGCGGGAGCTGGACTACCGGCTGATCAAGGAACTGTGGGCGTTCGAGGGCGACCGCATCGCGGTGCGCTTCCAGTACGAATACCGCACTGCCGCCGGCGACTGGTTCCGCGCCTATGGCAACGAGATGTGGGAGTTCGACGAGGCCGGCCTGATGCGCCGGCGCGAGGCCTCGATCAACGACGTGCCCATCAAGGCCGCCGATCGCCGCTTCCTGTGGCCGCGGCCCGGCCCGCGCCCGGACGACTATCCGGGGCTGACCGAGTTGGGTCTGTAGGGCGTCGACCTACGACTTGCGCAGGAGCGGCCGGGCGGCGCCGGCGCGGGGAGCCGAGAGGCGGGCGACGGCGGCGTCGATCCCGGCCAGGTCTTCCTCCACCGCGGCGCGGCGCGACTGCAGGCGAGCCATGGCCACCTCATTGCCGGAGCCGTCGTTCTCGTCGGCCTCGATCACGTCCTGGATGTCGCGCAGGCCCAGGCCCGCCCCGCGAAGCTGGCGGATCCAGTCGAGGCGCCGACGGGCCGTCTGGTCGTAGTAGCGGCTGTTCATCCGGTCGCGGCGGGCGTCGATCAGGCCGCGCTCCTCGTAGTAGCGTATGGCCCGCGCCGTCATGTCGAACAGCTTCATGGCCTCGCCGATGCGCAGGCGCGGCAGGTGGCGGATGTTGTCCTCGATCATGGTCATGACGTCTCGATCTCTAGATGGGCGGACGGAATTGAGAGCGGGTGGGAAGTCCGGCCTTTGTGAAACGGTGAAACTGCACAAACGTTGTGCGGGGAGGCCCCGGCGCGACGCGGGCGCATTCAGCTTTGAAATCCCGTGATTTTCAAACGAGAACGTGCGAAGCCTTCACACTGGGTCACCCCCAATTTGTGAAGTTGTGAAATGGACTACAAGCAGTTCGTCGGACCGACCGTCCGCACCCTGCGCGAGGAGCGGGGCTGGAAACTGGACGCCTGCGCGCGGCGTCTCGGCATCTCCGTGAGCTATCTGTCGCAGATCGAGGCCAACAAGCGGCCAGTGACGGCCAGGGTGCTGGTCGCCCTGGTGGAGGCCTTCGACGTGCCGGCCGGAGCCTTCGACGCCGACACCGCCCAGCTGTTGATCTCGGATCTGCGCGAGGCCGTGGCGGACGCCAGCCGCGGCGGCGACGCGGCTCCCCTGAGCGAGCTTCGCCAGGTCGCCCAGGTGGCTCCCACCTTCGCCCGCAAATTCCTGGACCTGCACCGCGCCAACCACCAGCTGCGCGAGCGGCTGCGCCTGACGGAAGAGGCGGTGGCCCTGGACGAGACCACGGCCGCCAGCTCGCTGCTGCCCTACGAGGAAGTGCGCGACTTCTTCCACTACAAGGACAACTACCTGGACGCCCTGGACCGGGCGGCCGAGGACCTGGCGCGTGAGATCGGCCTGGAGCCGGACGCCCCGGCCGAGGTGCTGCTGGAGATGTACCTGCGCGAGCGGCTGGGCCTGATCATCCGCCGCAGCGGGGCCGGCGACCTGATGCGCCGCTATGACCCCGAGGCGCACGAACTGACCCTCAACGCCGCTCAGCCGGCGACGACACGGGCCTTCCAGATGGCCTTCCACATCGTCGCCACCAGCCTGGGCGACCTGATCGAGGCGGAGCTCGCGCGGGCCCGGTTCCGCAGCCCGGAGGCGGTGGACGTGTGCCGCGTGGGCCTGGGCAACTATGCGGCCGGCGCCCTGCTGATGCCCTATGGCCGCTTCGCCCAGGCGGCCAAGGCGCGGCGCCACGACGTCGAGCAGCTGGCCCTGATGTTCGGCGCCAGCCTGGAGCAGGTCTGCCACCGCCTCAGCACCCTGCAAAGGCCCGGCGACCGGGGCGTGCCGCTCTACTTCGTGCGGCTCGACTACGCCGGCAACATCACCAAGCGCCACAGCGCCACGCGTTTCCAGTTCGCGCGCTTCGGCGGCGCTTGCCCGATGTGGAACGTGCACGAGGCGGTGGGCGCGCCCGACCGCTTCCTGGTGCAGGTGGCCGAGATGCCGGACGGGGCGCGCTACCTTTGCATCGCCCGCAACGTGGTGAAGAGCTCGGAGTCTTATCTGACGCCGGACCGCCGCTATGTGCTGGGCTTCGGCTGCGAAATCGGCCACGCCCACGAACTGGTCTACTCCGAGGGCGTGGACCTCAAGGGCCCGGCGACGCCCATCGGCGTCAGCTGCCGCATCTGCGAGCGTGACGACTGCGCCCAGCGCGCCTTCCCGCCGGTGGACCGGGGCCTGCACGTGCCCCGCCACGAACGGCGCACGGTGCCGTTTCGCCTGGGGCCGAGGGGCTAGGGTCAGATGGCGCGGGCGCGGCTTTCCCAGTGGGGGGCGCGGACCTTGTTGCGCTGGCCCTAAGAGATCCGGAACATCATCATCCTCAAGCGCATCTGCGGCTGTCCGACCTGACCTCTGGCGCCAGCTAGGCGGCGGCTCCGGCGGCCCGGGCTGCGGCGACGCGGCGGGCGGCGTAGCGGTAGGTCCAGACCGTCAGGGCGGCCAGGGCGCCATAGCCGAGGATCGGGCTGGCGATCAGGTACTGGCGGATCGGCAGGAGGAAGACGAGCGCGCCGGCCAGGCCTGCCTCGGCGAGCAGGGCCGCGCCCCAGGCCAGGGTCATCACCGTCATGGCGCGCCGGAAGATCGGGTGGTCGGCCAGCGCCTCGAACGCCTGGGCCTCGTCCGCCGCCTTGCGGCGCATACGGGCGCGGGCGAGCTGGTAGATCAAGGGCTTGCCGACGGCGGCGGAGACCAGGAAGACGAGGCCGACTACCGCGATGACCAGTTGCTCGCGCAGCTGCAGGAAGCGCACGCCGCCGCCGCCCAGCATCGCCACCAAGCCGAGCGCGATGCCGCCCAGTACCAGCAAGGACAGGGCGTCGATGCGCCGGTGGCGAGCGAACTCGGCCAAAGTCCAGAGGGTCGGCGGCGCCGAGGCGGCCATCAGGGCGCCCGCATCGCCGAGAGGCGCGCGGGCGGCGCTGAAGATCAGGTAGGGGGCGACGATGTTGATCAGCCCCTCGACCGCGGCGGCGGGACCGTGTTCGCGCGTCCAGGCGGCCGCGCCGTCGACGGCGGCAGAGAAGCGGGGCAAGCGGCGCCTCCAGGTAAATGATCATTCACTGGTCGACACCCTGGTAAATGAGTATTCACTTGTCAAGCCGGCGCGGCGCGGCATAGTCGGCCCACGAATGACCAACTCCAGGCCTGCCCCGACCCGCGATCGCATCCTGGCCGCCGCCGAGCGCCTGTTCGCGGCGCAGGGGTTCTCGGGGGTGTCGATGCCTGCGATCGCGGCGGCGAGCGGCATCACGGCCGGCGCGATCTACAAGCACTTCGAGTCGAAAGCCGAGCTGTTCTTCGAGGTGGTGCGTCGCGCGGTGACAGCGACGCCCGCCGCGCCGCAAGGCCTGGTGTCACTGCCTGAAATGGTCGCCAACTACACCGCCAAGCGGATGAAGGCGGTTCGTCAGCTGGCCATCGAGGCGCACTACGCGGCGGCCAAGGACGCCACGGTGGAGGCCATCCTGAAGCGGGCGCTGGACGCCCAGAAGGCGGACATCCGCGCCGTCATCGCGGCGGGCCAGAGGATGGGCGCCCTCGACCCGTCGCTGGACGCGACCCTGCTGGCCGAAATGGTGTTCGTCATGATCCTGGGCCTGACCCACGCCGAGACCCTGGCGCCGCAACGGGTGGGCGACGCGGACTGGCGCGACTTCGTGCGCGACCGGGTGGCGGCGATGCTCGGGACGACTGTGCTTGGGGCGGGGGTGCTCGGGGCGGCGGCGGTCACGCCCGCCGCGGGATAATCACCTTCATGTCCTCATACCCCTTGATGAAGATCGAATAGCTGCGCCGGGGCTCTTCCAGGAGGCGGATTTCGGGGAACCGCTTGAGGATCTCTTCCCAGATGATCGTCAGCTGCAGCTCGGCCAGACGGTTGCCGACACAGCGGTGTATGCCGAACCCGAAGGACAGATGCTGCCGGGGGTGCGGCCGGTCGATGATGTAGTCGTAGGGGCGCTCGATGACCTCGTCGTCCCGGTTGCCCGAGATGTACCACATCACCACCCGGTCGCCCTCGCGGATGCGCTTGCCCTGGAAGTCGAAGTCCTGCGTGGCGGTGCGCGCCATGTGAGCCAGCGGCGTCTGCCAGCGGATCGTCTCGGAGACCATCGAGGGGATGAGCGCGGGGTTGGCGCGCAGCTTGTCGTACTGGTCGGGGTTCTTGTTCAGGGCATAGACGCTGCCCGAGATCGTGTTCCGGGTGGTGTCGTTGCCGCCGATGATCAGCAGGGTGACGTTGGAGAAGTACTGGTCCATCGACGAGCCACGCGTGTCGGGGCCGTGCGCCAGCATCGAGATCAGGTCTCCGGCCGGGGGGCCGTTCACGCGCTGGTTCCACAGGTCGACGAAATAGGCGCGGCAGTCGGCCAGCAGCTGGCGGCGCTCGTCATAGGTGTTCCAGGGGCCGTGGCCGGGCGCCGTCGTCATCGTGTCCGACCACATGGTCAGCTTGCGCCGCTCCTCGAACGGAAAGTCGAAGAGCGTGGCCAGGGTCATGGTGGTCAGCTCTTTCGAGACCAGGTCCACCCAGTCGAAGGGTTCGCCGATCGGCAGGGCGTCGAGGATCTTGCCGGCCCGCTCGCGGATCTGCGGGGCCATCAGCGCCAGGCTGGCCGGCGCGACGGCCGGGCTGACCGTCTTGCGCTGAATGTCGTGGCCGGGCGGGTCCATGTTGATGAAGCTGTTGGCGTCATCGCTGGAGTCCCGCTCGATGAAGGCGCCGGGTGGCAGGATGCTGGGCTTGGGCGGCAGGCCGATGCCGCGTGCCGACGAGAAGACCTGGTGGTTGGTGTCGACCGCCATGATGTCGTTGTACTTGGTGATCGACCAGAAGGCCCCGTAGTTGCTGTCGGGCGTCCAGTGGACCGGGTCCTCGGCGCGCAGGCGCTCGAAATAGGGCCAGTGCGCATCGTCGCGGAAGGCCGAGGCCCAGGCCGGATTGAGCACCTCGAGCGGCGTCTCATAGGCGCGCTGCCGCGCCAGCGCCTGCTTGTCGGTCAGCGTGGTGGTCATGCCGTCGGCCATGCGAGCGATCCCTCCGATCCGGAAGTCATCCGGAAGCGACTTCTATGGCGCGAGGAAACGCCCACGCCGACAAATGCACAAGCCCGTGTCGCGCCGCAGACGAAGAAAGTGAAAAAGGGCGGACGTCGTTTGCAACGTCCGCCCCCTCCGGTCAGGGCCAGTTGGCGGGGATCGGCATGCGGATCGTGGCGTTGACCCGGTTGAAGACGTTGATCATGCCAATCTGCAGGATGAGGCCGGCCAGGGCGGTCTCGTCGAAGTGGCGGGCGGCTTCCTCCCAGACGTCGTCCGGAACGGCGTCGGTGCGGTCGGCGAGGCGCGTGGCGGCCTCGGTCAGGGCCAGGGCGGCGCGCTCGGGTTCGGTGAAGTAGGGAGCCTCGCGCCAGGCGGCGACCGCGAAAATGCGCTCGTCGGTCTCGCCGGCGTCCTTCAGTTCCTTGGAATGCATGTGGACGCATACGCTGCAGCCGTTGACCTGGCTGGCGCGCAGCAGAACCAGCTTGCGGGTGACGTGCGGCAGGCCGGCCTGGGTGGCCTTGTCCAGGGCCAGCAGCGCCTTCAGGGCGTCGGGCAGGACGAGGACGGGGTTCTTCATACGCTCTTGCATGGGGGACTCCGGGGAGGATGGGCGACGGCCAAGGGCGCCGTCATGCTCAAGACGAGGCGGGAGGTGAGCCTGTGACCCCGGGCGCTGAAATGCGACCGGAGGGACGCTAGAGCGCTGTCCCGCCGGCCAGGACCGGGGCCGCGCCGAAGGCGACGCCGAGCAGGACCACCGCGATCGGTGGGGCGCGGAAGGCCGTCAGCAGGACGAAGCCCGCCAGGGCCGCGGCGAAGTCGGCCGGCGTCAGGACGGCGCTGGTCCAGACCGGGTTGTAGAGGGCTGCGGCCAGGATGCCGACCACGGCGGCGTTGGCGCCGCGCATGGCGGCCTGGACCAACGGGCGGCTGCTCAGGCGACCCCAGAAGGGCAGCACGGCGGTCAGGATCAGCACGCCGGGCAGGAAGATCGCCGCCAAGCCCAGGGCCGCACCGGCGACGCCGCCGAAGGGCCCGCACATCGTCGCCCCGAGGAAGGCGGCGAAGGTGAAGAGGGGGCCGGGCATCGCCTGGGCGGCGCCGTAGCCGGCCAGGAAGGTGTCCTGGCCGACCCAGCCCGGATCGACGACGGCCTGCTTGAGCAGGGGCAGGACCACGTGCCCGCCGCCGAACACCAGGGCGCCGGACCGGTAGAAGGCGTCGAAGCGGGCCAGCGCAGGATCGCCAGTGGCGGCGGCCATGGCCGGGACCCCGAACAGCAGGAGCAGATAGGCGGCGAAGGCGGCCGCCCCGACGCGGCGCGGCAGGGTGAACAGGGGCGCTGCGGCCGGGGCGGGCGCCGTCCTGCAGAGGACCATGCCGGCCGCGGCGCCGATGCCGATGGCGGCGATCTGGCCGAAGCTGGCCGAAGCGGCGGTGACGAGGACCACGGCGGCGAGGGCGATGCCGGCCCGGCGGGCGTCCGGGGTCAGGGTCCTGGCCATGCCGAACACGGCCTGGGCGACGACGGCCACGGCGACCAGCTTGAGGCCGTGGATGACGCCCCCGGCGAACGGGCCCGTCGTCGAGGCGGCGACCAGGGCGAAGGCGGTCATCAGGATCGCCGACGGCAGGGTGAAGCCGGTCCAGGCCGCCAGCGCCCCCAGCGGCCCGGCGCGCATCAGGCCCAGGCCGAATCCGACCTGGCTGGACGCCGGGCCGGGCAGGAACTGGCAGAGCGCCACAAGGTCGGCGTAGGCCGCTTCGTCCAGCCAGCGGCGGCGCGTGACGAATTCCTCGCGGAAGTAGCCGATATGGGCGATCGGCCCGCCGAAGGCGGAAACCCCCAGCTTGAGGAAGGCCAGCAGCACCTCGATCGGACGACCCCGCGGGCCGGGATCGGCCGACATCGGCGCGGTCAAGATCGGCGGTCCAGGGCGTGCGACATGGCTGGCGCTCTCAGGCGGCGGCTTCGGCGCCGGGATCGGCGAGGACCGCACCGATAGCCTCGATCCGGGCCTGGAGCGAGCCTCGGTCGAGGCCGGCCAGGGGCAGGGCGCAGAGGGCCTCGACGCCTCGGCGCACCCGCTCGCCGACATCCGACCAGGCCTGGGCGAGCCCGGCCTCCGGGCCATCGGCCGCGGTGGGGTCCGAAAGGCTCCAGTGGGCGCGCATCGGCTGGCCCGGCCAGACCGGACAGGCCTGGCCGGCGATGCTGTCGCAGAGGGTGATCACGATATCGATCCGGGGCGCCACAGGGCCGGCGAACGCGTCCCAGCTCTTCGAGGCGAGGCCGGCGGTGTCGATGGCCAGATGCCGGAGCAGCGCCAGGGCGCGGGGATTGACCGTCCCCTTCGGCCGGGAGCCGGCGCTGTAGGCCCGGAACCTCGGCCCGCCGACGTGATTCAGCATGGCCTCGGCCAGGATCGAGCGGCCGGCGTTGCCGGTGCAGAGGAAGAGGACGCCGCAGGGAACGCCGACCGGGCTGGGCTCGCGCATGGGTCCGCCTCGCCGCCGCCGTTCAAGCGCCGAGGCGGCGGGCGCTGGCCGCGGCCTGTCCCGCAAGACCGACCAGGGCGACGCCCAGGGGGATGTGCAGCCAGGCGAGGTTGTGGCCCTTGGCGGTCAAGGCGCCCACGGCGGACTGGACGAAGGCCGCCGCGGCCAGGGCGAGCAGCACAAGGCCCAGCCTCAGCCCCGGCGGGAACCGGCGCAGGGTAAGGGCCGACAGGAGGCCGGCCGTCGCCGTCGAGGCGATCAGCAGGCCCGCCGTCAGCGCATGGGCCTTGAGGGCCCAGCCGGCGCCGGACAGCATGGCGCCGGCGAAGACCGCCTCGAGGAAGAAGCCCGCCACCAAAACCAGGGTGACGGCGCGCCAGAGGCGGATCGAGGCCCGGCCAGGGTCGCCGGCGGCGAAGTCATAGGGGGCCGTGCTCATCGCGAGTTCTCCGTTCAGGCCGGCTTGGCCGCGGGGAAGGGCGCGGGCTGGAAGATCTCGATGATGTT
The DNA here is from genome assembly GCA_018241335.1 of Pseudomonadota bacterium. Taxonomy (GTDB): domain Bacteria; phylum Pseudomonadota; class Alphaproteobacteria; order Caulobacterales; family Caulobacteraceae; genus Acaudatibacter. Next base: position 12,203 of record JAFEEA010000054.1, read on the forward strand.
GCCGGAGGGATCCAGCAGCAGGATCTGCTTGCCGCCGGGGCCTTCGACCATGGCGTTGCGGAACTTGCCGCCCGCCGCCGTCAGGCGCGCCACCTCGGCGTCGATGTCGTCGACCAGCAGGTGGATGCGGTTCCAGCCGCCGGGGCCGGGCTTTTCACCGTCGGACATGGCGCGGCCCGCCGAGCTCATCGGTCCGCTGAGCAGCAGCCGCAGCTTGCCGCGTGCGACGTCGGCGAAGGGCGGAAAGGCGTTCAGCACCTCGAAGCCGAGCAGTTTGGTGTAGAAATCGACCGACGCCGGGACGTCGTCGACCATGTAGCGGACGCTTACCATCTCATTGAGATCGGTCATTGGGAGTCTCCTCAGGCTTCGGGTGCGGGGTTCGATCGGCGAGGACCGCCAGCAGGAACCCGAGGCGGTTCGACAGCTCGGCGGCGGTGTTTTGGAACAGGGGGTAGGTGACCTCGTCCGGCTCGCCGGTGACGGGGTTCGGAAGGCTCCAGTGGACGACCTCGGGATGGCCCGGGAACTCCGGGCACACCTCGCGGACCTTGTCACAAAGGCTGATCACCCAGTCGAAGGCCTGGCCTTCGAACACGGCCAGTGGCTTGGACGACTGGCCCGCGAGGTCGAGGCCATGCGCCTCGCGCATCACCCGGACAGCGTTGGGATGCATCGGCCGGGGATGACTGCCGGCGCTGACGGCCTGGATGGCGCCGCCGGACATGGCCCGGGCCAGGGCCTCGGCCATCTGGGAGCGGGCGCTGTTGCCGGTGCAGAGGAAGAGGATGCGGACTGGTTCGATCGCGGCGAGGTCGCGCGGGGGCGGCGACAGCCGAAGGCCGGGGTGCAGGGCCCCGCCGGCGCCCGAGAGCAGCGCGCCGACGCGCGCCAGGTCCAGGCCGTAGTAGGTGTCGCGGCGATCGGCGGCGCTGCGCCGGGCCGAAACCAGCCTGCCGTCCCGCAGTTTGGCCAGATGGTAGGAGACCAGGTTCTGGGGTTCGCCGACGCGTTCGGTCAGCTCGTGAACCACGCGGTCGCTGCGCGCCAGCTCGCCCAGAAGTCGCCAGCGCAGCGGGTGGCCGGCCAGCTGCAGGAACTCCGGCGGGGCGACGTCAGGGTGGAGGGCTTGGGCGGTCATGGAGCTTTGATACATCAAGCAAGATTGATGTATCAAGTGCATTTGATGCAAATTCTCCGAGGCGTCCAAAGGCGCGCCGGGGTTCGAGCCGCCGGCCCGGTTCGCGAGATTCTAGAGGCCGACGGCCGAAAGGGCGGCGATGAAGTCCGACAGGTTGGCTTCGTTGAGGCCGGCGACATTGATGCGGCCCGATCCGGCCATGTAGACGCCGGCGTCGCGGCGCAGGGCCTCGACCTGATGCGGCGTCAGGGGCAGCAGCGAGAACAGGCCGTGCTGCCCGCGCACGGGTTCCAGCGCGGGCAGGGCGGCGGCGACGGCGGCGCGCATTGCGGCCAGGCGCTCGCGCATCGCAGTGAGCTCTGCGCGCCACAGGCGGCTGAGTTCGGGCGACTGCAGGATCAGGCGAACCGCGGCCGCGCCGTGGTCGGGGGGCATGGACCAGGCGCAGCGCGCCAAGAAGTGCAGGGTCGAGCGCACCGTGTCGGCGTGCCAGCGGGCCCGGGCGAAGAGGGCGCCGGTGCGTTCGCGGTAGAGGCCGAAGTTCTTGTCGCAGGAATAGGCGATGAGGGCGTTGTCGGCGGCGGCGAACAGGGCGCGTGGCCCGGCGGCGTCCTCGTCGAGGCCGAGGCCCAGGCCCTGGTAGGCGAGGTCGATGAGCGGGATCAGCCGACGCTCCAGCACCAGGGCGTTGACCTGCTTCCACTGGACGGCGGTGAAGTCGGCGCCGGTGGGATTGTGGCAGCACCCGTGGAGCAGGACGAGATCGCCGGGTTGCGCGCGATGCAGGGCCTCGCGAATGGCCTCGAAATCCACGGCGCCTGTGGCGGGGTCGAAGTGGCGATAGGTCTGCAATGTCAGGCCCGCCTGCTCGAAGATCTGCGGGTGGTTGGGCCAGGTGGGCGTGCCCAGCCAGATGCGCGTTCCCGGCCGGGCCATGGCGGCCATCTCGGCGGCGAGGCGCAGCGCCCCGGTGCCGCCGGGTGTCTGCATGCCGACGAGGTCGCTCGTGTCGACGCCTTCGCCCAGCACCAGTTCGCTGAGGTGATCAAGAAAGCCAAGGTCGCCCTCGGGGCCGAGATAGGCCTTGGTGTCCTGGGCGGCCAACAGCTCGGCCTCGGCCGCCTTGACCGCATGGAACACCGGGGTTGCGCCGCGGCCGTCGCGGTAGACGCCGACCCCCAGGTCGATCTTGGTCGGGCGCGGATCGAGGCGATAGGCCTTGATCAGCGACAGCAGGGCGTCGGGCGGTTGCAGCTTCAGGTCGGCGAAAGGGTCGCGGGCGAGGTCGCCGGAAAGGCTTGGGGCGAGGGTCATAGAGCGGCCTTCTTGCGCTGGGCGTAGGATTGGTCGCCCCGGCTGAGGACGAGGTCGGAGGCGATGACGGCGTCGGGCGCCAGGTCCGGGGCGGCCTCGAGGCCGGCGTAGAGCGGCGCGAAGTCGGTCTCCAGGGTCTGGCGCAGGAGGTCCTCGAAGCTGTCGATGACGAAATAGGTCTGCTGGTAGTCGTCGATGCGGTACTGCGTCCGCATCACGCGCCGGAGGTCGAACCCAAGGCGGTTGGGCGAGCGGTCGTCCAGGGCGAAGACCGACTCGCCGTAGCTGGAGACGATGCCGGCGCCGTAAAGGCGAAGGCCCTCAGGCTGGCGCACCAGGCCGAACTCCACCGTGTACCAGTAGAGCCGGGCCAGGCGTTTCAGCGCGCCCAGCGAGCCCGCGCGAAGGCCGCCCTCGCCATAGGCCTGCATGTAGTCGGCGAACACGGGATCGGAGAGCAGGGGCACATGGCCGAACACGTCATGGAAGACGTCGGGCTCTTGCAGGTAATCGATCTGCTGCGGCGTGCGGATGAAGCGGCCGGCGACGAAGGTGCGGTTCGCCAGGTGGCGGAAGAACACCTCGTCGGGGACCAGGCCGGGCACGGCCTTGACTGTCCAGCCGGTGAGGGCGCGCAGGCGCTCGGAAAGCTCGTCGAAGTCGGGCACCCCGGGGTGGCCCATCTTCAGCACATCCAGGCCGTTCAGGAAGGCCGGGGCGGCGCGACCCTGGAGCATGGCCGACTGACGGGCGAAGAGCGCGTCCCAGGTGGCGTGCTCCTGGGGCGTGTAGTCCGCCCAGGCCTGGGGGATGATCCAGTCCTCCGACGGCGGGGCGTGGGCGGCGCGTTCCATGGTGACGAAGTTAGTCCAAGCCTGGCGCGAATGGCTTTCAATATGAACGCACTTGGGCCAGGATTGCGGCCAAACTCATCGGAAATCGCTGGATCGTGAAAGAATCCGTTCAACTCGACGAGATCGATCGGCGCCTGCTTCGCGCCCTGCAGGAGGACGCGGGCCTCAGCCACGCGGCCTTGGCCGAGCGGGTCGGCGCTTCCCCGGCCTCATGCTGGCGGCGCATCCGGGCGCTGGAGCAGGCTGGGGTGCTGACCCGCACCGTGCGGCTGGTGGACGCCGCCCGCGTCGGCCGGGGGGTGAGCGTGATGCTGCAGCTGAGGATGAACGCCCACTCGCCGGAGGTGCGCCGCGACTTCGAAGCCTTCGTGCGCGCCCGGCCGGAGGTGATGGAGTGCTATTCGATGTCCGGTGAGTGGGACTATCTGATGCGCATCGTGGTGGCCGACGTGGCCGACTACGAGCGGTTCCTGATGCGCGAGGTGCTGCGCCACCCCAACGTCGCCGGTGCGGCCTCGCACTTCGCCCTCAGCCAGGTAAAGTACGAGACGGCGATCCCGGTGTGAGGGGCCGAAGGCGGCTTTCGCCCGGGATACGGGTCAGTCCAGGACGACTCCGGCCCTGTTGAGTTCGCGCACGAAGCGGCGGACGTTGCTGTGGTTGATGGCGGTCAGCCGGCTGCCTTCGGGCGAGCGCACCACCGACTGCGGTGCGATGACGCCTTTCCTGACGCGCACGCACATCCCTTCGGCGAGCAGGCGGTTGACGTAGCGGCGGGTGGTTTCGAAGGGCATGCCCAGGGCTTGGGAAATGGCCAGGGCGCTGACCGGCCGTCGCATCTCGTCGGGTGGCGCGCTGTCGATACCGGAGAACCGGGCGCCGTCGCCGGCCTGATCCAGGTGGCTGGTGTTGGCCGCCACGACGGCCTGGAAGACGATGGCCTTGATGATGTCGCCGCCGTGGAACTCGGCCATCAACGCTAGGGTGCGCAGGAAATAGTCGGAACTGATCCGCGCAACTACGCGCGACTGGTCCGGCGTCAGAGACGTCGGCTGGTTCTGCTGCAAGTTCGAAGCGGTGTTCGGCGGCAACGCGGGTTTCCTTTGATCCGAAGACCAGGACGACGCAGCGGCGCCCGCGCCCGGTGCGACAAAACGCGCGGATCAGCCCCGCCTTGCGCCCGCATGGACGCGGGCCGCCGCCCTGGCTAGGCTGGCCGCGGTCAGGTGGGGGCGACATGGCGGACATTGAGCGCGGCGCGGCGGCGGCCGAGCTGGAGGCGCTGGGCTATCGGCAGGAGCTGAGGCGCTCGCTCTCGCTGTTCGACCTGGTGGTCTGGGGGCTGCTGTTCATCGGGCCCATTGCGCCCTTCTCCGTGTTCGGCTTCGTCTACAACGCCAGTCACGGCATGCCGGCCTTGGTCTATGCGGTCGGCCTGGTGGCGATGCTGTTCACGGCGCTGAGCTACATGGCCATGGGCCGCGAGTTCCCGCTGTCCGGCTCGGTCTACGCCTACGTGGCGCGCGGCGCCGGCGAGACCTTCGGCTTCCTGGCCGGCTGGGCGATCCTGCTCGACTATGTGCTGCTGCCGACCCTGGTCTATGTCGGCACGGCCACCGCCTTCCACGTGCTCTTTCCGTGGCTGCCCAAGACGCCGCAGATCCTCGTCTACATCGCGGCGATCACCTGGGTGAACCTGGCCGGCGTCAGCCTGGCGACCTGGGTCAACCGGGTCATGCTGGCGCTGAATATCGCCGTCCTGGTCCTGTTCCTGGTGCTGGCCGCTAATGGCCTGGCGCGCGGGACGGCGGGCGCGCACTTGGACCTCGCGCCCCTCATCCAGCCCGGCGTGGTGACGCCCAAGCTGATCTTCGGCGCCCTCTCCCTGGCGGTGCTGAGCTTCCTCGGCTTCGACGCCATCTCCACCCTGGCCGAGGAGGCCAAGGGCGGGGCGCGGGACGTCGGGCGGGCGACGTTCCTGTCGCTGACCCTGTCGGCCGTCCTGTTCGTGGTCGAGGTCTATCTGTCGGGGCTTTTCGTCCTGGGCCACCCGCCGTTCACCCGGGGCGACGACGCCGCCACCGCCTTCCTCCTGATCGCGCGCATCCTGGGGGGCGAGCCGTTCCGCTTCTTCGTCGCCTTCGCCGGGGCGGCCGGCTCCCTGGCCGCCGCGGTGGTAGCCCAGGCGGCGACGGCGCGGATTCTCTACGGCATGGCCCGCGACGGCCAACTTCCGCGCGCCCTGGCCCACGTCAGCGGCGACCACCAGGTGCCCGACCGCGGCGTGATGCTGATCAGCGTGGTCACCCTGGGCACCAGCCTGTTCTTCCAGGAACGCCTGCAGCAGCTCACCGCCCTGGTGACCTGCGGCGCGATGCTGGGCTTCCTGGCCCTGCACGCCAGCGTGGTGATCCACTTCCGCGGCGGCGCTCGGGGCGGCAACCTGGCGCGCCACCTGCTCGCCCCCGTGATCGGCGCGGCGATCATCGCCTACGTGCTGTGGAACGCCGAACCCGCGGCCAAGATCGGCGCCGCCCTGTGGCTCGTCCTCGGCGTCCTGATCGTCGCCGTGCAGAAGCTGCGGGGCCGCAGGCTCACCCTGGGGCCGGAGCTCTAGCCGCCCCACTCGCGCCGCGCGCTAGGTCGACGCCGGGGAAGCGGCGCTAAGGCTGGCCGGGCTCGGCGCTGGCACGGACCCTGCCGGACGAAGACGAACAAGGGAGGTGACATGTTCGGCGTGGATCTCGGCGCGCTCGCGGGCTGGATGGATGGCCAGGGCCTGGGCAAGGGCCCGCTGGAGGACGTCCAATCCCTGGGCGGGGGCACCCAGAACATCCTGCTGCGCTTTCGCCGGGCCAGCCGGAGCTATGTCCTGCGCCGGCCGCCGCCGCACCTTCGCGCCAACTCCAACGAGACCATGCGGCGCGAGGCGCGGATGCTCGCGGCGCTGGCCGGGACGAACGTCCCCCATCCGGGGCTGATCGCGGCCTGTCCGGATGAGACGGTGCTGGGCGCGGCCTTCTATCTCATGGAGCCCATCGAGGGCTTCAATCCGACCACCGGCCTGCCGGAGCTCCACGCCGGCTCGCCCGCGATCCGCCACCGCATGGGACTGGCCCTGGTCGAGGGCATCGCGGCCCTCGGCGCCCTGGACTACCGGGCGCTCGGCCTGGAGGGCTTCGGCAAGCCGGACAACTACCTGGAGCGCCAGGTGGCGCGCTGGCGCTCCCAGCTCGACAGCTATGTCGAACACCCCGGCTGGCCTGGGCCGAAAGGCGTTCCAGGCGTAGACAAGGTGGGCGCCTGGCTGGAGGCGCATCGGCCGGCGTCCTTCCATCCCGGGATCATCCACGGCGACTATCACCTCTCCAACGTGCTCTACCGTTTCGACGGGCCCGAGCTGGCGGCGATCGTGGATTGGGAGCTGACCACCATCGGCGATCCCCTGCTCGATCTCGGTTGGCTCATGGCCACCTGGCCCGAGGACGACCGGCCCAGCAACGCCAATGTCAGCGTCACTCCCTGGGACGGCTTTCCCACCCTGCGGGAGCTGGTGGACCACTACCGCCCACGCACCCACCGCGACCTGGCGGCCATCGACTGGTACGCGGTCTTGGCCTGCTACAAGCTGGGCATCATCCTGGAAGGCACCCACGCCCGCGCCTGCGCCGGCCGCGCGCCCAAGGAGACCGGCGACAGGCTGCACGCGCAGACCGTCGGCCTCTTCGAGCGCGCGCTGCGATGGATCGCCTGAGCCGATTGCCGGGAAAGTGTCGCCCGAGCGAAGGCGTGTCTTGTCGGCGCCGATGGAATTCGATCGTCCTATGCCTGGCCCGCGGCTGACGCGGCCCTTGCGCGGACGGCGCGCAGGTCGAGCGAAGGAGCAGACAATGGCGAAGTTCATGGCGATCTACACGGGCCAACCCGGCGCCGGCGCGCCGCCGGACGAGGCGACGATAGCCAGGGGCATGCAGGCCTGGACCGCCTGGATGGACCGCCACGCCGCCCAGATCGTCGATGCAGGCGGCCCGCTCGGCGCGACGAAGCGAGTCACGGCCAACGGCGTCGCCGACATCCGCAACAACGTCGCGGCCTATACCATCGTCGAGGCCGCGGACCACGCCGCCGCCGCGCGAATGTTCGAGAACCATCCACACTTCAGCATCTTTCCGGGCGATGGCGTCGAGATCATGCCGTGCCTGCCGATCCCGACGGCCTGAACAGGGTCCAACCAGAGCCGAACCCTGGCTTAGCCCTCGCCGAACCTGGGTTCCACGCGGATCCCGGTGTAGTGAGCCTCGACGGCCGACTGCGTGGTGTTTGAAGGTCGGCTAGGCTGACGGCAACGGCATGAGAAGTGAAAATCGTGTCTCACCTGGAGCTGAGGTCCAGCTTATGGCTGCGCCAATCGCGGCGGCACGGTTGGCGAGGTTCGCCAGACCGCGGCGCTCCGCACCGTAGTTCCGGGGAGCCGCGGCGGCCGCCACATCGAAGCCTACGCCGTCGTCCACGATTTCGATGGCGACGTTTCGACCCTTGGCGCTGACCGAGAGCCGGACTTCGGCGGCACCGGCGTGCTTGACGATGTTGCTGAACAC
>JAFEEA010000055.1 GCA_018241335.1 Pseudomonadota bacterium
CTGGCGGGACGACGTCCGGCCAGCCATCCTCATGGAGCGCGCAAGCCGGCCCCGCGATCGGCGCGGCCGTGCGCCCGTCAGTGTAGCAGGGCCCAGGATGACCACCCGCAATCTCGACGCCCTGTTCGAACCGAAGTCCATCGCCCTCATCGGCGCCAGCAACCGGCCCGGGTCGGTAGGCGCCGTGCTGGCTCGCAATCTGCTGGACAGCGGCTTCGCGGGGCCGGTGCTGCCGGTCAATCCGCACGAGGCGTTCATCCGCTCGACCCTGGCCTACGCCTCGGTGGCCGACCTGCCGCTGGCGCCGGACCTGGCGGTGATCGCGACGCCGCCGGCAAGCGTGCCGGGCCTGATCGCCGACCTCGGCGAGCGGGGCTGCCGCGCGGCGGTGGTCATCACCGCCGGCTTCGGCGAGGCCGGCGGGCAGGGCGCCGACCTGAAGATGGCGATGCTGGAAGCCGCCCGGCCCCATCTCCTTCGCATCGTGGGTCCCAACTGCCTGGGCGTGATCTCTCCCTCCCGGGGCGTCAACGCCAGCTTCGCGCAGCTGACGCCGCCAGCCGGCGGGCTGGCGCTGGTGGCGCAATCCGGCGCGGTGACGACAGCGGCGCTCGATTGGGCCAGCGCCCGGGGCTACGGCTTTTCGCGCGTGGTCACGCTGGGCGACATGGCCGATGTGGACTTCGGCGACGCCCTCGACTTCCTGGCCCTGGACGCCGACACCCGGGCGATCGTGCTCTACGTGGAGGCGGTGACCCAGGCCCGCAAGTTCATGTCGGCGGCGCGGATCGCCGGCCGCAACAAGCCGGTGGTGGTGATCAAGGCCGGGCGAAGCGCGGCGGGGGCCAGGGCGGCCCTTTCGCACACCGGCGCCCTGGCCGGCGCCGACGCGGTCTATGAGGCGGCCTTCCGCCGGGCCGGGCTGTTGCGCGTGCAGGAGCTGCGCGAGCTCTTCGACGCCGTCACCACCTTGACCTCGGGCCTCAAGGTGCGTGGTGACCGGCTTGCGATCATCAGCAATGGCGGTGGGGCCGGGGTGATGGCCGTCGACGCGCTGGAGGCGCGGGGCGGCCGACTGGCCCAGCTTTCGGCGGCGACGATCGAGCGCCTGGGCAAGTCACTGCCGGCCGCCTGGTCCAAGGGCGATCCCGTGGATGTCCTGGGGGACGCCGGACCTGAGCGGTATGGCGAGGCCCTGGAGGCGGTGCTGGAGGATCGCTGCGCCGACGCGGTGCTGGTGATGAATTGCCCGACCGCCGTCACCGACAGCACCGCCGCCGCGCGCGCAGTCATCGAGGTCGCCGGCCGGCGCAATCCGCGGCCCGCCATCCTGACGTCCTGGCTGGGTGAGGCGGCGCCGGCGCAGGCGCGCAAGCTGTTCGCCGCCGCCCGCATTCCTACCCATGAGACCCCGGACGAGGCGGTGCGCGCATTCATGCACCTAGCCGAGCACGAGCGGAATCATCGGCTGCTGATGCAGGTTCCCTCGGCCCAGGACGGACCGGCGCCGGATCGGGCCGGGGCCCAGGCCATTCTGGACAAGGCCCGCGGCGAGGGCAGGGCGTTGCTCACCGACCCGGAGGCCAAGACGGTGCTGACGGCCTACGGCGTTCCGGTGGCGAGGACGCTGACCGCCGCGACGCCGAGCGAGGCGTCCAAGGTCGCCGACAGCCTGGGCGGGCCGGTGGCGCTGAAGATCCTGTCGCCCGACATCTCTCATAAGTCGGACGTCGGAGGCGTTGTCCTGGGGCTAAGCGGCGGCGAAGTGGTCGCCGCGGCGGCCGAGGCGATGCTGGCCAACGTCGCCCGCGCCGCGCCCGCGGCCAGGATCGAAGGCTTCATGCTGCAGGCGATGGTCGAGCGGCCCCACGCCGAGGAGCTGATCGCGGGCATCGCTCTCGATCCCACCTTCGGTCCCATTGTCCTCTTCGGCTCCGGGGGAACGTCGGTGGAGGTGGTGGCCGACCGCAGCATCGGCCTGGCGCCGTTGAACGCGCACCTGGCCTTGGACATGATCGGCCGCACGCGGGTGTCGAAGCTGCTGGCCGGCTATCGTGACCGCCCGCCCGCCGACCTGGACGCCGTCGCCGACACCCTGGTGCGCCTGTCGCGCATGGCTGTGGAACTGGACGGCCTCGCCGAGCTCGACATCAATCCCCTGCTCGCAGATGCGGGCGGTGTCGTGGCCGTGGACGCTCGCATCCGGGTCTCGGCCCCGGGGGTCGCCGCCCCGGCGCCCGCGATCAAACCCTATCCGGACGACCTCGTCGGCGAACTGGAACTGGCCGGCGGCGCGCGCCTGGCGGTGCGGCCGATCCGGCCGGAGGACGCGCCGGGATTGATGGCCTTGGTGGATCGCAGCTCTGCAGAGGACGTGCGACTGAGGTTTCGCAGCGGCCTGCGCCGCCTGCCGGAGGAGTGGGCCGCGCGCCTGTCGCAAATCGACTACGACCGCGAGATGGCGCTGTGCGCTGTGACGCCACAGGGCGACATTCTGGGCGTCGCTCGCCTGGCGTCCGATCCCGAAGGGGTGGAGGCGGAGTTCGCGCTCATGGTCCGGTCGGATCGCCAGCACCAGGGGCTCGGCCATGCCTTGCTGTCGCGCGTCGTGGACTTTGGCCAGAGCCGGGGCCTGACGCGAATCTATGGCGAGGTCGAGCGTGGCAACCACCGCATGCTGCAGGTGGCGCGGGACCTCGGCTTCAGGGCCGGCCCGTCAGAGGACCTGTCGCTGGTGCGGGTGGTGAAATCCCTGAAATGAGGGGCCGCCGGGCGGCGTCCGGTCACGAATCGCGGCCGGAGGTCGCGACAGGCCCCGATGACATCACTCACGCTGGGTAAACAGGAACCCGGCTAGGAGCGGACCGTGCGCGGCTTGGGCGACGCCGCTCGGCGCGACTCGGCGGCGGCCAGCATGGCCAGGCCTACGCCCGCCAGGCCGAGGGCCGCGTAGCAGGACGGGCAATGAGGGCCCAGCAGGTCCGAATGGCCGCAGATCGGGCCGAAAGCCGTCGCGGCCCACAGCTTTTGCATCAGCGCGACATACCAAACAGCGCCGCCGGACGCGGCGGTGGCGCCGACGACAGTCATGCCACGCGTGGCGGCGTCCATGCCGTGGGGGAGGGATTCGCGCATGCCTCGAAAAGTCCTCGAAAAGTCCTCTGGCGCCGGCCAGGCGGCGGCTTGGGCGACACCCTGCCTCAGCCAGCTGCTCCGCTCCTTGATCTCCATCAAGGCGAACCGGAGGGGCTCGCGGCACCTAGGCGCAAACTCGGGTTGGGCAAGGATTCATGGTCACACTTCCTGTCAAACGCGGCGAGACCTCGGGTGAGGCGGTCTACTTCCTGATCGCCACAGCCCTTTTGGATCTCGTCGCCATCCTGGCCACCGCGGCGTCGCACGACCCGCTGTTCCAGTTCCAAGGCTACATCTTCATCGCCGCCTTCACCCTGGGGGCCTTCGCCCTCACCGGCGGCATCTTCGGCGGGACTCTCAAGAGCCCGCAGGACAAGTACTCGGACGGTGTGATCCGGGCCGGCGTCATCGCGACCATGTTCTGGGGCGTCGCCGGCATGCTGGTGGGCTGCATCATCGCGGCCCAGCTGTCGTTCCCGAGAATCTTCTACTTCTCGGACTTCGGCTTCCTGAACTTCGGGCGCCTCAGGCCCCTGCACACCTCGGCGGTGATCTTCGCCTTCGGGGGCAACGCCCTGATCGCGACGTCCTTCTGGGTCGTGCAGCGCACCTGCCGGGCCCGCCTCTTCGGCGGCATGCTGCCGTGGTTCGTGTTCTGGGGCTATCAGCTGTTCATCTGCCTGGCCGGCCTCGGCTACCTGGTGGGGATCACCCAGAGCCAGGAGTACGCCGAGCCGGAATGGCTGACGGACCTGTGGCTCACCATCGTGTGGGTCGCCTATCTGCTGGTCTTCCTGGGCACGATCTGGAAGCGCACAGAGCCGCACATCTATGTGGCGAACTGGTTCTACCTGGCCTTCATCGTCACCATCGCCATCCTGCACCTGACGAACAACGCCGCCCTGCCGGTCAGCTTCCTGAACCACAGGAGCTATTCGGTGTGGTCGGGCGTGCAGAGCGCCCTGGTGCAGTGGTGGTACGGCCACAACGCCGTCGGCTTCTTCCTGACGGCCGGCTTCCTGGCGATGATGTACTACTTCATCCCCAAGCGCGCCGAGCGGCCGATCTACAGCTATCGCCTGTCGATCGTGCACTTCTGGGCCCTGATCTTCATCTACATCTGGGCCGGCCCGCACCACCTGCACTACACGGCCCTGCCGCAGTGGACCCAGACCCTCGGCATGACCTTCTCGGTGATGCTGTGGATGCCGTCCTGGGGCGGGATGATCAACGGCCTGATGACCCTGTCGGGGGCGTGGGACAAGCTGCGCACCGATCCGGTCATCCGGATGCTGATCGTGTCGCTGGCCTTCTACGGCATGTCGACCTTCGAAGGTCCGGTGATGTCGATCCGGGCGGTCAACGCCCTGTCGCACTACACCGACTGGACCATCGGTCACGTCCACTCGGGCGCGCTCGGCTGGGTCGGCTTCGTCACCTTCGGCTGCATCTACTGCATGGTTCCGTGGCTGTGGAAGAAGAAGAGCCTCTACTCCAACACCCTGGTGGAGTGGCACTTCTGGATCGCGACCACGGGGATCCTGCTCTACATCACCGCGATGTGGGTCTCCGGGATCATGGAAGGCCTGATGTGGCGCGAATACACGCCGCAGGGCTTCCTCGCCTACAGCTTCGTCGAAACCGTGGCCGCCAAGCACGTCGAGAACGTGGTCCGGCTGATCGGCGGCGTCATGTACCTCACCGGATTCCTCATCATGATCTACAACCTGGTGCGCACCGTGGGGATGCCGTCCTCCGAGCCCGCCGAACTCAAGGCCAACCTGGCGCCCGCGCCTCTGGCCATTCCGGCGGAGTAAGACCGATGGCAGCCACATCCTCCACGTTCTTCGCCCGTCACGGCAAACTCGAACGCCACTCGCTGCTGCTCCTGATCGCCATCATTGTGGTGGTCTCGATCGGCGGCCTGGTGGAGATCGCCCCGCTCTTCTACCTGCAGAGCACCATCGAGAAGGTGGACGGGATGCGCCCCTACACCCCGCTCGAGCTGGAGGGGCGCGACATCTACATCCGCGAAGGGTGCTACCTGTGCCACTCGCAGATGATCCGTCCGCTCAAGGACGAGGTCGAACGCTATGGCCACTACAGCCTGGCCGCCGAGAGCATGTACGACCATCCCTTCCAGTGGGGCTCCAAGCGTACGGGGCCTGATCTGGCGCGGGTCGGCGGCAAGTACTCGGACGCCTGGCACCGTGACCACCTTATCGACCCCCGTTCGGTGGTGCCGGAGTCGGTGATGCCTCCCTACGCCTTCCTGGCGAAGAAGGACCTCGACTACCGCGACGTTGCCGACAAGATGCGCGCGATGCAGCGGCTGGGCGTGCCCTACACCGACGCTGAGATCGCCTCGGCCCAGGACGACCTCCTGGCCCAGGCCGATCCGACCGTCAGCGGACGGGCGCTGAAGAGCCACTACGGCTCCAAGCTGAACGTGCGTGACTTCGACGGCGATCCGACCCGCGTGTCCGAATTGGACGCCCTGATCGCCTACCTGCAGATGACCGGCACGCTGGTGGATTTCTCCACCTACAAAGCGGATGCGCCGGCGAACAAGCGGTGAGGCCATGACCTACGAGACCATGGCCCGCATCGCCCAGCAGGGCGGGGCCGTCTACTTCTTCCTGATTTTCCTTGGCGGCTTGGCCTACGCGATGTGGCCCAAGAAACGTGACGAGTTCCGGCGCGCCGCCCGCCTGCCCCTCGACGAGGAGATCTAGAGATGGCTGGCAACAAGGAAACCGACGCCCATTCGGGCATGGAGACCACTGGCCACGAGTGGGACGGGATCAAGGAACTGGATACGCCGCTGCCGCGGTGGTGGCTGTGGATCTTCTACGCCTCGATTGCGTTCGCCGTCGTGTACTGGATCCTGATGCCCTCCTGGCCCGGGATCACCGGCTATGCGCCGGGCATTCTGCACAAGTCTGACCGGGCCCAGGTCGTCACCGACCTGGCGGCCCTGAAGGCCCAGCGCAGCGCCCAGGCGTCCCGCCTGGCGACGGCCGACCTGGCCACGATCGAGAAGGACCCGCAGCTTCAGGCCTACGCCTTGGCGGTGGGCCAGTCGATCTTCGGGGACAACTGCGCCACCTGCCACGGCACCGGCGGCACGGGGGCCAAGGGCTATCCGAACCTTCGTGACGACGTGTGGCTGTGGGGCGGTTCGCTGGAGGATATCCAGCGCACCATCACCCACGGGGTGCGCTCGACCGATCCGGAAGCGCGGACCTCCCAGATGCCGGCCTTCGGCCGCGACCAGATCCTGCAGCCGGGCCAGATCGACAATCTGACCGAATATGTGGTGTCCCTGTCGCACCGCCCGGCCAACACCGCCATGGCGGCCGCCGCGGCGCCGGTGTTCCAGGCGAACTGCGCCTCTTGCCACGGCCCGCAAGGGCTCGGGAACCAGCAGTTCGGCGCGCCGAACCTGACCGATGCGGACTGGCTCTATGGGTCGGATCGCGCCTCGATCAAGGACCAGATCTGGAATGGTCACGGCGGCGTGATGCCGAACTGGGGCAAGCGTTTTGACGCCAATACGATCAAGGCGCTGACTGTCTACATCCACGCCAATGCCGGCGGTAAGTAAGTAGGGAAGGCTGGCGGACCACCATGGTCACAGTAATCGAGCGTCGAGAGCCGAAGCCGGACGGGTCCCACCAGGGGCCCGTTTCCGTCGCCAAGGCGACCAAGGCCAAGTCCCAACATGGCGGCGGCCTCTACAAGCCGCGCACCCCGATCTATCCCAAGCTGGTCCATGGCCGGTGGCGGATGATCAAGTGGGCGCTGCTGGTGGTGACCTTGGGCATCTACTACGCCACGCCCTGGATCCGCTGGCATCGGCCGGAGGGCCTGCCGCAGCAGGCCGTGCTGGTGGATTTCACCGGACGGCGCTTCTACTTCTTCTTCATCCAGCTGTGGCCCCAGGAGGTCTATTTCATCACCGGGCTGCTGGTGATGGCGGCCCTGGCGCTGTTCCTGACATCGGCCCTGTTCGGGCGCCTGTGGTGCGGCTACGCCTGCCCCCAGACGGTCTGGACGGACCTCTTCATCGCCGTCGAGCGCCTGTGGGAGGGCGACCGCAACGCCCGCATGCGCCTGGACGCGGCGCCGATGTCCTTCGACAAGGCCTGGCGCAAGGGCGGCAAGCACCTGACGTGGCTGGCCATCGGCGCGGCCACGGGCGGCGCCTGGATCTTCTATTTCCACGACGCTCCGACGCTGTGGAAGCAGCTGTGGGTCGGCCAGGCGCCGCTGACGGCCTACATCTCGGCCGCCGTCCTGACCTTCACGACCTATTCCCTGGCCGGCGGCATGCGCGAGCAGGTGTGCACCTACCTGTGCCCCTGGCCCCGTATCCAGGGGGCGATGTTCGACGAGCACACCTTGCAGGTCATGTACCTGCACGAGCGGGGCGAACCGCGCGGCCCGCACAAGAAGAACGAAAGCTGGGAAGGCCGCGGCGACTGCATCGACTGCAACCAGTGCGTCATCGTCTGCCCGATGGGCATCGACATCCGCGACGGGGCGCAGTTGGAGTGCATCAACTGCGGCCTCTGCGTCGACGCCTGTGACGAGATCATGGACAAGATCGGCCGGCCGCGCGGCCTTATCGCCTATGACACCGATCATGCGGTGGAGGCTCGGGCCTGCGGGAACAAGCCGCGCTATGATTTCATCCGGCCCAGGACGATCTACTACGCCGGCGCGCTGGCGCTGGTGTCGGGCCTGATGATCTGGGGTCTCGTCAACCGCGAACCGGTGGTGTTCGACGTCCTGCGTGACCGCAATCCGACCTTCGTGCGCCTGCACGACGGCTCGATCCGCGACGGCTATACGCTCAAGGTCGCCAACCGGACCTTCGCGCGCCAGACTTTCCAGGTCACCCTGGAAGGGCTGCCGGGCGACGTCCTGAAGACGCCGGGCATGGACGCCACCAAGGGCGCCCTGACCATGACGGTGGAGCCGGACCAGGTGGGGTCATTGCGGGTGCTGGTCACGGCGCAGGCCCAGGCGCTGTCCGCCCCGAGCGTGCCCGTCACCTTCCATCTGCGTAGCGCCGATATCCAGACCGAAAAGCGCTCGGTCTTCCTCTCCGGAGCCGCGAACACGCCATGAGCGTCACCGAGACCCGCCCCCACTTCGTTCTCAAGGGCTGGCACGTGCTGGTCGGCTTCCTGCTGTTCTTCGGCGCCGACATCGCCGTGAACACCATCTTCATGGTGCAGGCCTACCGCACCTTCCCCGGCGAGGCGTCGGTGACGCCCTACGAGGACGGCCTGGCCTACAACAAGGCCCTGGCCCAGGAGCGGGCCCAGCGGGCGCTGGGCTGGAAGATCGACGCCGGCGGCGACGCCAACGGCGCCCTGACCGTCCAGGCCTTCGACGCCAAGGGCGCGCCTTTGGGCGACCTGCACGTGGTGGCGCAGCTGCAGCGCCCGGCGACCGAGACCGGCCGCAAGGTGGCGACCTTCAGCGAAACGGCGCCGGGGGTCTATTCGGCCAACGTGGGGCCGCTGTCCGGGGCTTGGGACCTGGAAGTCACCGCCCATGACGAGCACGGCGACAAGGCCCTGGCCGAGCACAGGCTGATCCTGCCGTGACCAGCCTCGACGCCGACCTCAGCGCCTTCCTGGACCAGCGCCCGGGCGGCGAGGCCACGCTGGAGCTGCTGGTGCCCGGCGCACGCTGCGCCGCCTGCATGGCCAAGATCGAGCGCGGCGTGGAGGCGACGCCGGGCGTCGCCCGCGCGCGCCTGAACCTGACGACGCACAAGCTGAGCGTGGTGTTCAAGTCGGCCGGGGACCCGGCGCGGGTGATCGCCGCCCTCGACGACCTGGGCTACCAGGCGACCCTGTTCGATCCGGCCGAAGCCAAGAAGGCCGAGGACAAGGAGGGCCGGCGCCTGACCCTGGCTCTAGGCGTCGCCGGCTTCGGGGCCGGCAACGTGATGATGTTCACGGTGCCCGTCTGGGCCGGACTGTTCGGCCAGGAGCTGGACGCCTCCACCCGCACCGTCATGTACTGGTTCGCCGCCCTGGTGGCCGCGCCCTGCGCCCTCTATGCGGGCATGCCGTTCTTCCAGTCGGCCTGGGCGTCGTTGAAGCGCGGCAAGGCGAACATGGATGTGCCGATCTCCATCGGCGTCATCCTGACCCTGATCGTCAGCTTCTCGGAGACCCTCCAGGGCGGCCGGCACGCCTACTTCGACGCCGCCGTGACCCTCCTGTTCCTGCTCCTGATCGGGCGCTGGCTGGATCATCGCCTGCGCTCCACCGCCCAGAGCGCCGCGCGGGACCTTCTGGCCCTGCAGGCGCCGGTGGCGCGCCGCCTGGACGACGCCGGCATCGAACACGCGGTGCCCGTAGCCGACGTGACGCCGGGCGACCTGCTGGCCATCGCGCCGGGCGAACGCGCGCCCGTGGATGGCCAGGTAGAGGCGGGGACCTCCAGCCTCGACAACGCCGTCATCACCGGCGAGACCCTGGCCGCCACCGTCGGCCCTGGCAGCTCGATCAGCGCCGGCGCGCTCAATCTGGAAGGCCGCCTGGTGATCCGCGCGGCCGCCCGTTCCCAGGATTCCAGCCTGGCCGCCATCGCCCGGCTGATGGAGGCGGGCGCCCAGTCCAAGTCGGCCTATGTGCGCCTGGCCGACCGGGCGGCGTCGATCTATGTGCCGGTGGTCCACACCCTGGCCCTGGTGACCTTCGTTGGGGGCTGGCTGCTGGGGCTCGGCCCGCGCGAGGCCCTGCTGCGCGCCGCGGCGGTCCTGATCATCACCTGCCCCTGCGCCCTGGGCCTGGCGGTGCCGGCCGTGCAGATCGCCGCCAGCGGGCGGCTGTTCCGCAAGGGCGTGCTGGTGAAGTCCGGCGCGGCGCTGGAGCGCCTGGCCGAGGTCGATCACGTGGTCTTCGACAAGACCGGCGTCCTGACCGAGGGGCGTCCGACCTTGCTGGAAGGCTCGCCGCAGGTCTTGGCCGCGGCCGCGCCGCTGGCCCGCGCTTCGCGCCATCCGCTGGCCAAGGCCCTGGCGCGCGCCGCCGGCGCCGGACCGGTGGCCAACGAGGTCAAGGAAACCGCCGGCCAAGGCGTCGAGGGCCTGATCGATGGCCGCCCCGCGCGCCTCGGCCGGGCGTCCTTCCTGGGCGTCGAACAGGCTTCGGCCAGCGAGACCGAGCTGTGGTTCGCCTTCGAGGGTGAGCCGCCGGCGCGCCTGACCTTCGCCGACACCCCGCGCGCCGACGCTGCCCAGGCCCTGGCGGCGCTGAAGGCGCGCGGACTGACCGTCGAGATCCTGTCCGGCGACGTTGCGGCCGCGGTCGGGCGCACGGCCGAGGCGGTCGGCGCGGCAACGTGGCAAGCCGGCATGACCCCGATCGGCAAGGCGGCGGCGATCGACGCGCTGAAGGCCGCCGGCCGCAAGACCCTGATGGTCGGCGACGGCTTCAATGACGCCGCCGCCCTGGCCAAGGCCCACGCCTCCATGGCGCCCGGCGCGGCGGTGGACGCCAGCCAGAACGCCGCGGACCTGGTGTTCAACGGCGAGGGGCTGATGGCGGTGGTCGACGCCATCGATGTCGCCCGGGCCGCCAAGCGCCGGGCGCTGGAGAACTTCGCCTTCTCGGCGACCTACAATCTGGTGGCGGCGCCGGCGGCCATGCTAGGCTTGATCAACCCGTTCGTGGCGGCCCTCGCCATGTCGGGCTCGTCGCTGGTCGTCACCCTGAACGCCCTGCGCATGACCTGGGCCGCGCGCCGATGACCATCCTGCTGTTCCTGGCGCCCGCATCGGTCCTGATCGCACTGATCGGGCTGGGCGCCTTCTTCTGGACGGTCCGCAACGGCCAGTACGACGACCCGCAGGGCGACGCGGCGCGCATCCTGAACGACCAGCTGGACGACCGGCCCGGTTGATCCAGATCAGGTCGCGGGGGATGCGGCCGGGCCAATATGACGGCCTCGTTCCGGAGCCGTCATGACCAGCTTGTCCTGCACCACCGCCACCCACCTGCGCCGCCTGGCGCTGCTGCCCAAGTACGATACGCGCGCGCCCCGCTACACCAGCTATCCGACCGCCGTGCAGTTCACCCCCGAGGTGGGACCCCAGACCTATGCCGAGTGGCTGAAGGCCCTGCCGCTGGACCGGCCGGTGTCGCTCTACGCCCACATCCCGTTCTGCGCGCGGCTTTGCTGGTACTGCGGCTGCAACACCCGGGTGGTGAACCGCGGCGAGTCGATCAGCGACTATGTCGCCCTGGTGCGCGAAGAGATCGCCATGGTCGAGGACCTGCTGCCGGGCAAGGCCCGCGCGGCCTCGATCCACCTGGGCGGCGGCACGCCCAACATGCTGGGCATCGACGACCTGGCGGTGCTGTTCGGCGCCCTGCGCCAGGCCTTCCATGTCGACCTGGACGCCGAGATCGCCGCCGAACTGGATCCCGCCCAGCTCACCGAGACCTGGGCCAAGGCCGCTGCCTTCCACGGTCTGAACCGCGCCAGCCTGGGCGTGCAGGACCTGTCGCCCGACGTCCAGGCGGCCGTGAATCGCCATGAGCCCTTCGAGGTCGTCCAGCGGGCCGCCGGCTTCCTGCGCGCCGCCGGCGTCAAGGCCCTGAATCTCGACCTGATGTATGGCCTGCCGCGCCAGCGCGCGGCCGACGTGATCCATACCCTGGACCAGGTGCTGACGCTCAACCCGGACCGCATCGCGCTCTTCGGCTACGCCCACGTGCCGTGGATGAAGTCGCACCAGAAGCTGATCGCCGACAATGAACTGCCGGGCGCCGCCGAGCGCCTGGAGCAGAGCCAGCTCGCCGCGGACCGCCTGACGGCGGAGGGCTATGTGACCATCGGCATGGACCACTTCGCCCGTCCGGACGATCCCATGGCCGTCGCCCTGGCCAGACGCGCGCTGCATCGCAATTTCCAGGGCTACACCACGGACGGCGCCGACACCCTGATCGGCTTCGGCGTCTCTGCCATCGGCGCCCTGCCGCAGGGCTATGTCCAGAACCAGCCGTCGGAACTGCTGTGGCGCGCCGCCATCGGCGAAGGCCGCCTGGCCACGGCGAGGGGCGTGGCCCTGACTGAAGAGGATCGGTTCCGCGGCGAGGTGATCGAGCGGCTGATGTGCGACATGACCGTCAACCTCGACGCCGTCGCCGCCCGCCACTTCCGCAAGGCGTCGGAGCTGGACGCCGCCGTGGCGGAGCTCAAGCCGCTCGAAGATGACGGCCTGGTGGAGCGGGTGGGCGGCACCATCGCGGTGACCGAGCTGGGACGCCCCTTCGTCCGCTCGGCCTGCGCTCCCTTCGACGCCTACCTCGATCGCTCGGCCCTGCGTCACTCGCGGGTGGTGTGAGCCCAAAAGAAAAGGGCGAGCCGAAGGGGTTTCGGCTCGCCCTCTAGGCGCTGACGGGTCGGGGGACGAAGGGTCAGCGCCAATGGGAAACGGGGTTGGAGGCTACTCCTTGGTGCGGGCGTAGAGGTTGCCGAACGCCAGGACGACGGCGAACAGGCTGAAGGCGATGATGACGCCCGAAAGGTAGATCGTCTGGACAGTGTCGACGTGGGGCATGGGTTGCTCCTCTTGGTTGGCTGTTCTGGAAGTCTCGCGCCGGCTATTCGCAGAGTTCGGCGAGGGCGCGCATGTCGGGCAGGCGGATCGAGCGGCACGCGGGCACCTCGATCAGGCCGCTCTCCTGGAACTGGGTCAGGGTGCGCGACACGGTCTCGATAGTCAGGCCCAGATAGTCGGCGATGTCCTGGCGGGACATCGGCAGCTCCAGGCGCGAGCCGGCCTTCATCCGCTCGGCGAGGTCCATCAGGAAGCTGGCCACGCGCTCGGCGGCGCTACGGCGGCCCAGCATCAGCACATGGTCCTGGCTGCGCTGCAGATCACCGACCGCCAGGCGCCACAGGCGGCGGGCGAGGTCGGAGTCTTCCAGGGCGCCGTCCGTCAGGCTGCCGCGGCGGACCACGATCACCTGGGTGTCGATCAGGGCTTCGGCGCTTGTGCGGTAGGTGAGGCCGGCTTCCAGCCCGAAGGTGTCGCCGGGCAGGTAGAAGTCCGAAATCTGGCGGCGACCGTCGGCCAGGATGCGGAAGGCGCGAACGGCGCCGCGCACCACCTTGTAGACGTGCTCGGCCGGCTCGCCCTCGCCGTGGATTTCCTGGTCGCGGGAGAAGGTGACCGTCGGGCCGACCAGGTTCAGGTCGTCGGAGGGCGGCGCCATCCGGCCCGCTTGGGGCATCGGCCAGGCAGCGGCGGTGGAGGCGGTGGCGAGAGAGGCGGACATCGTTTCCACTCCGGTGGGGCGTTGACGATGAATGGGTACCGGCCTGGCTCCTCGCGCGAAATTCGGGTTCAACACCTAAGGGACCCTACGTAGGTCGCTAGCCGCGCGGGCCAAAAAGCGCCTTGACGCAGGTCAAGGCGGCGCGCGTCCCACCACCGCAGTCTGCAGGCTCAAGCCCCTGACCGTTTTGCCGCGCTGCGAGAGAGACGACCCTGGCCCAAGCCCAGCACTCCCCCTTGATCGTGCTCGTGGAGGACGACCATTCGTTGCTCTCGGCCCTGACCTTCGCCCTGGAGGCTGACGGCTTCACCGTGGCCGGCCATGATCGCGGCCAGGCGGCGGCTGACGACACGCGGCTGGGCGGCGCCGACTGTCTTGTGGTGGACCTCAAGCTTCCCGACATGGACGGGCTGGCCCTGGTCGCGATGCTGCGGCGCCAGGGCGTCGCGGCCCCGGCCATCGTCATCACCACGGCTCCGGATGATCGCCGGCGACGCGAGGCCGCCCGCGCCGGGGTGCAGATCGTGGAGAAGCCTCTGCTCGACGGCGAACTTCGCCGCCACATCGATCTGGCGCTTAGCGGCCGCGCCGCCCGCGACTGATCCCTAAGGGCTCAGCCGGCCTTCGAGATCAGGACGAAGCGCACCAGTTCCGACAGGCTGCGCGCCTGCATCTTGGTCATCACGTGCGCCCGGTAGATTTCCACCGTGCGCGGGCTGATATCGAGGTCGAAGGCGATCACCTTGTTCGGTTTGCCCGCCACGAGCCCTTCCAGGACCTGCTGCTCGCGCGGGGACAGGGTGTTGAGCCTGGCCTGGATCTCGGCCCGTTCGCCGGCTTCCGCCGCCGACTCGGCGCGACTGCGCAAAGCCTGATGGACGGCTCCCAGGATCACGTCGTCGTCGAAGGGCTTCTCGATGAAGTCCCGGACGCCGGCTTTCATGGCCTCGACCGCCAGCGGCACGTCGCCGTGGCCGGTGATGACGATGATCGGCAGGTCGCAGCCCATGCTCTTCAGGCGGCGGACCAGCTCCATGCCGTCGATGTCCGGCATGCGGATATCGGTGATCACGCACCCGCGCGCGTCGGCCGCGACCTCCAGGAACGTCGCCGCCGAGTCGTAGGTGATCGCCTCGATGTCGGCCGTGGACAGCAGGAAAGCCAACGACTCGCGCACGTCCGCGTCGTCGTCGATGAGATGTACGGTCGATTCAGTCATCCAGGGCCCCGTCGGCGTTGGGGAGGGTGAAGGCGAAGGTCGTGCCGCCCGCGGGATTCGTGTCGGCCCAGATCGATCCTCCATGAGCTTCCACGATCGTGCGGCAGATGGAAAGGCCGACGCCCATGCCGCTGCGTTTGGTGGTCATGAAGGGTTGGAACAGCTGCGCTTTCACCTCCGGGCTGATACCCGAACCCGTGTCCGAGACAAAGACCGTCGTGAAGCCGTCGTCGCCGGCGCGGGTGGTCACCGAAAGTTCGCGGCGAGGGCTCTCCAGCATCGCGTCCATGGCGTTGCGCACCAGGTTGATCAGAACCTGCTGGATCTGAACGCGGTCCGCCAGCACCAGGTCGCCGGCCGGATCGAAGCGGAAACTGGTGCGGATGCCGTGTTCCTTGGCGCCGACCAGGGCCAGGGCGCTGGCCTCTTCCACCAGCTTGCCCAGGCTCTCGACGCGCCGCTCGGTGTCGCCGCGGCCCACGAAGTCGCGCAGGCGGCGGATGACATCGCCGGCCCTCAGCGCCTGCTCGGCCGCCTTGTCCAGGGCCTCGGCCAGGCGCGGCGCATCCTTGGGGTCGTTCTTGTCGAGCAGCCGGCGCGAACCGCGCAGGTAGTTGGCGATGGCCGACAGCGGCTGGTTCAGCTCGTGAGCCAGGGCCGAGGCCATCTCGCCCATGGCGGTCAGGCGCGAGACGTGCACCAGTTCGGACTGCAGCTCCTGCAGCCGGGTTTCGGCTTCCTGGCTCTCGGTCAGGTCGCGGATGAAGCCGGTGAAGAAGCGGCTGTCGCCGACCCGCATCTCGCCGACCGCCAGTTCCATGGGGAAGGTCGAGCCATCGCGCCTCTGGCCTACCACGACGCGGCCGATGCCGATGATCCGCCGCTCGCCGGTGGACAGGTAGCGATGGATGTAGCCGTCGTGCGCCTCGCGATACGGCGAGGGCATCAGCATGTCGACGTTGCGGCCGGTCACCTCGGCCCGGGTCCAGCCGAACTGGCGTTCGGCCGCGGCGCTGAAGGACTGGATCAGGCCGCGCGTGTCGATGACGATCATGGCTTCCGGGACGGTGTCCAGGATCGACTGCAGGTGCGCCTCGCGCTCGCGAAGGTGTCGGGTGATCTCGGCGCTCTGGTCACGGGCGGTCTGCATCTGGCCGCCCGCGATGGCCGCGCCGGCGCCGACAAGGGCGAAGATCACCGCGCTGGGTTCCTCGCCGGCGAAGCCATGGCCCACCAGTCCGTCGGCGACCAGGGCCAGGCCGGTCGCCGCCAACCCGGGCAGAAGTCCGCCGAACCACGCGGCCGCGAGAACCGCGGGCATGTAGAGAAGGAAGTCCGAAGGGCCGGGCAGCAGGGGCGTCAGGAGCCACTGGGCCAGGGCGCCGGCGCCGATGAGCGCGGCCCACCCGGCGTGAATGCGCAAGGCTTGGACCGCGCCCGGCATGGGCGTGGCGGCTTGCGTGGCTTCAGGCATCGGCCCCCCGAGACAGGAAATCGTTCCGCCCCGTTCTTAAGCCTCCGCGGCCGGGCTCGCGAGAGGCAACAGGCGTCTCGTGGGCCTTCACATGACGAATTGCCGCTCGAGGTTGAACCTCGCCGCCCTCGCGGGTAGAGCGCCATCGGTTCCGCTGGGCAGTGGACCCGATGGGGGCGTTTCATGTCGACAGGGACTTCATCCGGACACAGGCTGGCGGCCGGCCAGCCAGGGCGACGCCCGTGGTAGCCGACGCCCTTGGCGAGCGCGCGACGATCGAGCGGGCGCCCGCGCGGCCGGTGTTCTGGCGAATCGCGCTGGTGCTCGGGGTCTGGGCCCTGGCCATGGCGTTTTGCCTGCGTGACGTGATCGCCAGCGGCTTCGACCTCGGGTTCGGAGACCGCGCCGACGGGCTGATCGAGATCAGCATCCTGGAACACTGGCGCAACGTGTTCCACGGCGCCGGGGACTGGCGCACGCCGCTCTACTTCCACCCCTATGGCGACACCCTGGGCTACAACGACGGCTATTTCCTGTTCGGGGCCGTCTACAGCCTGCTGCGCCTGGCGTTCGACCCGTTCTGGTCGGACACGCTCAACGCCCTGGTCTTCAAGAGCATCGGCTTCTTCTCGGCCCACGCCCTGTTCCGCCGCGGGCTGGGTTGGCGGCCGAACCCCGCGCTGCTGGCGGCATGCCTGTTCTCGATCAGCAACGGGCTGGGGCTGCAGTCCGTTCACGCCCAATTGCAGTCGATCGGCCTGCAGCCCTTGTTCTTCCTTCTGGTGATCCGGGCCTGGCGGGCCGAAGTGGCGGAAAAGCGCGCTGCCGCCATCCTCTGGGCGGTCGGGGCGGCGGCGCTGCTGGCCGCGTGGCTGCTGACCAGCTTCTACATGGCCTGGTTCGCGCTCTTCTTCGGCGGCGCCTTCGCGGCGGCTTGGCTGTGGGCGAGCGGCCATCGCCGGCCGGCGGCCATCTGGACGCTGACCCGGCGCCACGGCGCCGTCTTCGCCGCCGCCGGCTTGGCGTTCGCGATCTTCAGCGCGCCATTCCTGTGGGTCTATCTTCCCAAGGTCGTGGAGACGGGGGCCCACCCCTTCGGCGACGCCCAGAACTATCTGGTGATGCCCCTCGACCCGGTGAACGTGGGCCCGAGAAACCTTCTCTGGGGATGGATCAACCGGGCGCTGCTGGCCGTGCTGCCCAGCAAGCTGGTGGTCGATGAACACGCCAGTGGCTTCCCGCTCGCCTTTTTCGCGCTCTTCGTCCTGGCCATGCGCCAGACCCTGAGGCGCTCCGGAGCGGTCGCGCCGCCGGCCTCCATCCCGGTGCGCGCCCTGGCGCTGAGCATTCTGGGGACATGGCTGCTGACGATTCAGCTCGGGCCCGTATCGCCCTGGCGGCTGATCGGGCCGATCGTTCCGGGCGGCAACGGGCTGCGCACCGTCGTGCGCTACCAACTCTTCCTGCTGCTGCCGGCGCTGATCCTTGTGTTCGAGGTGTTGAGGGAGCGCTGGGAAGGATTGCGCATCGCCCGGCCTGCGGCGGCGTTTGGGCTGGTCGCCCTGCTCGTGGCGGAGAACATCAACCTGCAGTCGGCGGCCGATCTCAGCCGTTCGGCCCAGCGCGCGGCCCTGGCGGCGATCCCGCCGCCGCCCGCGGCGTGCCGCAGCTTCTTCGTGGTCAAGGCCCGCGCGGGCGAAGGCTTCTACAAGAAGGAGATCGCCGACCGTGTCTATCCGCACAACGTCGACGCCATGCTGCTGGCGCAACTCTGGCGGCTGCCGACGGTCAACGGGTTCTCGACGTTCAATCCGCCGGACTGGGACTTCGCCAGCCCGCGCGCGCCGGACTACCTCGCCAGGGTGGGCGCCTATGCGGCGCGCCACGACCTGCACGGGCTCTGCGGCCTGGACATGCGCCAGTCCCGGCCCTGGACGATGCTGAGGCCGTGACGGGGCTCAGGACGCCTGCAGGCTGAGGACCCCGTGAAGCGAGTGGCAGTGGCCGCATTCGGCGCGTTCTGCGAATTCTTCCAGGGTCGCGTCCAGGTCGTCGCCAAACCCCGCCAGCAGTTGCGCCGGCGTCAGCACGTGCTCGTTGCCGCACGCGCTGCAGTGAAGCACCAGGGTGCGCCCCTGCTGGATGCAGAGGAACAGGGTCTGGTCGTGGGGGACATCCCGGGTGTCAAACGCCATGCCAGTCCAACTCCTGCCAACCTGCCGCGCCGCCGGGCGACGTGGCCTGATCCTCAATACGCTCCAAGGCGGCCAGTTCCGTCCACGCTGGCGCCCAAAGCCTGGGAAATTGTGAATTTCCGGCGATGTTGAGGCGCCGGCGCCCGAGGCGCGGGCAGGCCCTAGAGTGAAGGGCAGTCGCAGGTCCCGGCGATGTGGCTGTTCAGCGCACGCGCCGCCTGGTCCTCGCCGGTGATCAGCCGGGCCCCGCGCTCGAAGGTCAGGTAGGACCATAGCCAGTCGAGGCCGACCTGGATCCGGTTGCGAAAGCCGACCAGGAAATAGATGTGCGCCACGCACCAGAAGAGCCAGGCCAGCGTGCCGCGCAACTGGAAGCGCCCAAGCTGCACCACGGCCGCGCGCCGGCCCACCGTGGCCAGCGATCCGAAGTCCGAATAGCGGAACGGCCCAGGGCCGGCGCGGCCGGCCAGGCGGGCCTTGATCAGGCGGGCGACGTATTCGCCCTGCTGCTTGGCGGCGGGTGCCACCCCCGGCACGGGCCTACCGTCGGCGCCCACCACCGAGGCCGTGTCGCCGATCACGAAGACGTCCGGTGCGCCGGCGATGGAGAGGTCAGGCTGGACGGTGACCCGTCCGGCGCGATCCGGCTCGATCCCCAGCCAGCGGGCGGCGGACGAGGCGCGGACGCCCGCGGCCCAGATCACCGTCGCCGCCTCGATGCGCTCGGCGCCCGCCATCAGGCCCTGGTCGTCCATGGCGCTGACGGCCGAGCCCAGCTTCAGCTCGACGCCCAGCTTGGCGAGGGCTCGCGCCGCATAGGCCGAAAGGTCGGGCCGGAACGTTGGCAGCACCCGCTCGCCCGCCTCGATGAGCAGCACCCTGGCCTTGGCGTCGCGGACGGCCCGGAAGTCGCGGGTGAGGGCGCGGTGCGCCAGCTCGGCGATGGCGCCGGCCATCTCGACGCCGGTGGGCCCGGCGCCGATCACGGCGAATGTCAGCAGGCGTCGACGTTCGGCGGGGTCGCAAGCCGTCTCGGCGGCTTCGAAGGCGGTCAGCACCCGGCGGCGCAATTCGACGGCATCCTCCAGCGACTTCAGGCCCGGGGCGTGGGCGGCCCATTCGTCGTGACCGAAGTAGGCGTGGGTGGCGCCGGTGGCCAGGACCAGGATGTCGAAGGGCGTGCGCCGGCCGCCCGTGACGATCAGCTTTCTCGCCAGGTCGACGCCGCCGACCTCGGCCAGGATGGCGCGGGTGTTGGCCTGATGGCGCACGATGGTCCGGACCGGGGTGGCGATCTGGTTGGGCGCCAGGCCCGCGGTGGCGACCTGGTAGAGCAGGGGCTGAAACAGGTGGTGGTTCTTGCGGTCGATCAGGGTGACGTCGGCCGCCACGCCGGCCAGGCCCTTGGCCGCCGACAGGCCGCCGAATCCCGCGCCGACGATGACGATGTGGGGCCGGCGCTCGGCCGACGGCGCGGCGCCCGCGCCGGCGTCGATCGCAGTCTCGGTGGTCCTCATGGTTTGCGCTCCGCCTGCGGCCCGATCGCTACAATGATACGCCCGCGCCGCCAGGAAAAATGCCCCGCGCCTATGGGGGCCATGCCGCCGTCGCATGGTTTCCCGCCCAAGGTCGTCGCGATCCCGTCGTCCGCCGATGAGGCGCCGGCGCCGCGATTGAGGCAGACTTCACGATCGCCGCTCGCCGCTGACATTTCGAATTGCGTGGCGCAATCGCCTTTGTCTGATTGCCCG
>JAFEEA010000056.1 GCA_018241335.1 Pseudomonadota bacterium
TTCAGCCAGAAGGCCACATACTCGGCGCTGCCGCCGAACACCGCGTTGGCCAGGGCGTAGGGCAGGGCGACGCCCAGGGCGCGGATGTGGGCCGGGAAGAGCTCGCTCTTCACCACCGCGTTGACGGCCGTGTAGCCGGTCAGGGCGACCAGGGCCAAGGTCACCAGGGCGAACGCCGCCATCGCGTCCGTGGCGTGCGAGATCGCCGTCAGCACCGGGTAGGTCAGGATCGCCAGGCTGCCGAAGGCGCCGGCCAGCATCACCCGCCGCCCAACCTTGTCCCCGATCCAGCCGAACAGCGGATGGATCAGCAGGTAGACCACCAGGGATCCGGCGCTGATCTCGGTGGCCTGGTCCTTGGTGAAGTGGGCCGTGTTGGTCAGGAACTTCTGCATGTAGGTGGTGAAGGCATAGAAGGCGAGCGAGCCGGCCGAGGTCAGCACGAAGATCATCGCCGTCTCGACCGGGTGGTCGATGACCAGCTTGTGGGTGGCCGAGCGCTTGTCGCCCTCGGCCTGGGCCGCCTCGTAGGACCCGGTCTCGTGCAGCCCGCGCTGGATGGCGAACACCACCACCGCCAGGGCCGCGCCGATCACGAACGGCACGCGCCAGCCCCAGGCCTCCAGGGCCGGCTTGTCCAGCACCCGCTGCAGCACGATCAGCACGCCCAGCGCCATCAGCTGGCCGCCGATGATGGTCACGAACTGGAACGACGACCAGAAGCCGCGGTTGGCCTTGCCCGCCATCTCCGACATGTAGGTGGCGCTGGCCCCGTACTCGCCGCCCACCGACAGGCCCTGGATCAGCCGCGCAATGGTCAGGATCGCCGGCGCCATCGCCCCGATCGCCGCATAGCCGGGCGTTAGCGCCACGATCAGCGAGCCCAGGCACATCAGCGACACCGACAGCACCAGCGCCGCCTTGCGCCCCGCCCGGTCGGCGTAGAGCCCCATCATCCAGGCGCCGACGGGCCGGGCCAGGAAGCCGATGGCGAAGATCGACGCCGTCTGCAGCAGCTGCGCCGTCTGGTCGCCCTTGGGGAAGAAGACCTTGGCGAAATAGAGCGAGAACGAGGCGTAGGCGAACCAGTCGTACCATTCGACCAGGTTGCCCGCCGATCCGCCCAGGATGGCGCGCACGCGGGCCAGGGGCGACATCGGCGATGACGGCGTCTGGGCGGGGGCGGCCTCGACCGGGACCGCGGCCCCCAACTCCACATCCGCCATCACGCTGCTCCGCCCCGAACCGTTGCGATCAGGGTAGCGAGCCGGCGGAGCGAGGCAAGCGCCCGCGCTAGATGCGGCCTATCAGCACCAGCACCACGACGATCACCAGCACCATGCCGAGGCCGCCCGACGGATAGTAGCCCCACGATCGGCTGTACCCCCACGAGGGCAGGGCCCCCAGCAGGGCCAGGATCAGGACGATGATCAGAATGGTGCCAAGCATGGCCGTTCCTCCGATGGGGTCCGGCGCGCGCGGGCGCCGGGATCGAAGGATCGAACGTGGCGTTCTTGGGGGGGTTCCGGCGCTCGCCGGCGCCGGCGGGGCGCTAGTCCGCCCGGTCGGCGGAGTGCAGCATGCCGTCCTCGCGGACGATCCGCATGGCGTAGAGCATGCCGATCACCGCGCCCTTGATGCGCGGCAGGGCGAGCAGGGTGATCACCGCCAGGGGGATCACCGTGCCCGGCACCACGATCCAAAGCGACGCCTTCCAGATGAAGGACAGCACCAGCAGCGGCGCGACCACCAGGTGGCCGATGATCAGGATGGTGAAATAGGCCGGCCCGTCGTCGGACGGGTACTGGTCCAGGTCGTGCCCGCACGCCTCGCAGGCGTCGCGGACCTTCAGATAGCCCTGGAAGATGTGGCCCTTGCCACATTCGGGGCAACGGCCGGCGAAGCCGCGGGCCAGGGAACGGCCCACCGGACGCTTCTCCGGGGGGCGCACGTGGGGCGAGCCCCAGGGACCATCTTCACGCATGGGCCCCATATGGTCCTTTTCGGATGGCGCCGAAAGCCCCCAAGCCGCGTTAGGGTGTCGCGATCGCCTCCAGGGGCGCGATGGAGGACCGGCGGCGATGGCCTACGAACTTCACTACTGGCCTTCCATCCAGGGACGGGGCGAGTTCGTGCGCCTGGCGCTGGAGGACGCCGGCGTCGACTACGTCGATGTCGCCCGCCTGCCCTCGGACCAGGGCGGGGGCGAGGCGAACCTGGCCAGCTGGCTCAGCTACGCCACCCCGCCGCCCTTCGCCCCGCCGGTGCTCAAGGCGCACGACAAGATCATCGCCCAGACCGCCGTCATCCTCGCCTGGCTCGGCCGCCACCACGACCTGGCCCCGGTCGAGGAAGAGGGCCGCATGTGGGTCGACCAGCTTCAGCTCACGATCGCCGACCTGGTGGCCGAGGTCCACGACACCCACCACCCCATCTCGGCCGGCCAGTACTACGAGGACCAGAAGGCGCCGGCCCTGGCCCGCGCCCAGGCGTTCCGCCAGGAGCGCATGCCCAAGTACCTGCGCTACTTCGAGCGCATCCTGGCCGGCAACGGCGCGGGCGGCGGCGGCCTGGCCGGCGCGGCCATCACCTACGCGGACCTGTCGCTGTTCCAGGTCGTGCGCGGGCTGCAGTACGCCTTCCCGAACGCCATGGCGGCCATGGCGCCCGACATCGGCGCGGTGCTGACCCTCGCCGACCAGGTGGAGCGCCGCGGCCGCGTCGCCGCCTATCTGAAGTCCCCGCGCCGCATCCCGTTCAACGAGGAAGGCATCTTCCGCCACTATCCGGAACTGGACGAATGAGCGCCGCCGACCCCAAGCCGCCGTCCGGCCCGGCCCCTGGACGCACCTCCGACCGCGCCGTCACCCCCGGCGAGGCCGCCGCCGAGGCGGCCCCGGCCGACACCCTGACGGACGAGGAACGCGCGGCCCTGGCTGTTGAAGCCTCGCGTCAGGAGGACGCCTGAGACGCCTGGACTTGGCCGCCCGCCTCTGGTCTCGTGCCCGGAGAGGCCAGCCAGAAGGGCCAGGGAGACCCCAGATGACGACGACCACGGTGATCGACTACGCCCATTCCACGGCGGGCGCCTTGGCCGAGGCCCTGGCCGCGCGCGAAGTGAGCGCCCTGGAACTGGCCGACGCCGCCATCGCCGCCATTGAGGCGGGAGACGAGGCGATCAATGCCGTCGTGGTGCGCGACTTCGAGCGCGGCCGGGCGGCGGCCAAGGCGGCCGACGCGGCCCTGGCCCGCGGCGAGCGCGCGCCGCTGCTGGGCGTGCCGATGACGGTCAAGGAGGCGCACAACGTCGCCGGCCTGCCCACCACCTGGGGCATGGCCCACTGGAAGGATTTCGTCGCCCCGGAAGACAGCGTCGGGGTGCAGCGCCTCAAGGGCGCCGGCGCCGTGATCCTCGGCAAGACCAACGTGCCGCCCATGCTCAGCGACTGGCAGAGCGCCAATCCCGTCTATGGCCGCACCAACAACCCCCACGACCTGTCGAAGTCGCCCGGCGGCTCGTCCGGCGGCAGCGCCGCGGCCCTGGCGGCGGGCTTCGTGCCCCTGGAGTTCGGCTCGGACATCGGCGGCTCGATCCGCGTGCCCTCGCACTTCTGCGGCACCTATGGCCACAAGCCCTCCTATGACCTGATCCCCCAGCGCGGCCACATGCCCCCCGGCGTCGACGGCAACGGAACCCCGCTCGGCGTCATCGGCCCCATGGCCCGCACCGCCAGCGACCTGCGCCTGGCCCTCGACGTCCTGGCCGGCCCCGTCGGGCTGGAGGCCGTGGGCTATCGCGCCGACCTGCCCGCCGCCCGGGGCCAGCGCCTGGCCGACTTCCGCGTCCTGATCCTCGACCGCCACCCTGTGGCCGGCGTGGACGGCGAGATCCTCAAGGCCATCGACGACGTCGCCCTGATGCTGGGCAAGGCCGGCGCCAAGGTGGCGCGCGAAAGCAACCTGCTGCCCGACCTCGCCGCCGCCCACGGGCTCTACATGGGGATGCTTATGACAGCCATGTCGCGCGGCGCGCCCCAGCAGCGCGACCCGCCGGTCACCGCCCACCAGTGGATGGACATGCAGGACGGCCAGATGGCCGTGCGCCGCCGCTGGGCCGACCTGTTCGACAGCTTCGACATCGTGCTGGCCCCGACCCTCGGCGTCGCCGCCTTCCCGCATGTCGCCGACGCGGACGACGGCTCCTGGGCCGCCCGCACCCTCAAGATCGACGGCCGCGACACGCCCTTCGGCGACCAGCTCGCCTGGCCGGGCATGGCCGTCCTGGCGCACCTGCCGTCCACCGCCTTCCCGGTCGCCCGCACCGCCGCCGGCCTGCCCATCGGCCTGCAGGCCATGGGCCCGTACCTGGAGGACTACACCACCATCGCCTTCGCCGAGGCCATGGAGCGCGAACTGGCGGGGCAGCCCTGAAATCCTCCAGAAAAACTCAGCCGAAACTTGGCCCGATTCCAAATTTTCGCCCGTTTTCGGGCTGATGACGTTGGCGCTTCTTCACATGCTGATTTTCCGCGCCCGCGGATAGGGTCGGGATTTACTTTCTTTTTTCCGGCCTTTCGGCGATAGTGGCCGGATGCATATGTTTGAATTATTTGGGGCTCGGGGCCAGCGAACGGCCCTGGGCGGGTGTGTCCGATGCCGCGCGTCCTGATCAACTGCCCGGTCAAGTCCCGGGCCATTCCCACCGGCTACTGGATGAACCCGGCCCAGCTGGCCGGGGCGGGCGCGCGCTACGCCTTCCGCTGCAGCGCCTGCAACGAGATCCACCACTGGGAGCGCGCCGACGCCTGGCTGGAAGGCCAGCCAGCGCCCGCGCCTGTCATCGCCGGCGAAGCGGGCTGAAGGCGCCGCCTTCTCTTCCGCCAAGCCTCGCTTCGGAGAGAGCCGGCTACCCCAGGCTCACCCCGCTGGCCGCCAGCGCCGTCTGCAGCTCGCCCAGCACCTTGGCGATGGCCGGATGCGCCGCCGCCCGAGGGAAATAGCCGATCAGCCTGTGGTGGCGGGTCAGCAGCTCCGGGTCGCCCAGGCCCGGCGCCCAGGCGATCACCCCGAACAGGGCCGGCGCCAGGATGCAGTCGGCCAGGGTGAAGTCGGGCCCGCAGGCATAGCCCTCCGCGGCGACCACCGCCTCCAGCCGGGTCAGGCCGACGGTCAGGGCCTCGCGCGCCTTGTCGCGGGCGGCGTCGCCCAGGCCCGCGCTGAAGTCGTGGAACAGCTGCACCAGAGGCCCCAGCACCCCCTGCTCGGTCAGCCGCTGCACCAACGCCACCCGCGCGCGGCCCTCCGCGTCGGCGGGGCGCAGCGGGTTCTCGGGGAACTTCTCGTCCAGATAGCCCAGGATCACCGCCGATTCCGGCAGCACCGAGCCGTCGTCCAGCTTCAGCGCCGGGATCGTGCCGGTGATCGACAGGGCCTTGTACTCGGCCGACTTGATCCCGCCCGGCGGCGGCTCGATGGCCAGGCCCAGCCCCTTGGCGTAGATCGCCGCCCGCACCGGCGCGCAATAGGGCGAGGTGTCGTCGGAATAGAGGATCATGGCGCGTCTCCCGGCCCCCACGGCCCGCGGCGAGCCTATAGCACGCCCCGATACGTTCAGGGCGCGATCAGGGCTTGGGCGGCGCCAGGGCGGCCGCCGTTTTCGGATCCAGCCCGGCCAGGAACGCCCAAACTTCTCGCGTCCACCAGGCGTCGGCCAGGGCGTGGTGGCGCGCGCCGGCCTGGTGCGGCAGCTCCGGGTCGCCCAGGCTCTGGGCCCATTGGCGCAGGTCCAGGCAGTGCTGGGGAAACTGGAACGGCAGCTCACCCATGCCGCCGAACAGCCAGCAGAACACCACCCAGTCGTGGGCCGGGAAATAGCCCCAGAATTCCGGGTGCGGGTCGTGCTCGCAGAAGCGGCGGATGGCGTAGCCGATCTTCTCGCGCTCCATGCCCACCCCGTCCAGCTGGGGCTTCACGTGGGTCAGGGTCCACTGGCTGGCGCGCGACCAGTCCACCTCGTTGCTCTCGGCGTAGTACTCGCGCCCGTCCTCGGCCACCAGGCCGATGCTGATCATGTCCAGGGTGTAGGGTTGGTCGATGAACTCGGTGTCGATGAAGTACTTCACGCATCCCTCCGCGCGGCCCGTCCGCAAGGGATGACGCTAGACTGGCCGCGCGCTCACGTCCGCTCGCCGGCGACGGAGGGCGGCTCGGGCGGCAAGAAGGGCGGCGTCTGCACGCGCCGGCGGCAGTTGGCGGCGCCGCAGTGGCAGTCGAAGGGGTCGGCGATGGCGCTTTCGGTGGCCAGGTAGTCGGTGGTGACCAGCTCGCCGGCGGCGATGTCGCGCCGCGCCACCAGCGCCATCAGCCGAAAGCTGATCCGCCCATTGGGATCGCAGCCGTGCGCCACCCGCGCCAGTATTGGGTCATAGAGGTGCTGGCCGTCCGGCGTCTCAACCGTGAAGCGGTCGCGCCGCGGCCGCCAGCTCGCGCGCTCGAATTCGAACAGCGGCTCCCCCGCCTCGAACACCCGCGCCGCGAACAACGCCTCCCCCGTCCCGATATGCCGGATCTCCAGCCCTTCCGGCGCCTGGGCCGGCTGCGGCGCCGGCACGATCGGCAGCGGCGGCGAAACCTCCCCGGAACAGCGACCTGCGCCCATCAACAACCCCGTTCGAAACCGCACCCGGACGGTGCGAGGGAACGCCGAGTGTGCCGCCGGCGGCCGTAAGGACGCGATGGGGGAGGCGGGGCGGGACGTAAGGGGGGCGTAAACGGCCACGTCCCTCCTTCTCCCGCTCATCCCGGCGAAAGCCGGGACCCAGGCAAGAGTCTCCGCGAACGGTATGGAAGGAGTGGAAACACAGAGAACACTGAGCACACGGAGGCGCCGCGCCAGCCGATAGATTGGCTGACTCCGTGTTCTCTGTGTTCTCCGTGGTTCGGCCTATGGCACGAGCGGCCCACCGGCGTCGGAGGGCTTGGCAGGCTTTTGCCTGGGCCCCGGCCTTCGCCGGGGTGAGCGGGTGGGGGAGGAGTGGGCGTTTCCCCCTCAATCCCCGTCCATCTTCAACGCCGCGATGAACGCCTCCTGCGGGATCTCGACCTTCCCGAACTGGCGCATCCGCTTCTTGCCCTCCTTCTGCTTGTCCAGCAGCTTGCGCTTGCGGCTGGCGTCGCCGCCGTAGCACTTGGCGGTGACGTCCTTCCGGAGGGCCCGGACGGTTTCGCGGGCGATGATCTTGCCGCCGATGGCCGCCTGGATGGGGATCTGGAACAGGTGCGGCGGGATCAGCTCCTTCATCTTCTCCACCATGCCGCGGCCGCGGGTCTCGGCGCGGGTGCGGTGCACCAGCATGGAGAGGGCGTCCACCGGCTCGGCGTTGACCAGGATCGACATCTTCACCAGGTCGCCGAGGCGGTACTCGGTGATCTGGTAGTCGAAGGAGGCGTAGCCCTTGGAGATCGACTTCAGCCGGTCATAGAAGTCGAACACCACCTCGTTAAGCGGCAGGTCGTAGACCAGCATGGCGCGCTGGCCGACGTAGCTCAGCTCCTTCTGCTCGCCCCGGCGGTCCTGGCAGAGCTTGATCACCGCCCCCAGGTAGTCGTCCGGCGTGAAGATGGTGGCGCGGATCCAGGGCTCGGCGATGGTGTCGACCTTGACCGGGTCGGGCAGGTCGGCGGGGTTGTGCAGGTCGATGACCTCGCCGTTGGTCAGGGTCACCTTGTAGACCACGCTGGGCGCGGTCGCGATGAGGTCGAGGTTGAACTCGCGGGAAAGGCGTTCCTGGATGATCTCCAGGTGCAGCAACCCCAGGAACCCGCAGCGGAAGCCGAAGCCGAGGGCGGCGCTGGTCTCCATCTCATAGGTGAACGAGCTGTCGTTCAGCCGCAGCTTGCCCACCGCCGCGCGCAGGTCCTCGAAGTCGGCGGCGTCCACCGGGAACAGGCCGCAGAACACCACCGGCTGCACCGGTTTGAACCCCGGCAGCGGCGTCGGCGTCTGGCGCCGCTCGTCGGTGATGGTGTCGCCGATGGCGGCGTCGGCCACGTCCTTCATCTGGGCGGTCATGAAGCCCATCTCGCCGGGGCCCAGCTCCGGCGCGTCGGTCTGCTTGGGGCGGAAGACGCCCAGCCGGTCGATCTTGTAGGTGGCGCGGGTCTGCATCATGCGCACCTGCTGGCCCAGCTTGATGACCCCGTCGAACACGCGGATCAGCACCACCACGCCCAGGTAGGGGTCGTACCAGGCGTCGACCAGCAGCGCCTTCAGCGGCGCGTCGCGGTCGCCCTTGGGCGGCGGCAGGCGATGGACAATGGCCTCCAGCACCTCGTGGATGCCCAGGCCGGTCTTGGCGCTGGCCTCGACGGCGTCGGAGGCGTCGATGCCGATGACGTCCTCGATCTGCTGGCGCACCCGGTCGGGCTCGGCGGCCGGCAGGTCGACCTTGTTCAGGACCGGCACGATCTCGTGGTTGTTGTCGATGGCCTGGTAGACGTTGGCCAGGGTCTGGGCCTCGACGCCCTGGCTGGCGTCCACCACCAGGATCGAGCCCTCGCAGGCGGCCAGGGAACGGCTGACCTCGTAGGCGAAGTCCACGTGCCCGGGGGTGTCCATCAGGTTCAGGACGTAGTCCTGGCCGTCGTCGGCCTTGTAGTGCAGGCGCACGGTCTGGGCCTTGATGGTGATCCCGCGCTCGCGCTCGATCTCCATGTTGTCCAGCACCTGCTCCTTCATCTCGCGCGCGGTCAGGGCCCCGGTCTCCTGGATCAGGCGATCGGACAGGGTCGACTTGCCGTGGTCGATGTGGGCCACGATGGAGAAGTTGCGGATGCGGGAAAGCTCGGTCGTCATGGCGCGGGCTGTAGCGGGTTTTTGCCGGTTGCGCGAGTTGGGCGAACCGCCGCGTTCAATCGGGGTTCATGCGCGCTGTCGCAAAGCGGCCTAAGGTCCGGCGTATCGATTCGCCGGTCAGTGGATGGAGTCCCGCATGGATCGACGCACCCTCATCGTCTCGGGCCTGATCACGGCCGTGGGGGCGCCGGCCCTGGCCCAGCGCAGCGACGACCAGCCCTACGAGCCGCGCCGCTACGACGATCCCCACTACAACGATCCCGGCCAGCCGGCGCCGGGTTCCGAGGGCCATCCCCAGGGCAGCCGCGCCGAGACCTACGACCGCGACGAGATGGTCAACAAGGTCTCCGACTTCATGGGGGTCACGGCCGAGGCCGCCGGCGGCGCCATCGAGCACATCTTCAAGGACAACGGCCGGCCCACCGGCTACATCGCCGGCGAGGAGGGCGCGGGCGCCATCGCGGTCGGCCTGCGCTATGGCCGCGGCCTGCTCTACATGAAGCAGCGCCCCACCCAGGAGGTGTTCTGGCAGGGCCCGACCCTGGGCTTCGACGTCGGCGGCAACGCCAGCCGCGTCTTCACCCTCTGCTATAACCTGCAATACCCCGACGCCATCTACCGCCGCTTCCCGGGGGTGGAGGGCAGCGCCTATCTGATCGGCGGCCTCGGCATCCAGTACCAGCGCGCCGAGGACGTCACCCTGGCCCCCATCCGCGCCGGCGTCGGCCTGCGCCTGGGCGCCAACGTCGGCTACCTGAGCTACAGCCGCACGCGGAAGATCCTGCCGTTCTGAGCCGGGACCTGTGAGGAAGGGGTAGCGGAGGCTTCCCTCCGGAACCACGAACCCACACGAACCACACGAACGGATTCTTCCCCAACACCCGCTCATCCCGGCGAAGGCCGGGACCCAGGCAAAAGCTTCAGCTCACTGGACCTGGGTCCAGTCTGGCTCCGCTCACATTTTGCCGGAGGCGAGTCATGCCTGGGTCCCGGCCTTCGCCGGGATGACCGGTGAGTGGGGGGCAAGCCGCAGCTCGTTCGTGTGGTTCGTGTGGGTTCGTGGTCGAAAGATCTTGCGACGCTCCGCCGCCACTGTTCGGTGGACAGGGACGGACTAATGCCCCCCGTGCACCTGCGCCTCGACCTTCTCCGCCATGCAGTGCAGCCAGTCCATCAGGGCCAGGAACACGCCGGACAAGACGAACGTCAGGTGGATCACCACCTGCCAGATCAGCACCTGCTGGTCGATCGGCTCCTGGCCGAGCTGCATGAAGGTCTTGAGCAGCGAGATCGCCGAGATGGCCACGATGGAGGCGATCAGTTTCAGCTTCAGGGCCGAGAAGTCGACCTTGCCCATCCAGTCGGGCCGGTCCTCGTGCTGGCCGGTGTCGATCTTGGAGACAAAGCTCTCGTAGCCGGAAAAGACCACGATCAGCACCAGGTTGGCCGCCAGGGTCAGGTCGATCAGCGACAGCACCAGCAGCACCCCGTCCTCGGGCTTGGGCGTGCCGTTGAACAGCTTTGGCGCCTCGTGGATCACGTCGGCCAGGAACACCCACATCATGATCGGCAGGGCCACGACCAGGCCGACATAGAACGGCGCCATGAACCAGCGGCTGCCGAACAGCCCCGCCTCCAGCCAGCGCTCGAGGGGCGGATTGCGGGGGGCGGGGGCGGTCATGCGGGCTCCGGAAGTTGGGCTGGGAAGCGCCAAGGTCGGGGGCGGGCCGCCCGAAATCAAGGCGCCGCGATCCCCGATCAGTTCGGAACGTCGTAGTCGACCGCATAGGTGAGCGTCTGCTCGGCATTGGCGCCCACGTCGAAGCGCCAGTTCGGGTCGCCGGACTTCAGCCCATGGCGCGCGCTCTCGCCCGAGACGCGCAAGGCGACGGCGCCGTCCCTCATGTGCCGGATCTCCACCGTCGCCGGCTCGTCCTTGGCGTTGGTGACGGTGACCTCGATCTCGACATGGCGGTGGGTGCGCTCGCCGCGCCGGCTCTCGGTTGCCTTGACGGCCCGCTGGGTCACCAGGACCGCGCTGGCCGCGCCGCACTTGATCTCGATCGGCTCGCCCACCGCGACGTCGCGCTCCAGCGGGCAGGACCCGGCGTAGCCTTCCCGGCCATCCGGGCCGGGCGCGCGGATCTGCAGTCGCCCGGCCGGCAGGCCCCGGCCGAGACCGTGGTCCGCCTTGTTCTCGGAGCGTAGCTGGATCTCGGTGGGCATGGGGTCCGAGGCTTGATCGGAGTCCAGCGCGTCCACATAAACCTGGTGGACGTAGACCTTCTCGAACTTCACCGACGGCTGGTCCAGGAACTGGATCTGCTTGGTCTGCCGCGCGGCCACCGTGGTCGGCTCGGCCAGGGTGTAGAGGTGGTAGTCTCCCAGGCGCGTTTCCTCGACGCGCCTGGCCGCGGTGACCACCAGGTCCGAGACTTCCGCGCGAGCGGCCATGGCGGGGGCCATCATCACCATGGGCGGCGGGGGCGGCGGCGGGGGCATGGCCGCGGCCAGGGCGCGGGCGTCGTGGGTGGTGCCCAGCGGCCAGCATTCCAGGTCCACGGTGGGCGTCGAGACCTCCGGCAACTCCACCTCCACCCGCGACAGGTTGCCGGCGACCACGGCGGTGGGGGCGTTGGCGAAGTTCATGGACGAGCGGTTGGCCAGGGTGATCCAGCCGCTGAGCGCCAGGCTGCGCCCGTCGCGGGACATGCGGGCCACATAGTCGGCCGACCAGTCCAGCCGCACGGTCAGATAGCTGACGCGCACCGTGTAGCGCCCGGCGGCGGGCACATCGACCAGGGCCGACAGGGTGGGCTTGTCGGCGAGGTCGGCCGGAACCTCGTCGAACACCAGCTTCTCCGGCCCGCCGCTGCAGTGCAGGGCCTCGATGCGGCCGGCGATGTCCAGGACGATGCCACCTGGGCCGGAGCGCAGGATGGCCGTCTCCTCCGTGGCCTTGCCGGTCTTGGGGTTGGTCCGCACGATGCGCACGCTGCGGCCCACGAAGCGCTTCAGGATCGCGCCGGGCCCCAGCAGGTCGTAGTCGAAGTCGCGCTCCACCACCGCGCCCGGCAGGCCTTCCACCGCCGCGCTCTCGGGGATGATGCCGTCGGCGACGCCCTGGAACTTCACGCGCGAGCGGCCGGCCGGCAGGTCGACGGAGCGCTGCTCGACGACCATGGCCAGGCCCTGGGTGTCGTCCGCCTCGACGTCGCGCAGGCGCTCGGTGTCGGCGGGGCCGTCGCGATAGATGGTCACCGCCACCGCGTCCGCCTTGGGCGAAGCGATGTCGGCGCCGAGCGCGGGGCCGGCCAGGACGGCGAACAGGATCGCCAGGAGGGCGGGACGGGCCATGTCGGCGTCGCCTTACCGGCTCACCACCAGGTCTCGACCTGCATGGTCAGGGTGGTCTGGCCATTGGCGGGCACGGGCACCGACCAGCCGCGGGTGAAGGCGTCGACCGAGCGGCCGGGCAGGCTTTCCTTGATGACCTTGTTGTCGGCCCAAAGGCCGCCCTGGCGAAGCTCGACGGTCACCGCCTCGTCGCGGGCGTTCCGCAGCA
This sequence comes from Pseudomonadota bacterium, assembly GCA_018241335.1. Lineage (GTDB taxonomy): Bacteria > Pseudomonadota > Alphaproteobacteria > Caulobacterales > Caulobacteraceae > Acaudatibacter. Next base: position 12,420 of record JAFEEA010000056.1, read on the forward strand.
CATAGCTCATCTCGTACCGGTAGCGGCGCTTGGAGACGACGTCGGTGGAGACCAGGGTCGGCTGGATGGTGACGTCGAAGGCGTCGCCGATCTTTACCGCCAGCTCCGAGCCCTGGGGCGTATGGCCGATGGCGTTCTCGCCCACGAACTTGGGCTCGCCCTTCACGTCGCGCTGGTAGACGCGGATCGTGCCGGCCGGCAGGCCCGCCCCCAGGCCGCCGGCGGCGCTATTCATGAAGTCCACCACCACTTCGGCGCTGGTGGGCTGGTCGTTGCTCTCGAACCAGGACGAGCGCCACTGGTAGACCTTGCGGGCCGCCACGCCCCCCGCGTCGATGAAGCCCACCTGCTTGGTCTGGTTCTGGGCGATCGTGGTGCGCTGGGGCAGGGTGTAGATGTAGTTGTCGCCCAGGGCCTGGCCGGGGCCGGTGTTGTGCTCGGCGCCGGCCTGGCGGACGCCGGGGATGGTGCGGTTGGGCAGGTAGCTGGGCCGCCGGGCGCCCAGGCTGACGTCGCCGGCCACCAGTTGGGTGAAGGCGTCGCGATAGCTGACCCCCGACTGGTTGGTCAGGGTGATCCAGCCCTGGAAGTCCAGCTTGCCTGCCTTCTCGTCGAACAGGGCCACATAGTCCGCCTTCCAGGCCAGGCCGCTGGTCAGGTAGGTCAGGGTGGCCGGGCGCGAGGCCGCGTGGTCGCTGTCGACCGTCACCGACAAGGTGGGCAGGGCGCGCAGGTTCTCGGGGACCTTGTCGAAGATCACCCGCGTGGGCACGCCGTCGTCGCGCAGAACCTCGATGCGGTCGCCGATCTTCAGCACCACGCCGTCGTTGGCGGCCAGCACCGTGGCGGTCTCGGTGACCTCCTGGCCGTTGCCGGGGTTGGTGCGCACGATGCGCACCTGCTGGCCCACCGCCTTCTCCATCAGCTTGGAGGGCGTCAGCAGGTCATAGTCGAAGTTCTGCTCGACGATGGAGATCCCGTCGGCGGTCAGGCTCACCGTCTCGGGCTTGATGACCGACGAGACCTCCTTGAACTCCAGCCGCTGGCGGCCCTTGCCGATGTCCAGCTGGCGCACGTCCTGAACCAGGGCGAGGTCGGCGTTGTAGATGGTCACCGACAGCCCCGGCGCCTCCGCCGCCTGGGCCGTCGTGGCGGCGGTCAGCAGGGAGGCCGCGAAAAGGAACTTCCTGAACATGACGCCTCCGGTTGTTTTGTTTCAACGGAGCATGCTGCCAAGCTTATGTCGAGCGTGTGGCGGGCCGTTCGCCGCCCTTGTAGGAAGACGACCGGGAGACCGACCGCCGCCATGACCACGATCCTCGCCATCCATGCCCATCCGGACGACGTCGAGACCCTGGGGGCCGGGACCCTGGCGCTGCTGGCGGCCAAGGGCCATCGCATCGTCATCGCCACCCTGACCGCGGGCGACTGCGGCTCGGCGGAGGCCGGGCCGGACGAGACGGCGGCGATCCGGCGCGCCGAGGCGGCCCGGGCGGCGGCGATGATCGGGGCCGACTACGCCTGCGTCGGCCTGCCGGACCTCGGCGTCTTCAACGACGATCCCAGCCGCCGCAAGGTTACCGAGGCGGTGCGCGCCGCCCGGCCGGACATCGTCATCACCTCGGCGCCGGCGGACTATCACCCGGACCACGAGGCCACGAGCATCCTCGTCCGCGACGCCTGTTTCGCGGCCTCGGCGCCCAACTATCGCACCGGCCCGGCCGCGCCCCTGGACGCCATCCCGCTGCTCTACTTCATGGACCCCATCGGCGGGCGCGACCGCGAGGGCCGGCCCGTGCCGCCGGAGTTCGGGGTGGACGTCGGCGCGGTCTTCGAGACCAAGCGCGCCATGCTGGCCGCCCACGAGAGCCAGGCCGGCTGGCTGCTCAAGCAGCACGGCATCACCGACTACGTCGGCTCCATGGTGGGCTGGACCCGCCGGCGCGGCAAGGACCTCGGCGTCACCTACGCCGAGGGCTTTCGCCAGTACCGCCACACGCCCTACCCCAAGGATCCCGTGCTGCAGGGCTTGGTGGGAGAGGCGTTGATCGCGGTGGGGTGAAGGGGGCTCCAGCGGAGGACTACCCCCGCAGCGCCGCCCCCGCGCTCTTGGCGGCCGCGGCGATGATCTTGGCCGACAGGGCCTCGATCTCGGCGTCGGTCAGGGTCTTCTCGCGCGGCTGGATCTGGGCCTCGACGGCGACCGACTTCTTGCCTTCCGGCACGCCGGGGCCCTCGTAGACGTCGAACACCCGCACCCCGGCGATCAGCACCCGGTCGGCGCTCTGCACCGCGCGGACCACGTCGCCGGCCGCCGTCGCGCGATCGACCACGAAGGCGAAGTCGCGGCTGAGCGGCATGAAGGGCGACAGGGTCAGGGCCGGCTTGGTCTTCACCGCCTTCTTCTTGGGCTCGGGAATGGCCTCCAGCCAGAGCTCGAAGGCGTAGACCGGGCCGTCCACGTCCAGGGCCTTCAGCGTCGCCGGGTGGATCTCGCCGAACTCAGCCAGCACCGCCTTGGGGCCCAGCTGCAGGCGGGCCGAGCGGCCGGGGTGCCACCAGGGCGAGGCCTGGCCCTGGGCGACCTGCAGGTTGGCGGTGGGCGCGCCCAGCTCGTCCAGCAGGGCGTAGAGCGCCGCCTTCAAAGTGTAGAGCCCCTCGGCCGGGCCCTTGTCCCAGCGCCGCGGGGCGTGGGGGGCCAGGACGGCGGTCACGGCCGTGCGCTGGTCGCCCGGCTCGTCGCCTGCGAACACCGGGCCGATCTCGTAGAGGGCGCAATCCGGGAAGCCGCGCTTGGCGTTGCGGCCCACCGCCTCGATCAGGCCGGGCAGGCCCGAGGGACGCATGCAGTCGAGGTCCGCCGCGATGGGGTTGGAAAGCACCAGCCGATCGTCGCCGCCGCCGAACAGCTGCGCCGTCGCCCGGGCCGTGAACGACCAGCAGATGGTCTCCTCGTAGCCGGCCGCGGCCAGGGCGCGGCGGGCCACGCGGATGCGGTTCTGGCGCACGGTCAGCACGCCGCCGGCCGGGGTCGGCAGGTAGGGCAGGGGATCGGCGGGCAGGGCGCCGTAGCCCTCGATGCGCGCCACCTCCTCCACCAGGTCGGCCTTGCCCTCGACGTCGCGCCGCCAGGACGGGGCCTGCACCTTGGACCCGCTCCGCTCGAAGCCCAGAGCCTCGAGGATCGACCACACCTTGGCCTCGCCCACGTCCAGGCCGGACAGCTTCTTCACATAGGCCGGGTCGAAGTCGAAGGCGGGACGCCGGCCCGGCAGTTCGCCGGCCAGGGTCACCTCCGACGGCTCGCCGCCGCAGAGCTCCAGGATCAGCCGGGTCGCCAGCTCCAGGCCGGGGACCACGAACTCGGGGTCGACGCCGCGGGCGAAGCGGTACTGGGCGTCGGAGACGATGGTCAGGGTGCGGCCGGCCTGGGCGGTGCGGATCGGGTCGAACCAGGCGCTTTCCACGAACACGTCGACGGTGTCGTCCGAGCAGCCGGTGCTCTCGCCGCCCATGACGCCGCCGAGGCCGATGGCGCCGGAACCATCGGCGATCACGCAGATCTCCGGCGTCGCCGCATAGGACTTGCCATCCAGGGCCTCGACGGTCTCGCCTTCGCGGCCCAGCCGCGCCTCCACGAAGCCGCCGGTCAGCTTGCGCGCGTCATAGACGTGCAGCGGCCGGGCGCGGTCGTAGGAGAGCAGGTTGGTGACGTCGACCAGGGCGTTGATGGGGCGCAGGCCCACCGCCTTCAGCCGCTGCTGCAGCCAGGCCGGGGAGGGCCCGTTCTTCACGCCGCGGATCAGCCGCCCGGAGAAGGCCGGGCAGGCGTCCGAGCCGTCCAGGCGAATGGTGATCGGATTGGGGAACTCGCCCTTCACTGGCGCGACCGACGGGTCCTTCAGCGTGCCAAGACCCGCGGCGGCCAGGTCGCGGGCGATGCCGGCGACGCCCAGCCAGTCGGGGCGGTTGGGGGTGACCTCGAAGTCGATCACCGCCTCCAGGCCCAGCGCCTGGGCGGCGGGGGTCCCGACGGCGAGGGCGCCGTCCAGCTCCAGGATGCCGTCGCTGTCGTCGGCCAGCTCCAGCTCGGCGGCCGAGCACAGCATGCCGTTGGACACCACGCCGCGCACCGGCCGGGGCTCCAGGGTGATGCCGGAACCGGGGATGTAGGTCCCGATCGGGGCGAAGACGGTGGTCAGGCCGGCGCGGGCGTTGGGCGCCCCGCAGACGATCTCCAGCCGGCCTTGCGCTGTATCGACCTGACATACCCGCAGGCGGTCGGCGTTGGGGTGCTGCACGGCCTCGACGATCTTCGCCACCGAGAAGGCGGCCAGCTTGGCGGCCGGGTCTTCGACGTGCTCGACCTCCAGGCCGGCCATGGTCATGGCGTCGACCACCTGCGCCGTCGTGGCGTCGGTCTGAAGGTGCTCCTTGAGCCAGGAGAGGGTGAATTTCATGGTTGGTCGATCCGAAGCAGGAGGGCGGCGGAGGGACCCCTCACCCAACCCTCTCCCCGCGGGCGGGGCGAGGGCTGTTGGGTGCGGCGATCGCACGGAACACCTCTCCCGGCGCGCCGGGAGAGGGAGGGGCCTGTCGACCTCAGGTCGATGGGAGGGTGAGGGTTTCGCATCAGCTCAGCCCCGACGCCGGGTTCGGCGTGGCGAAGGCGGAGAAGCCGTAGTGCTCCAGCCAGCGGGTGTCCGAGGCGAACATGTCGCGCAGGTCCGGCATGCCGTACTTCAGCCGGCCCAGGCGGTCGATGCCGAAGCCGAAGGCGAAGCCCTGCCACTCGTCCGGATCGAGGCCGCACATGCGCAGGATGTTCGGGTGCACCATGCCGCAGCCGACGATCTCGGACCATTCGGTCCCCTGGCCGATCTTCACCTCGCCGCCGGAGGTGTCGCACTGCACGTCCATCTCCGCCGAGGGCTCGGTGAACGGGAAGTGGTGCGGGCGAAAGCGCGTGACCACGCTGGGCAGCTCGAAGAACCGGGCGATGAAGGTGTCGATGGTCCACTTCAGGTGGCCCATGTGGATGTTCCGGTCGATGACCAGGCCTTCCATCTGGTGGAACATCGGCGTGTGGGTGGCGTCCGAGTCCTGGCGATAGGTCCGGCCCGGCACGATCACCCGGATCGGCGGCTCCTGGCCGGCGGCGATCCACGACGCCGGCGCCGGCGCGTTGGTCTTCTGCATCACCCGCACCTGCACCGGGCTGGTGTGCGTGCGCAGCAGCTTGCGCTCGCCGTCGGGGCCCGGGTTGAAGAAGAAGGTGTCGTGCATCTCCCGCGCCGGGTGCTTGGGCGGGAAGTTCAGGGCGGTGAAGTTGTGGAAGTCGTCCTCGATGTCGGGGCCTTCCGCCAGCGAGAAGCCCATGTCGGCGAAGATGGCGATCATCTCGTCCATCACCTGCATGGTGGGGTGGACGGCGCCCTTGCGGCGCGGCTCGGCCGGCAGGGACAGGTCCAGCCGCTCGGCGGCCAGGCGCGCGTCGAGCTCGGCCGCCTCCAGCGCCCCCTTGCGGTCGGCCAGGGCGGCGGCGACCCGGTCGCGCAGGCCGTTGATGGCCGGGCCGGCGGACTTGCGCTCGTCGGGGCTCATCGACCCCAGGGACTTCAGCAGGCCGGAGATCGTCCCGCTCTTGCCCAGGGCGGCGACGCGGATCGCCTCCAGGGCGGCGGCGTCCGGGGCGGCGGCGATCTGGGCCGTCAGGTCGGATTCGAGTTGGCTATGGTCGGTCATGGGACTCGTTGAGGGTTCGGCATGGGTCTTTAGGCGGAACGGCGGGCAGCAAAAAGCCCTCCGGCGGTCTCGCCGAAGGGCTTTTCGAAAGCTGGGACGTACGAGACGTCCGCGAACTTAAGCCAGCGCGGCGATGACCTTCTGCGCGATGGCCTTGAACGCGGCCGGGTCGTTGCCCGCGATATCCGACAGCACCTTGCGGTCGATATCGATCCCGGCCAGCTCAAGGCCGTGGATAAATCGGGAATAGGTCAGGCCTTCCAGACGCGCGGCGGCGTTCAGGCGCTGAATCCACAGGGCGCGGAACGAACGCTTGCGCACCTTGCGGTCGCGGTAGGCGTACTGGCCGGCCTTGTCGACGGCGGCCTTGGCCGCGCGGATGGTGTTCTTGCGGCGGCCATAGAAACCCTTGGCCTGCTCCAGAACCTTCTTGTGCTTGGCGTGGGCGACGACGCCCCTTTTGACACGCGCCATGGTCTATCGTCTCCCGATCACAGGCCGTAGGGCAGGTAGGTGCGGATGATCTTGGCGTCGGCCTCGTTCATCACCTTGGTGCCCCGGTTTTGGCGGATGTACTTGCCATTGTGGCCGATCAAGCGGTGACGCTTGCCCGCCACGCCGGCCTTCAGCTTGCCGGTGGCCGTGATCTTGAAGCGCTTCTTGGCGCCCGACTTGGTCTTCAGTTTCGGCATTTTGCATCGGAGCCCTTGCGGGTCCCGTCCTCTTGGATCGCATGATGAGCCGCCATGGCATGCCATTTGGCCAGGCGGTTCGACGAAGGCGGGGCTTGTAGGGGAAGCCCGGGGAAAAAGCAAGGCGGCGCCGTGGCTTGGGCGCCGGCCGCCGCGGGCCTCAGTGCGAAAAGCCCCCGGTGGCCGTCGGGGCGGTCTCGCCGGTAGCCAGGCGCCGCGCCGCCCGGCCCGCCGTCACCGCCAGCAGGATCGCCGGCGCGACGATCATGGCGCCCACCACGAAGGGCGCGTTGATGCCGAAGATTCCGCGCGACAGGGCCCCGGCCTGCGGCCCCAGCACCCGCGCCATCGCGCCCAGGGCGTTGTTCAGCCCGCCCACCTGGCCCTGGTGGTCCTCGTCGATCACCCGGCTCATCAGGGCGCCGGAGTTGGGGAAGGCCACCGACGACGACAGCGCCACCAGGCACATCAGCGCCACGGTCGAGGCGCCGCCGTCCGACAGCGGCTGCAAGGCGCTGGCGATCACCGTGCCGACCATGCCGATGGCCAGCATCCGCGCCTCGCCGTACCGCCGCGACAGGGGGCCGGTGACGAAGAACTGGCAGATGCACGAGATCACCCCGGTCAGGCCAAAGCAGATGCCGATGTCGCGCGGGCTCCAGTGGAAGCGGGCGTTGGCCCACAGGCCGAAGTTCGCCTCGATGCCCGTGAACGCGAAGCCGACGAAAAAGGTCAGCAGCATCAGCCGCCCGATCACCGGGTGGCGCGCGGCATAGCCCACCATCGCCCAGCGGCTGGGCTGCTTCTCCCGCGCGATCTTGCGGACCCGGCTCTCGGGCACGATCAGGGCGATGCCGATTGAGGACCCGAGCGCCAGCACCGAGGCGGCCAGCAGCGGGATCTGGAAGCCCAGCGGTCCCACCGAGGTCTTGGCCAGGCTGCCGCCCACGAAGGGCCCGAAGATCATGCCGAAGTTATAGGCCGCCCCCAGGCGCGACATGCGCGAGGCCCGCTCGTCGGTTGGCGTCACGTCGGCGATATAGCCCTGGACCGTCGAACCGTTGCCCGCCGCCATGCCGCCGAAGAAGCGGATGATGAAGGCCAGCCAGATGTTGGGCGCGAAGGCCAGCAGGCCATAGCAGACGCAGTTGGCCAGGGTGGTCGAGATCAGGATCGGCTTGCGCCCGATGCGGTCCGACAG
>JAFEEA010000057.1 GCA_018241335.1 Pseudomonadota bacterium
CCGCCCGAGAACATGTCGAACATGCCCAGGATGCCCTTGGCCTGGCCTTCGAAGGCGTGGGCGAAGGCGGCGGCGTTGACGCCCGGGATGGGGATGTAGGTGCCGAGCCGGTAGACCACCATCGCGATGACGGTGAACCAGATGCGCTTGTGAAGATCGGTCGCCTTCTGGAAGGCGCCGAAGTTCATGTTTGCGGCGAGCTGTTCTGCGGCCGAAGCCATTCAATTCCCCACGACTAATCCGGGATCGCCATCAGATAGGACGCTTGTCGCCCAGGCTCCAGCCCGCAGGCAAGATGACGTGGCGACAGGCGCGCCGGGCGCGGGGCCCGGCGGCGCTCGGCGTCAGGCCTCGGCGGCGGCCGGCTTTTCCTTGCGGGTGGTCGTCACGGAGCCGCCGGCCTTCTCGACCGCGGCCACCGCGGCCGCCGTGGCGGCGTAGACGGTGATGTTGATCTTGGACTTCAGCTCGCCCTTGGCCAGCAGCTTCACGCCGTCCTTCTGGCGGCGCAGCACGCCGGCGGCCACCAGGGCGGCGCCGTCGATGGGCTTCTTGGCGTCCAGCTTGCCGGCGGCGATCGCCTGCTCCAGGCGCCACAGGTTCACTTCGGCGAATTCCAGCGCGAAGGGATTGTTGAAGCCGCGCTTGGGCATGCGCATGTGGAGCGGCATCTGGCCGCCCTCGAAGCCGTTGATGGCCACGCCCGAACGGGACTTCTGGCCCTTCACGCCGCGGCCGCCGGTCTTGCCCTTGCCCGAGCCCGGGCCGCGGCCGACGCGGATGCGGTTCTTGGTGGAGCCTTCGCGGGGCGCGAGTTCGTTGAGCTTGGTCATGTGCCTTCTCCTCGGAGGTCAATCGCCGGAGCGGCGCTCCGACTCGGCGTTGTCTTTGAAATGCGAAGAGCCCGCCCCTCGCGGGGCGGGTTCTTAAGGTTCTACTCGACCACTTCCACCAGGTGGTGGACCTTGGCGATCATGCCGCGGATCGAGGGGGTGTCCTCGTGCGTGGCGGTGCGGCCGATGCGGTTGAGGCCCAGGCCCACCAGGGTGGCGCGCTGGTCGCTCTTGCGTCGGATGGGGCTCGCCGTCTGGCGAACGGTGACCTTGGCCATGTTCAGGATCCTCAGGCTTCGGCGGCTTCGGAGGCGCCGTCGGTGCGGCGGCCCACGATGTCGCTGACCTTCTTGCCGCGCTTGGAGGCCACCTGGCGCGGAGACGCCTGGACCTTGAGGGCTTCGAAGGTGGCGCGCACCATGTTGTAGGGGTTGGACGAGCCCATGGACTTGGCGACCACGTCCTGGACGCCCAGGGTCTCGAGCACGGCGCGCATCGGGCCGCCGGCGATGATGCCGGTGCCGGCGGGGGCCGAGCGCATCATGATCTTGCCCGCGCCCCAGCGGCCGGAGCCGTCGTGGTGCAGGGTGCGGCTCTCGCGCAGAGGCACGCGGATCATCGACTTCTTGGCTTCTTCCGTCGCCTTGCGGATCGCTTCAGGCACTTCGCGCGCCTTGCCGTGACCGTAGCCGACGCGGCCCTTCTGGTCGCCGACCACCATCAGGGCGGCGAAGGAGAACCGGCGGCCGCCTTTGACGGTGGCCGCGACGCGGTTGATGTGCACCAGCTTCTCGACGATCTCGGAATCGGCGCGCTCTTCGGGAGCGTTGCGGTCGCGCCGGTCGCGCCGGTCGCCGCGTTGTTGTTCGCCACGGGCCATGTTGGGTTCCTTAGAAGTTCAGGCCGGCTTCGCGGGCAGCGTCCGCGAGCGCCTTGATACGGCCGTGATAGATGTAGCCACCGCGGTCGAACACCACGTCCTTGACGCCCTTGGCGATGGCGCGCTCGGCGACCAGGGCGCCCACCTTGGCGGCGGCGGCCTTGTCGGAGCCACGCTTGCCCTTGCCTTCGCCTTCCAGCGAAGAGGCCGCGGCCAGGGTGACGCCCGCCTGGTCGTCGATGACCTGGGCGTAGATGTTCTTGTCCGAGCGGAACACGGACAGGCGCGGCCGGCCGTTCGCCACCGCGCGCAGGCGGGTGCGGGTGCGCTGGGCGCGACGCTTGGAGGTGTCTCGAGGGGAAAGCGCCATGACCTACTTCTTCTTGCCTTCCTTGCGGCGAACCTTTTCGCCGGCATAGCGGACGCCCTTGCCCTTGTAGGGCTCGGGGGGACGGATCTTGCGGATGCGCGCGGCGATCTCGCCGACGACCTGCTTGTCGATGCCGCTGATCGTGATCTCGGTCTGCTTGGGCACCTGGAAGGTGACGCCGTCGGGCGGATCGAGGTCGACGTCATGCGAGAAGCCGAGCTGCAGCGACAGGGCCTTGCCCTTCAGCGCGGCGCGGTAGCCGACGCCCACCAGCTCCAGCTTCTCCTCGTAGCCCTGGGTCACGCCCTGGACCATGTTGGCCACCAGGGTGCGCGACAGGCCCCACATGCCGCGGGCGCGCTGGCTGTCGTCGCGGGGCGACAGCGTCAGTTCGCCGGCGCCCTGGTTGATGACGACGTCGTCGACCACGGTCCACGAGAGCTGGCCCTTGGGGCCCTTCACCGAGACCGTCTGGCCGTCCACCGTCAGGGTGACGCCGGCCGGGATCGCGATGGGTTTCTTGCCGATACGGGACATATCAATACACCTGGCAGAGCACTTCGCCGCCGACATTGGCGTCCTTGGCGGCGGTGTCGGACATGACGCCCTTCGACGTCGACAGGATGGCGATGCCCAGGCCGTTCTTCACCGGCTTCAGGTCGCCGATCGAGGAATAGACCCGGCGGCCAGGCTTGCTGACGCGGCTGATCTCGGCGATCACCGGCTCACCGTCGAAGTACTTCAGCTCGATCTCGAACTCCGGGAACGCGCCGGGCTTCTGCACCAGGGTGTAGCCCCGGATGTAGCCTTCGGACTGCAGCACGTCGAGGACGCGCTGGCGCATCTTGGAGGCGGGCGTCAGCACCTTGGAACGCTTGCGGGTCGCGGCGTTCTTGATGCGGGCGATCATGTCGCCGATGGGATCGTTGACCATATCTCCAGCCCTTCCCTACCAGCTCGACTTCACGAGGCCGGGGATCTGACCATGCGAGCCCAGCTCGCGCAGCGCGATCCGGCTCATCTTGAGCTTGCGATAGAAGGCGCGCGGGCGGCCCGTCACCTCGCAGCGGTTGCGGATGCGCGTGGCGGACGAGTTGCGCGGCAGCTTGGCGAGCTTGAGGCGCGCCTCGAAGCGCTCTTCCAGCGACAGCGCCTCGTTGTTGGCGGTGTCCATCAGAGCCTTGCGCTTGGCGGCAAACTGCTTGACCAGCTTGCGGACCATCTCATTGCGGTTGACGGCGCTTTTCTTTGCCATGTTCGGTTCCTAGCCCGTCGCTTAAGCGTTGAACGGGAACTGGAATTCCTTGAGAAGCGCGCGCGCTTCGTCGTCGGTCTTCGCAGTCGTGCAGACGATGATGTCCATGCCCCAGATCTGGTCGATCTGGTCGTAGTTGATCTCGGGGAACACGATGTGTTCCTTCAGGCCCATGGCGTAGTTGCCCCGGCCGTCGAAGCTGGTGGGCTTCAGGCCCCGGAAGTCCTTCACCCGCGGCAGGGCGATGGTGATCAGCCGGTCCAGGAACTCGTACATGCGGTCCTTGCGCAGCGTCACCTTGGCGCCGATGACCATGCCTTCGCGCAGCTTGAACGTGGCGACGGACTGGCGGGCCTTGGTGGCGACGGGCTTCTGGCCGGCGATGGCGGCCAGATCCTTGATCGCGGCGGCGGCCTTCTTGCTATCGGCCACGGCTTCGCCGATCCCCATGTTCAGGACGATCTTGTCCAGCTTGGGGATCTGCATCTCGTTCGTGTAGCCGAACTGATCCTTCATCGCCTTGCGGATGCGCTGGCGATAGTCGGACTTCAGCCGCGGTTCGTAGGTGGTTTCAGTATCAGCCATTGATCACCTCGCCGGTCGTCTTGGCGATGCGCACCTTCTTGTCGCCGTCGATGCGGAATCCGACGCGGGTCGGCTTCCCGTTGGAGTCCACGAGCGCGACGTTCGACACGTGCAGGCTCGCTTCCTTGGTCTTGATCCCGCCTTGCGGGTCGGACTGGCTCGGACGCGTATGGCGTTGCACCAGGTTCAGGCCCGACACGATGACGCGGCCTTCCTTGGGCATGACCTTGGCGACGGGGCCGGTGCGGCCCTTGTCCTTGCCGGTCAGAACGATGACGCGGTCGCCCTTCTTGATCTTGGCGGCCATCACAGCACCTCCGGTGCGAGCGAAATGATCTTCATGTGGTTCTTGGCGCGCAGTTCGCGCGGCACCGGGCCAAAGATACGGGTGCCGATCGGCTCGTTCGCCTTGTTGACGATCACCGCCGCCGACTTGTCGAAGCGGATCAGCGAGCCGTCCTTGCGCTTGATGCCCTGGGCGGTGCGCACGACGATGGCGCGCAGGACGTCGCCCTTCTTCACGCGGCCGCGCGGGATCGCTTCCTTGACGGAGACGACGATGACATCACCGACGCTGGCGTAGCGACGCTTCGCACCGCCCAGCACCTTGATGCACATCACTCGACGCGCGCCGGAATTGTCGGCGACATCGAGGTTGCTCTGCATCTGGATCATGGTCTGACCCTTCTACTTAAGCGCTGGCGCCCTGGTCGTCCTTCGGCAGGACTTCCCAGGTCTTCAGCTTGGACTTCGGCGCGCACTCGATGATGCGGGCGGCTTCGCCGGCCTTGTAGGCGTTCGCCTCATCGTGAGCGTGGTACTTCTTGGACCGGCGCACGGTCTTCTTCAGCAGCGGGTGCAGGAAGGTCCGTTCGACCTTCACGATCACCGTCTTGTCGCCCTTGTCGGAGACGACCACGCCTTCCAGAATTCGCTTTGGCATCTGTCGATCTCTCTCTTAGGCCGTGGCGGCCTTGGCGCGCAGGACAGTCTGGATGCGCGCGATATCGCGGCGCACTTCCCGCACACGGTGGGTCTTCTCGAGCTGGCTGGTGGCCGCCTGGAAGCGCAGGTTGAACTGCTCCTTCTTCAGGTTCAGCAGCTGCTCGGCGAGCTGGTCGGAGGTCAGCCGACGGACTTCATCGATCTTCATTGGGCATGCTCCACGCCGGCGTCGAGGCGCGTGACGATGCGCGTGCGCACGGGCAGCTTGGCGGCGCCGAGGCGAAGGGCTTCACGGGCCACATCGTCCGGCACGCCGTCGACTTCGAACATGATGCGGCCGGGCGCGACGCGCGCGGCCCAGTATTCCACCGCGCCCTTGCCCTTGCCCATGCGGACTTCGGCCGGCTTGTCGGTGACCGGCACGTCCGGGAAGATGCGGATCCACACCCGGCCCTGACGCTTCATCTGGCGGGTGATGGCGCGGCGGGCCGCTTCGATCTGGCGGGCGGTGATCCGCTCCGGCTCGACCGACTTCAGGCCATGCGATCCGAAGTTCAGCAGCGCGCCACCCTTGGTCATGCCATGGATGCGGCCTTTGAACTGCTTGCGGTACTTGGTTTTCTTAGGGGACAGCATGTCTCTGAGCCTTAAGCGTTCGCGTTTTCGCGACGGTCGCGGCGCGGGCCGCGATCGCCACGGTCGCCGCGGCCTTCACGGTCGCCACGGCCACCGCCTTCGCCGGCCGGACCGGACTCGCTGGCCAGACGCTTGTCCAGGGCCATCGGGTCGTGCTCCAGCACCTCGCCTTTGAAGATCCAGGTCTTCACGCCGATGATGCCGTAGGTGGTCTTGGCTTCCGCGAAACCGTAGTCGATGTCGGCGCGCAGGGTGTGACGGGGCACGCGGCCCTCGTGGTAGCTTTCCGTCCGCGCGATTTCCGCGCCGCCCAGGCGGCCGGCGACTTCGACGCGGATGCCCTTGGCGCCGAGGCGCGTGGCGGACTGCATCGAGCGCTTCATGGCGCGGCGGAAGGCGACCCGGCGTTCCAGCTGCTGGGCGATGTTCTCGGCCACCAGTTGGGCGTCGGTCTCCGGCTTGCGGACTTCGACGATGTTCAGGTGGATCTCACCCTCGGTCATCCCCGACAGGTCCTTGCGGAGCTTGTCGATGTCCGCGCCCTTCTTGCCGATGATCACGCCGGGGCGCGCGGCGTAGATGGTGACGCGGCACTTCTTGTGCGGGCGCTCGATGATGATGCGCGACACGCCGGCCTGGCCGAGGCGCTTCTTCAGCTCGCGGCGGACCTTGATGTCGGCGTGCAGCAGGCGGGCGTACTCGCCGCCGTCGGCGAACCAGCGGCTGTCCCAGGTGCGGTTGATGCCCAGGCGCAGGCCGATCGGATTGACTTTCTGACCCATTAGGCGGCCTCACCCAGCTCGCGGACCACGATCGTGATCTCGGAAAACGGCTTCTCGATCCGCGACGAGCGGCCCCGCGCGCGGGCGGAGAAACGCTTCATGATCAGGTTCTTGCCGACATAGGCTTCGGCGACGACCAGGCTGTCGATATCGAGATTGTGGTTGTTCTCGGCGTTCGAGATCGCCGAGTAGAGCGCCTTGCGCACATCCTTGGCGATGCGCTTGTGGCTGAACTCCAGTTCGTTGAGGGCGCGCTGCACCTTCAGGCCCCGGATGGACTGGGCCACGAGGTTCAGCTTGCGCGCGCCGGTGCGCAGCGAGCGCACCTTGCACATGGCCTCAACCGGCTTCAGGCGCCGCTCTTTGGCTTTCTTGCTCATGGCTACTTCCTCTTGGCCTTCTTGTCGGCCGCGTGACCGGGGAAGTAGCGCGTGGGAGCGAACTCCCCGAACTTCATGCCCACCATGTCTTCCGAGACGAGCACGGGAACGTGCTTCTGGCCGTTGTGCACACCGAAGGTCAGGCCGACGAATTGCGGCATGATGGTCGAGCGGCGCGACCAGGTCTTGATCACGTCCTTGCGCCCCGACGATTGCGCGGCGTCCGCCTTTTTCAGGAGGTAGCCGTCGACAAAGGGGCCTTTCCAAACCGAGCGGGTCATCGCTTAGCGGGCCTTCTTCACGTGGCGGCTACGGATGATGAACTTGTCCGTGGCCTTGTTCGTACGAGTCTTCTTGCCCTTGGTGGGCTTGCCCCAGGGGGTGACCGGGTGACGGCCGCCCGAGGTGCGGCCTTCGCCGCCGCCGTGCGGGTGGTCGACCGGGTTCATGGCCACGCCGCGAACGTGCGGGCGGCGACCCTTGTGGCGAACGCGGCCGGCCTTACCCAGCACTTCGTTCATGTGGTCCTGGTTCGACACCGCGCCGACCGTGGCCATGCAGCCGTCCGGCACCATGCGCAGCTCGCCCGAGTTCAGGCGGATCTGGGCGTAGCCGGCGTCGCGGCCGACGAGCTGGGCATAGGCGCCGGCGGACCGGGCGACCTGGCCGCCCTTGAGGGGCTTCAGCTCGATGTTGTGGATGATCGTGCCGATCGGCAGCGAGCGCAGCGGCGAGGCGTTGCCCGGCTTCACGTCGACCTTCTCGGCGGCGATGACTTCGTCACCGGCCTTAAGGCGCTGCGGGGCCAGGATGTAGGCCAGGTCGCCGTCGGCGTACTTGATCAAGGCGATGAAGGCGGTGCGGTTGGGGTCGTATTCCAGACGCTCCACCGTGCCGACCACGCCGAACTTGCGACGCTTGAAGTCGACGACGCGGTACAGGCGCTTGGCGCCGCCGCCACGGAAGCGCACCGCGATGCGGCCGCCGCCGCCACGGCCGCCGGTCTTGGTCAGGCCTTCGACGAGGCTCTTTTCCGGACGGCCCTTGTGGAGCTCGGAGCGGTCGACCAGCACCAGCCCGCGGCGGGACGGCGAAGTCGGGTTGAATTGCTTCAGAGCCATGGCTTAGCTGAGCCCCGTCGTAATATCGATGGATTGGCCCTCGGCGAGGGTGACGATGGCCTTCTTGACGTCGGAGCGGCGCGTCTTGATCCCGCGGCGAACCTTGGTCTTCCCCTTCTGGAGGATGGTGTTGACCTTGGTCACGCGGACCTTGAACAGCTCTTCGACGGCGGCGGTGATCTCGGGCTTGGTGGCGTCGAGCGGCACGCGGAAGACGACCTTGTTCTGGTCGCTCAGCAGCGTCGCCTTTTCGGTGATCACCGGCGCGAGGATCGTGTCGTAGTGACGGGCGGTGGGCATCAGGCGGCTTCCTTCTGGGCGAAGCGGGCCTGGATGGCCTCGACCGCATCCTTGGTCAGGACCAGGGTGTTGCGGCGCAGCACGTCGTAGACGTTGAGGCCGGCGTTCGGCAGCACATCCACGTTCGGGATGTTGCGCGCGGCCAGCTTGAAGTTGGCGTCGACTTCCGCGCCCGTGATGAACAGGGCGTTGGTCAGGCCGATCTTGGCGAAGTTGGCGCGCAGGGCGGCCGTCTTCGGTTCCGCCAGCACGGCGCTGTCGAGGACGACCAGCGAGCCGCTCTTGGCCTTGGAGGACAGCGCATGGCGCAGGGCCAGGGCGCGGATCTTCTTGTTCAGGCCGAATTCGTGGCTGCGGACCACGGGGCCGTGAGCCTTGGCGCCGCCGACGAACTGGGCCGCCCGGCGCGAGCCGTGACGGGCGCCGCCGGTGCCCTTCTGCTTGTACATCTTCTTGCCCGTGCGAGAGACCTCGTTACGGACCTGGATCTTGTGATTGCCCGAGCGGCGCTTGGCGAGCTGCCAGGTGACGCAACGCTGCAGGATGTCGCCGCGGATCTCGTCGATGCCGAAGATGTCGTCCGGCAGGTCGAGCGAACCGCCCTTGCCGCCGTCCAGTTTGATCACGTCGATTTTCATTGGTCTTCGCCCCCGTTCGAGGCTTCGGGAGCCTGGGTCTCTTCAGCCGGGGTCTCGGCGGGCGCGGCCGCGGCGGCGCCCTTCGACTTGATCCCGCCCGGGGTGGGGACGCCGGCCGGAGCCGCGCCCTTGATGGCGTCGCGGATCTTCACATAGGAGCCGTCCGAACCCGGAACCGCGCCCCTGAGAAGAATAAGACCGCGCTCCACATCGACGCGGAACACGGTCAGATTGAGGGTGGTGACAGTTTCCTGACCCAGGTGACCGGCCATCTTCTTGTTCTTGAAGGTCTTGCCGGGATCCTGGCGGTTGCCGGTCGAACCGTGCGAACGGTGCGACACGGACACGCCGTGGGTAGCTCGCAGGCCGCCGAAGTTCCATCGCTTCATGGCGCCGGCGAAGCCCTTGCCCACCGTCACGCCCTGCACGTCGACCTTCTGGCCGGCGACGAAGTGGTCGGCGGAGAACTCCGCGCCCACGTCGATCAGGTTGTCCGGCGACACGCGGAATTCAGCCACGTGGCGCTTGGGTTCGACCAGGCCCTTGGCGAAATGGCCGCGCTCGGCCTTGGAGGTGTTCTTCGGCTTCTTGGCGCCGGCTCCGAGCTGGAGCGCGACATAGCCGTCCTTGTCCTGGGTGCGCTGGGCCGTGACCTGGCAGCCATCGAGGCTGAGGACGGTCACGGGCACGTGCGATCCGGTCTCATCGAAGAGCCGGGTCATGCCCACTTTCTTGGCGATCACGCCGGTACGCATCGGCTGGTCCCCTTAGAGCTTGATCTCGACGTCCACGCCGGCGGACAGGTCGAGCTTCATCAGCGCGTCCACGGTCTGCGGGGTGGGGTCGACGATATCGAGCACGCGCTTGTGCGTGCGAATTTCGAACTGCTCGCGCGACTTCTTGTCGATGTGCGGCGAGCGGTTGACGGTGAAACGCTCGATGAGCGTGGGCAGGGGGATCGGTCCCCTGACGGTCGCGCCGGTGCGCTTGGCCGTGTTCACGATTTCGCGGGTGGAATGATCCAGCACGCGGTGATCGAAGGCCTTGAGCCGGATGCGGATGTTCTGACGATCCATATCGCTCGATAATTCCCCTTAGGCTTGCGCCCGCGTGTGCCAGACCGTTCAAAGACCAGCCCGTTTGGTCCTCAAGGACCGCTCGGGACGCGTAAGCCCGCAAAAACGAATGATAGCCCGCGCGGAATTCCGCGAGGGCTTGTCCCCCGATGTCGACGGCCAACTAGGCCGCCTATGCCAGGTTCGTCTCGCGAACCGCGTCTGCCCCGAAGGACACAGCCGGTTCAACAGAGGGGCGGCTTCTAGACTCACGGGGCCTTGCCGTCAAGGCCCTGGGCGTAAAGAGTGGGCGTCACGAATCCGCCGCAGCCGGCGGGCAGGGTGTCGGTGCGCAGGTCACGAGGGGGCGCTGGGTTTTGAGTCGCGGTCCAAACTCCCGGCGCGATCCGCTTGCCGCCTTCATCGAGCGCTGGGACCGGTTCTTCGGGGACCTGCAGGTTCGCATCGAGCGTTACCTTGGCTTCCCCAAGCCCAACAAGCGCCGCACCGACGGCGTCATCCTGTTCCTGTCCGTCCTCTTCCACGTCATCCTGATCGGGGTCATCGCCGACCAGCTGACTCCGGTCTACCAGCTGCCGGCCGAGCTGCCGCCGATGCAGGCCGAGATCGTGCCCGAGCTGCCGGAAGAGCAGCCGCCGATTCCCCCGCCCCCGCCGCCCAAGGTCGAGCCGCCCAAGGTGGAGCATCAGGTCGAATCGCCGCCGCCCCAGCCCGTGCCGCCCAAGCCGACACCTCAACCGCCCAAGCCCACGCCGCAGCCGGCCCCCTCCCCGCCCGCGCCGCAGCCGCCGGCGCCGACGCCGCCCGCCCCGACACCGCCCAAACCCGCGCCGCCGAAGCCCGAGCCGCCCAAGCCGGCGCTGCCAAAGCCCTCTCCGCTGCCCGCGCCGGTCGCGCCGACCCCGGCCAAGCCGACCCCCGCGCCGGCGGCCCAGCCCACGGTCGCGCCGCCCAGGCCCAATCCGGCGCCGACCCCCGCCATCAGCCCGGCTCCGCCGACGCCCCAGGCCGGCCCGCCCAAGCCCTCGCCGTCCACCAGCGTCTCGCCGAGCCCGCTTAACATCCACAAGCCGGCCCAGAACGCGCCCAGCAACGTCCCGTCCCTGCCCATGGCGCCCGCCGGCGGCCAACCGGGCAAGCCGGGCTCCGCTGCCGCCGGCGGCGCACCCGGCGCCCCGGGCTTCCCGGGTTCGCCCGGCGCGCCGGGGACCACCGGCAACCGCCTCAACGGCCTCAACCCCTTCCCGGGCGGCGCCATGCCGGGCGGCGGAGGGGGCCTGCGCGGCACCCTGGTGGGCTGCGCCAACGCCGACGCGGTCAAGCTCAGCGGCGTCGAACGCAACAACTGCGCCGAACGCTTCGGGGCGCGGGTCGGATCGGCGCCCGTGATCACCGGGATCTCGCCCGCCAAGCGCCAGGAATACGACAACGCCGCCGCCCGCCAGGAACGCGACCGCAAATACCGCGACAGCGCCCCCGTCGGCACCACCACCAACGGCCAGGACGCCGGCATGGGCGCCGGCCTGGGCCCGCAGCACTAGCCGGCGTCGATACCAACGGGCTTGCTCCCCCTCCCCGCCGTCACCCCCGGGCGCCAGTCCCGGGGGCCTATGAACGCGTGAGGACGGGTGGCGCGTACCGGAGGGCGCTCCAAGGCAGAGCCCTTTCGCTGTGCGTCGCTCCGCTGCCGCCGCGCGCCCCCCTGGAAGGGCGCCTATGGTTCCTCGGCACGAGGCCGAGGATGACGGTGTGGTGGGGGAGTGGCGAAGGAGCGAGGCGACACACAGCCCCCCGCGCACCCGCGCCCAGCCGCCCCAAAAGCAAACGGCCCGGGATCGCTCCCGGGCCGTCGCAGTTCAGTCTGAGGCGAACCCCTAGGCTTCGGCCTTCTCGGCCTCGGCTTCGGCGGCGATCTCCATGGGCAGGGGCTCCATGGCTTCCTCGCGGCTGGCGGCCAGCTGCTCGTCGCGCTTGGCGGCGATGCGCTGCAGGCCACGCAGGTAGGAGCCCGTGCCCGCCGGGATGAGCCGGCCGACGATGACGTTCTCCTTCAGCCCTTCCAGGGTGTCGCGCTTGCCGTGCACGGAGGCGTCGGTCAGCACGCGGGTGGTTTCCTGGAACGACGCCGCCGAGATGAAGCTGCGGGTCTGCAGAGACGCCTTGGTGATGCCCAGCAGAACCGGCTGGGTGATCGCCGGACGTCCGCCGCGGGCCTCGGCCTTGGCGTTCTCCTCGTCGACCTCGGTCTTGTCGAGGTGGTCGGCCTTGAGCAGGCCCGTATCGCCCGGCTCCATGATCTCGACTTTCTGCAGCATCTGGCGAACGATCGTCTCGATGTGCTTGTCGTTGATCGGCACGCCCTGCAGCCGGTAGACCTCCTGGATCTCATTGACCAGGAAGTTGGCCAGCTCCTCGATGCCCAGGATGCGCAGGATGTCGTGCGGATCCGGGTTGCCGTCGATGATGTACTCGCCCTTGCGGATCACGTCGCCGTCGTGGACGGCGATGTGCTTGCCCTTGGGGATCAGGAACTCGACCGCCTCGCCACCGTCTTCCGGGGTGATCTTGATGCGGCGCTTGTTCTTGTAGTCCCGACCGAACTCGACCCGGCCGTCCATCTCGGCGATCACCGCGCAGTCCTTCGGACGGCGGGCTTCGAACAGTTCGGCGACCCGCGGCAGACCGCCGGTGATGTCCCGCGTCTTGGCGCTTTCCGTCGGCAGACGGGCCAGCACGTCGCCGGGCTTCACCTCGTCGCCGTCGCCGACCGAGAGGATGGCCCCCACGGGCAGCAGGTTCTTGGCCTCGCCGCCGTTGTTCAGGCGCTTGTAGGCGCCGTCGGCGTCGAGCACGGCCATGGCCGGACGCAGGTCCGAACCCTTGGCCGAGGCCCGCCAGTCGATGACCACGCGGTTGGAGATCCCCGTCGCCTCGTCGGCTTCCTCGCGGAAGGAGAAGCCTTCCACCAGGTCCTCGAAGCGCACGCGGCCACCCACTTCGGTGATGATCGGCGTGGTGTAGGGGTCCCATTCCGCCAGGCGCTGGCCGCGCTTGACCTTGTCGCCGTCCTTGACCTTCAGGCGCGCCCCATAGGGCGGCTTGTAGGATTCACGGTCCTTGCCGTCGACCTGCACGGTGACGACCAGGTTGCGGCTCATGACGATGATGTCGCCGTCCGGGGCGATGACGGAGTTGCCGCCGCCGACGCGCGCGACGCCTTCGTTGGTCGCCTCGAAGAACGACTGCTCGGCCACCTGGGCGGTGCCGCCGATGTGGAACGTCCGCATCGTCAGCTGGGTGCCCGGCTCGCCGATCGACTGGGCGGCGATGACGCCCACCGCTTCGCCGATGTTCACCGTCGTGCCGCGCGCCAGGTCACGGCCATAGCAGTTGGCGCAGACGCCGATCTTGGCTTCGCAGGTCAGGACCGAACGGACCTTCACCGCCTGCACGCCGGCGGCCTCGACCAGTTCGATCATGTTCTCGTCGAAGTAGGTGTCTGCCGGAACCACCAGCTCCTCGCCGCCCGGCTCCTTCACCGCCTCGGCCGAGTAGCGGCCCAGGATGCGCTGGCCGAGCGAAACGATCACGTCGCCGCCCTCGACCACCGCCCGCAGGGTGATGCCCCGCGTGGTGCCGCAGTCTTCCTCGGTGATGATGCAGTCCTGCGCCACGTCGACCAGGCGACGGGTCAGATAGCCCGAGTTGGCGGTCTTCAGCGCCGTGTCGGCCAGGCCCTTACGGGCGCCGTGGGTGGAGTTGAAGTACTCCTGGACGGTCAGGCCTTCCTTGAAGTTCGAGATGATCGGGGTCTCGATGATCTCGCCCGACGGCTTGGCCATCAGGCCGCGCATGCCGCCCAGCTGCTTCATCTGCGCCTGGGAGCCCCGGGCGCCGGAGTTGGCCATCATCCAGACCGAGTTGATCTCGAGCTCGCGCCCGGTCTGCTCGTCCTTCAGGCTGGTGGAGATCTCCGCCATCATCTCGTCGGCGACGCGGTCGGTGGCCTTTGACCAGGCGTCGACCACCTTGTTGTACTTCTCGCCCTTGGTGATCAGGCCGTCGGCGTACTGTTGCTCGTACTCCTCGACCAGGGTGCGGGTGGTGTCGACGATGCCCTTCTTCTTCTCGGGGATGATGATGTCATCCTTGCCGAAGGAGATGCCGGCCTTGGCCGCTTCCTTGAAGCCCAGACCCATGACCTGGTCGGCGAAGATCACCGTCGCCTTCTGACCGCAGTGCCGGTAGACGGCGTCGATCAGGTTGGCGATCTCCTTCTTGGTCAGGTTCTTTTCCACCAGCCGGTGGCCGATGTTCGGGTTCTGCGGCAGCAGGGCGGCGATCTTCATGCGGCCCGGCGTGGTGTCGATCACCTTGCGCACCGAGACCCCGTCCGCGTTCATCTCGGTGAAGCGGGCCTTGATCTTGGTGTGCAGGGTCACGACCCCGGCGTCGAGCGCCGCGTCGATCTCGCCGAGGTCCGCGAACAGCTTGCCCTCGCCGGGCTCCTTGTCCTTGGCCATCGACAGGTAATAGAGGCCCAGCACGATGTCCTGCGACGGCACGATGATCGGCCGGCCGTTGGCGGGCGACAGGATGTTGTTCGTGCTCATCATCAGCACGCGCGCTTCAAGCTGGGCTTCCAGCGAAAGCGGCACGTGCACGGCCATCTGGTCGCCGTCGAAATCGGCGTTGAAGGCGGTGCAGACCAGCGGGTGAAGCTGGATGGCCTTGCCCTCGATCAGCTTGGGCTCGAACGCCTGGATGCCCAGGCGGTGAAGGGTCGGGGCGCGGTTCAGCAGAACCGGGTGCTCGCGGATCACCTCTTCGAGGATGTCCCACACCTGCGGCTGCTCGCGCTCGACCATGCGCTTGGACTGCTTGACCGTGCCCGACAGGCCCTTGGCGTCCAGCCGCGCGTAGATGAACGGCTTGAACAGCTCCAGGGCCATCTTCTTGGGCAGGCCGCACTCGTGCAGCTTCAGCTCCGGGCCGACCACGATGACCGAACGGCCCGAGTAGTCGACGCGCTTGCCCAGCAGGTTCTGGCGGAAGCGCCCCTGCTTGCCCTTCAGCATGTCGGCCAGCGACTTCAGCGGACGCTTGTTGGCGCCGGTGATCACGCGGCCGCGGCGGCCGTTATCGAACAGGGCGTCGACGGCTTCCTGCAGCATCCGCTTCTCGTTGCGGATGATGATGTCCGGCGCGCGCAGCTCGATGAGGCGCTTCAGGCGATTGTTCCGGTTGATGACCCGGCGGTAGAGGTCGTTCAGGTCCGAAGTCGCGAAGCGGCCGCCGTCCAGCGGCACCAGGGGGCGCAGCTCGGGCGGGATCACCGGGATGACCGTCATGATCATCCATTCCGGCTTGTTGCCGCTTTCCAGGAACGCCTCGATGATCTTCAGGCGCTTGGACGCCTTCTTCAGCTTCATCTCGGACGTGGTGGTCAGCAGCTCCTCGCGGAGCTTGTCGGCTTCCTTTTCCAGCTCCAGGCCCTTCAGCAGGCCCTGGATCGCCTCGGCGCCGATCTCGGCGGTGAAGCTGTCGTCGCCGAACTCGTCCTGGAAGCGCATGTACTCGTCTTCGCTCAGCAGCTGGTGCTGCTTCAGCGAGGTCAGGCCCGGCTCGGTGACGATGTAGTATTCGAAGTACAGGACCCGCTCGATGTCCTTCAGCGGCATGTCCAGCATCATGGCGATGCGGCTGGGCAGCGACTTCAGGAACCAGATGTGGGCGACCGGGCTGGCCAGCTCGATGTGGCCCATCCGCTCGCGGCGGACGCGGGCCAGGGTGACCTCGACGCCGCACTTTTCGCAGATGATGCCCTTGTACTTCATGCGCTTGTACTTGCCGCACAGGCATTCGTAGTCCTTGGTCGGGCCAAAGATCCGCGCGCAGAACAGGCCGTCACGCTCGGGTTTGAACGTGCGGTAGTTGATCGTTTCCGGCTTCTTGATCTCGCCGAAGGACCACGACCGGATCTTCTCGGGGCTCGAGAGCGAGATGCGGATCTGGTCGAAGGTCGGGGCGGCGACCACCGGATTGAAGATATTCAGGACTTCCTGGTTCATGAGTTTTCCAGTTCGTCAGTAATTCAAAAGGCGACTGGGAGGGGGCTGACGGCCCCTCCCCTCGCACTGGATCGGTTGGCGGGCGCGGAGACCTAGGTGTTCTCCAGCTCCACGTTCAGGCCCAGGGAACGCATTTCCTTGACCAGCACGTTGAAGCTTTCCGGGATGCCCGCCTCGAAGGCGTCGTCGCCGCGGACGATGCTCTCGTAGACCTTGGTCCGGCCGGCCACGTCGTCCGACTTCACCGTCAGCATCTCCTGCAGGGTGTAGGCGGCGCCGTAGGCTTCCAGGGCCCACACCTCCATTTCCCCGAAGCGCTGGCCGCCGAACTGGGCCTTGCCGCCCAGCGGCTGCTGGGTGACCAGGCTGTAGGGGCCGATCGAACGGGCGTGGATCTTGTCGTCCACCAGGTGGTGCAGCTTCAGCATGTAGATGTAGCCGACCGTGACCTTGCGCTTGAAGGGCTCGCCGGTCTGGCCGTCGTACAGCTGGACCTGGCCCGACGGGTCGAGGCCCGCCGATTGCAGCATGTCCTCGATGTCGCTGATGTGCGCGCCGTCGAACACCGGGGTGGCGATCGGAACGCCCTTGGAGAGGTTGCGCGACAGCTCGATCAGCTCGTCCTCGTCGTCGGGGATGGGCTCGTTCGGGCCATAGATGGTGCGAAGACGGTCCTGCAGGGCCTTCTTCTCACCGCCGTTGTGGCGCCACTCTTCCAAGAGGCCGGCGATCTGCTTGCCCAGGCCCGCGCAGGCCCAGCCCAGGTGGGTCTCGAAGATCTGGCCGACGTTCATGCGCGAGGGCACGCCCAGCGGGTTCAGCACCACGTCCACGGCGGTGCCGTCTTCCAGGTGCGGCATGTCCTCGATCGGCAGGATCTTGGAGATGACCCCCTTGTTGCCGTGACGGCCGGCCATCTTGTCGCCCGGCTGCAGCTTGCGCTTCACCGCCACGAACACCTTGACCATCTTCATCACGCCGGGGGGCAGCTCGTCGCCGCGCTGCAGCTTGTCGACCTTGTCCTCGAAACGGCGGTCGAGGCGCTTGCGGGCTTCGTCGAATTGGCGGCGCATGGCCTCCAGCTCACCCATGGCCTTTTCGTCGTCGAGGGCGATCTGCCACCACAGGCCCGGCGCGATCTCTTCCAGCTTCTCGGCGCTGATCTCGCCGCGGCCCAGGCCCTTTGGACCGGAGACGGCGGTCTTGCCGACCAGAAGCTCGCGCAGGCGGCCGGTGACGTTGCGGTTCAGGATCGCGAACTCATCGTCGCGGTCCTTGCCCAGCCGGTCGATTTCCTCGCGCTCGATGGCCATCGCCCGCTCGTCCTTGTCGACGCCGTGGCGATTGAACACGCGCACTTCCACCACCGTGCCGGCGACGCCCGGGGGCAGCCGCAGCGAGGTGTCGCGCACGTCCGAGGCCTTCTCGCCGAAGATGGCGCGCAGCAGCTTTTCTTCCGGCGTCATCGGGCTTTCGCCCTTGGGCGTGACCTTGCCCACCAGGATGTCGCCCGGCAACACTTCGGCGCCGATCGCCACGATGCCCGCCTCGTCGAGGTTGCGCAGGGCTTCCTCGCCGACGTTGGGGATGTCGCGGGTGATCTCTTCCGGGCCCAGCTTGGTGTCGCGGGCCATGACCTCGAACTCCTCGATGTGGATCGAGGTGAACACGTCGTCGCGCACGATCCGTTCGGAGATCAGGATCGAGTCTTCGAAGTTGTAGCCGTTCCAGGGCATGAAGGCGACGAGGGCGTTGCGGCCCAGGGCCAGCTCGCCCAGGTCGGTCGACGGGCCGTCGGCGATGATGTCGCCGGCGTTGATCCGGTCGCCCACCCGCACCAGCGGACGCTGGTTGATGCAGGTGTTCTGGTTGGAACGCTGGAACTTCGACAGGCGGTAGATGTCGACGCCCGGCTTGGTGGGGTCGGTCTCTTCCGTGGCGCGGATGACGATGCGGGTGCCGTCGATCTGTTCCACCACGCCGGCGCGGCGGGCGGCGACCACGGCGCCGGAGTCACGGGCGACCACGCCTTCCATGCCGGTGCCCACCAGCGGGGCGTCGGACTGGACCAGCGGCACGGCCTGGCGCTGCATGTTCGAGCCCATCAGGGCGCGGTTGGCGTCGTCGTTTTCCAGGAAGGGGATCAGGGCCGCGGCCACCGAAACCACCTGCTTGGGCGACACGTCCATCAGGTCGACCTGGTCCTTGGGCAGCAGCGAGGGTTCGCCGTTGATCCGCCCGGGCACCAGGTCCTCGACCACCTCGCCGCTGTCGATCTTGATGTTGGCCTGCGCGATGACGTGCTTGGCCTCTTCCATCGCCGACATGTAGATCACCTCGTCGGTGATCTTGCCGTCCTTGACCCGCCGGTACGGGCTCTCGATGAAGCCGTACTTGTTGACCACCGCGTGGGTGGCCAGCGAGTTGATCAGGCCGATGTTCGGGCCTTCCGGCGTCTCGATGGGGCAGATCCGGCCATAGTGCGTCGGGTGCACGTCGCGCACCTCGAAGCCGGCGCGCTCACGCGTCAGGCCGCCCGGGCCGAGGGCCGACAGGCGCCGCTTGTGGGTGATTTCCGACAGCGGGTTGGTCTGGTCCATGAACTGCGACAGCTGCGAGGAGCCGAAGAACTCCCGCACCGCGGCCGCGGCCGGCTTGGCGTTGATCAGGTCGTGCGGCATGACCGTGTCGATGTCGACCGAGCTCATGCGTTCCTTGATCGCCCGCTCCATGCGCAGCAGGCCGACGCGGTACTGGTTTTCCAGCAGCTCGCCCACCGAACGCACCCGGCGGTTGCCCAGGTTGTCGATGTCGTCGATCTCGCCGCGGCCGTCGCGCAGGCCGACCAGGGTCTTGAGGACCTCCAGCACGTCTTCCTTGCGGATCACGCGCATGTCGTCCGGGCAGTCCAGCTCCAGGCGCATGTTCATCTTCACCCGGCCGACGCTCGACAGGTCGTAGCGCTCCTGGTCGAAGAACAGGCTCTTGAACATCGCCTCGGCGGCTTCCACCGTCGGCGGCTCGCCCGGGCGCATGACCCGGTAGATGTCGAACAGGGCGTCTTCGCGGGTGACGTTCTTGTCCACGCGCAGGGTGTTGCGCATGTAGGCGCCGACCGTGACGTGGTCGATGTCGAGCACGTCGATGGTGGTGAAGCCCTTTTCCTCCAGGCCGGTGATCGCCGCGGCGTCCAGCTCGTCGCCGGCTTCCGCGTAGATCTCGCCGGTCTGCATGTTGACCTCGTCGCGCGCCAGGTAGCGGCCCACCAGGGCGTCCGGCGACAGCAGCAGGGTCTTCAGGCCGTTGTCGGCCAGGCGCTTGGCCTGGCGGGCCGAGATCTTGGTCCCGGCCGGGGCGACTTCCTCGCCGGTGTCGGCGTCGATCAGCGGGAAGTCCGGCTTCACGCCGCGCCAGCGTTCCGGCTTGTAGGGCGTCGCCCAGCCGCCGGTGCGCTTCTCGAACGGCACCACGTCATAGAAGGTGGTCAGGATCTCCTCGCCGTCCATGCCCAGGGCATAGAGGAAGGTCGTCGCCGGCAGCTTGCGGCGGCGGTCGATGCGGACATAGACGATGTCCTTGGCGTCGAACTCGAAGTCCAGCCACGAGCCGCGGTACGGGATGATCCGCGCGGCGAACAGCAGCTTGCCCGACGAGTGGGTCTTGCCCTTGTCGTGGTCGAAGAACACGCCGGGCGAGCGGTGCATCTGGGAGACGATGACGCGCTCGGTGCCGTTGACGATGAAGGTGCCCTTGTCCGTCATGAGCGGGATGTCGCCCATGTAGACGTCCTGCTCCTTGATGTCTTTGACGGAGCGGGCCTGGGTTTCCTCGTCGGTCTCGAACACGAT
>JAFEEA010000058.1 GCA_018241335.1 Pseudomonadota bacterium
CCCTTCGAACAGGGCGAAAGCGCCCTGACCCGCTCCACCGAGGGCGCGGGCCTGGGCCTGCCCATCGTCAGCCTGCTGTGCCAGGCGATGCGCGGCACGCTGCGGCTGGCGAGCGAACCCGGCCATGGACTGACGGCGACGGTGGCCCTGCCGGTGGGCTAGGCTTGCGGCCCCACGGCGCGTGGTTGCCAGGGCGGCGGCGCCCGCCTACATGCGGGCCCTCCGCGCGACATCGCGCCGGCCCGGACGCACCACGCACGCATGACTGACGCCATCGCCCAGGCGCTCGACGACCTCGAAGCCGAATTCGACCTGCTGGGCGACTGGGAGGAGCGCTATCGCTATGTCATCGACCTGGGCCGCGAACTGAAGCCGCTGAGCGCGGAGGAGCGGACCGACGCCAACAAGGTGCGCGGCTGCGCCAGCCAGGTATGGCTGGTCACCGAGGCCGGGCCGGACGGGACGATGGTGTTCCGCGGCGATTCCGACGCCCACATCGTGCGCGGCCTGATCGCGGTGCTGCTGCGGCTCTATTCGGGGCGCACGCCGGCCGAGATCGCGGCCTTCGACGCCAAGGCCGCGTTCGAAAAGCTGGGCCTGACGGGCGCCCTGTCGGCGCAGCGGTCGAACGGGTTGTTCTCGATGGTGGAGCGCATCCGGCGCGACGCGGCGGCGCGGCTGTAGAGGGCGGAGCGAAGCGCAATGGCTTGAGGGGTGTCGCGGGCAAGACCTACCATCCCCCGCATGCCCGCCGACCTGCCCGTGAACTTCCGCCCCGACGCCTTCGCCGGGACCGTCGACGACTACGTCCGCTACCGGCCACCCTACGATGCGCGCCTGGTGAGCGAGATTCTGAGCCGCGCCGCCCTGCCCGCCGAAGGCGCGCGGCTGATCGACCTCGCCTGCGGGCCGGGGCGGCTCACCTTCGCCATCGCCGAAGCCTTCGCCGACGGACTGGCGACCGATCTGGAGCCGAACATGATGGCGGCGGCGCGCCTGGAGGCGGAGCGGCGTGGCGTTGGCCACATCCGCTGGAGCGTAGGCCGGGCCGAAGACCTCGAGGCGCCCGCGGGCGCCTTCGACCTCGTCACAGCCGCCTCGGCCTTCCACCGTTTCGACCAGCCGCGCGTCGCGGCGATGGCCTTCCGCTGGCTGAAACCCGGCGGCGCGTTGGTCACGGTGGGCGACGTGCCCGCGGAAGGAGAGCCCGCCCCGTGGCGCCAGGCGATCACCGACCTGGTCCACGCCTACGTCGGCGAGCCTGTCCAACGCCTGCAGGGCCCTCCGAAGCCCACGCCGGGGGAGGGCCTCGCCCATGAGGAGCAGGTGCTGCGCCGCGCCGGATTCACGCCGGTCGAGAGCCGGACGTTCGAGGCGCCGCACACCTGGACGCTGGAGAGCCTGCTGGGCTACCTGCGCTCCACCTCCTTCGCCTCCCGCGCCGCGCTGGGCGAGCGCCATGCCGCGTTCGAGGCCGACCTGACCGCCGCGCTCCTGGCCTTTGATGGATCCGGCCGCTACGCCGAAATCGTCGGCAACGGCTACACCCTGGCGAGGAAGCCGTCTTCGGGCGGTGGAGAGGCGGACGATCCGCCTCGGGACGCGGGCGCCGTCACGCCTAGGCGCAGCGACTAGCCGGCTTTCAACCCCTCACTAACATCGGCGACGTTCGCTTGCGAGCGCGAGCGGCGAATGTCCGATTGGGTGCCTCAGGGCAACGACCGCTTTCGACCCATTGCGGACACTGGCGCATGTTCGCCGTGGTGCTATCGGTCGAGGCGAATTGAACGGGGATCCGCAAGCCGTTAAGTGAGCTTCTTCCTAGCATATCTGATCCATGCTCGCTCGGCGTTCGTCTGCCGCTCTGGCGAAACCTTGCCTAACTCTTCTAGGTACTCCCGATAATCCATCGCCTTCAGCGCAGCGTTCGCCTTCTTTCGGGACACCGCATCATTGTGCCGTTCGATCTCGTCTAGCCGTTGCTCATACAATTGCTTCGAACGAGCGGTGATGAGTGCGATGAGAACCTTGCGGTCCAGGAGGACTGGCACTGCGCTGGGGACGAAAATCTCGTCTCGCACCCGAATGAATACCTCCCGCATCCGCGCCGCATCGCTGTAAGGCCACAGGAGGTTGTAGCCTCTCAACAGGCTATCGGGCCTGACCGTTAGCGCGATGTCGACGCGGTTGTATTCTGGCAGGACGCTAAGTTTGGGAAGGGGACCTATTTCAACACGAGGACTGTAGCGCGGGCCGTCTTCTGGGAGGGCTAGCAGCTCGACGAACCAGCCGTTGCCTTCGTAGCGCACCAGGAGAGGCTCTACGATGACTTCTCTAGCGCCAAGCGAAATGAGCGTGTCTGCGAACACGTTGCGGGCGACGGCCGTGAAGTAATCTGCCGCAGCCATAGGAACGCCCATCCTGTTCGGCCAATCCTGGACGACCGAAACCCTTGCAGTCAACGTCCGGTACCCACCCTTCTCGGACCTTCGAGGAGTCCGGTTCGAGGGCGGTGGGCGATTTGGCGGGGAGATTGTCGGGGGGAGCTGTCCGGCAACGCGCGTCGGTAGGCCAGCGGCCGGTGGGCGCGGCCGCTACGCCGCGCGGATGCCGCTGAAGTGGTCGGCGGAGATGCCGACGGGGGCGTCGTAGCCGAGGATCATGTCGACGTCGCGCCCGTTGGAGGCGAGGGGCAGGCGAAGCCAGAGGACGGTCATGTGGGCCGCGCCGCGCCAGGCGAAGTTGTGATGGCCGACGCCGGGCTTGCCGCTCTCGACGATCTTGTCGAGCTCCTTGCGCCAGTAGTCGGCGGCGGCGGAATTGTAGATGTCCTTCAGGCGCTTGCCGGTGATCTCGCCACCGTAGACGCCGTAGAGGCCGGTGCCGGCCAGGCGCAGGCGGTAGTCGCGCGGATCGTTCTCGACGTCGATCAGGCTGACGGTCGGCAGCAGGCGCTTGAAGCCTTCCGGGTCGATATCCGCACGCTTGGGCAGCCGCGCCCCGTTGCGTAGGCCCGCCCAGTATCCAAACAACTCCTCGTGCGCCCGCATCGCGGTCGCCGGGGCCCCCAGTTGCACGCTCATCTTCGGATTCCCTAACAACCCCTTGGAATCACAACGATTCACTATCGCTTAACGAACGAATCGGGGGCAAGGGGAAAACGCGCCGCGACGGAAAATTTCCTGCGCCGAGTCAAGAATGAGTCTGTTTCCAGATACTTAGCTTCTGCAGGGCGCGAGATCGGTGCCGCGGCCGATCGCGGGAAGCCCAAAACGCAAGACGCCCGCCCTCGGCCGAGGGCGGGCGTCCAGGTCTTGGAAGATCGAAAGGTCTAGCGGCGCTTGCGGGCCGCCTGACGGCCGCCTTGGCCCAGGCCCATCTGCTTGGCGAGCTCGGAGCGCGCCTTGGCGTAGTTGGGGGCCACCATCGGGTAGTCCTTCGCCAGGCCCCACTTGGCCCGGTACTCTTCGGGGCTCATGTTGTACTTGGTGCGCAGGTGGCGCTTGAGCGACTTGAACTTGCGCCCGTCCTCCAGGCAGATCAGGTACTCGGGGGTCACCGAGCGGCGGACCGGAACCGCGGGCTCCTTGGGCGCGGCTTCGACCGGCTCGACGCCGCCCGACACCGAGGTCAGGGCGCGGTGGATGCTCTGGATCAGGGCCGGAAGATCGGCCGTGGCGATCGTGTTGTTGCCAACGTAGGCGGACACGATATCCGCAGTCATCTCGATAATTTCCGACTTATCGTCCATCGTCTCTTCTTTCAGACTACGAGAAATGGTTGAGGGCTTGGGCGATTCCAAGCTTCGTTGATCGGACACTTATAGAACTTCGGCGAGGCGGACAAGCGCCCCGGAAGACTCTATTTCAGTTGTGCACTATCCGCTGGATGCGCCTGAATAACCGCAGAATGCCGTTCGCTCAGTGGCGGATGCTTAGCTGCAAAGACTGAGTCGATGTAAGCGCAGTTGACGATCAGCGCGCCAGATCGGCGGAGAACGCCAGCATGGCGGCGCGCTGGGGCACCGAGAATTCGTCGAGGTTGCTGTCGTCCTGAGAGCGGATGGCGTGCAACAGGGCCGGCGTCATGGCCGACGACAGGGACCAGTTCCAGTAACGCAGCACGGTCTGGGCCCGGTCCACGGCGATCATGTCATAGACGGTGAAGACGCGCTCCAGGGCCGGCGCGATCTCGCCCGCCTCGGTCGTCTCCGGCCGGCGCATGGCCTTCCAGAGCTGGCGCACCGCGGCCTTGGGCAGGCCGGTGGCCTTGCACAGGATCGCCAGGGGCTCGCCGCCCGGATCGGTGAAGATCTTGGCCCCGGTCATCGGCTTGAGGCCGGCGAGGTAGGAGATCTCTTCCGCGATCTGGCGGGTGAGGCCGGCTTCCGCCGCGGCGACGGCGTCGTCGAGGCTGGCGAAGGGGCTCTTTTCGATGGCGGCGCGGTTGCGCTGGCGCCGTTCGATGAACTGCAGCGCCTTGCGCGCCAGCGGGTCCTTCCAGCCTTCCTCGGCGGCGATGGGGAAGACGTCGGCGGCGGCTTCCTGGAGGATGTCGCGCGAGACGGCGAAACGCTGGAGGATGGTCTTGCGCGCCGGCGCCTCGGCCCACCAGAAGAGGACGTAGGCGTGGCTGGGGCGCAGCTCCGGGCGCTTCAGCAGCATGGGGGCCAGGTGTTGCCAGTCGCGGGTGAGGGCGACCACGGCCTCGATGGCGGCCTGGGAGAAGCGGGCCGCCTCGTTGCGCAGCAGGGCCTCGATGACCAGGGTCTCGCCGCCCTCGACCAGAGCCTCGGAGATCACCTCGCTGACCACCCGGCGCTGGGCGATGGCCCGGCGGTGGGCGCCGGTGGATGAGCGGATGCAGTCCAGGAGGTCGGTGTCGCTGAGCGAGACGCTGTCTTCCAGTAGGGGGCGGGCGACGTCGTATTCGTCGCGCAGGATCAGGCGCACCAGGCTGTTGGGGATCTCGGTGAGCTGGGCCAGGCGGCGGGCGACGCGCTCGCGCTCCTCGAAGTCGGCGTCGCGCAGCATCTCGACCAGGAGGTCGGCGGTGACGGCGCGCTCGAAGGTGTTGACGCGGCTGGAGGGCAGGGAGACCACGTCGGCCAGGCGCTTCATCAGGGCCGTGCGGGCGCGGTTCTTCGGCGGCGGCCGGCGCGAGTCCAGGCCGATCACCTCGGCGGACGGCAATGGAGCGGGTTCGCTCATGGACGTGGCGGCGCGGCCCTGGGAATCAACGGAGGGCTAGTGTCGCGCCGCCAGCGTTAACCGCGCGTTTCCGTTTCGGGGATGGCGGGGGGGGGCCAAACGCCCGCTCACCCCAACACCCCGCTCATCCCACCCCCGCCCCGCTCATCCCAACACCGCGTTCACCCCAACACCCGCTCATCCCGGCGAAGGCCGGGACCCAGGGAAGCCTTGCAGTGACCAGAAACCTTCGGAATTCGGGCCCGGCGCGCGACCCGGCCAGTGGATACCTGAGAGGCCAACCTGGGCCCCGGCTTTCGCCGGGGTGAGCGGAAGTCATTGGGTAAAGCTGTGCGGTCAGGACCAAGGCCCGGCCAACCGCTCAGCTGAATTCGCGGGGTTTCCAGTTGGGCCAGATGTTCGGCAGGTCGGTGGAGACCTTGTTGGGGTAGTTGGGTTGGCGCTTTTCCAGGAAGGAGGTGACGCCTTCGCGGGCGTCGGCGGAGGCGCCGCGGGCCTGGATGCCGCGGCTGTCGGCCTTGTGGGCCTCCATGGGGTGGTCGGCGCCGGCCATGCGCCAGATCATCTGGCGGGTGATGGCGACGGAGACCGGGGCGGTGTTGTCGGCGATCTCGCGGGCCAGGGCGCGGGCGGCCGGCAGCAGGTCGTCGGGCTCGTGCAGCGAGCGGACCAGGCCCTTGTCGTGGGCTTCCTGGGCCGGGAAGACGCGGCCGGTGTAGCACCATTCCAGGGCGGTCTGGATGCCCACCAGGCGCGGCAGGAACCAGGACGAACAGGCCTCGGGGTTGATGCCGCGGCGGGCGAAGACGAAGCCGAAGCGGGCGTTGGTGGAGGCCAGGCGGATGTCCATGGCCAGCTGCATGGTGACGCCGATGCCCACCGCCGGGCCGTTCACGGCGGCGATGACGGGCTTCAAGCTATCGAAGATGCGCAAGGTGACCATGCCGCCGCCGTCGCGCTGGACATGGCCGACGCGATTGGCGGCGCGCTCGGGCGTGGTGTTGCGATCGTAGTCGAAGGTGGCGGCGCCGGCCGACAGGTCGGCCCCGGCGCAGAAGGCGCGGCCCGCGCCGGTGACGATGACGGCGCGCACGGCGTCGTCGGCGTCGGTGTGGTCGAAGGCGGCGATCAGCTCGGCCATCATCTTGGGCGTGAAGGCGTTCAGCTTGTCCGGCCGGTTCAGGGTGATGGTCGCGACGCCATCCTCCAGGTCGTAGAGAAGGGTCTCGAAGGTTGGATTGGCCATGGCCTGGGGCTCCCTGAAGTTTGTCGGCATGGCGCGGCGATGACGCCGGGGGAGTCAAGCGCGCCGCGACCTGCCGGTCGCGCACCGCCTATCGCGGTCCGCCGAACGCGGCTAGGTCTGCCGCCAAGGTTTCAGGGGAGGCGAAGATGCGACCTATGCGGACGATGATGGCGGCGGCTTCGGCGGCGTGCCTGCTGGCCGCGCCGGCGGCGGCGCTGGCCTGGTCGAACCAGGGGCACATGATCACCGGGGCGGTGGCCTATGACGACCTGGCGGCCAAGGACGGCGCCCTGGTCGCCCAGGTGGAGCAGATCATGGCCGCCCATCCGGACAAGGCGCGGTTCGAGGCGGGGCTGAAGGGGCTGACCGGCGAGGCGCGCTCGCGGCGGCTGTTCGAGCTGATGGCGCGCTGGCCGGACGACGCGCGGGGCGGGCCCTACGACCATCCGGCCTGGCACTACTGGCTGCGTATCGTTCCCTCGACCGCCGACCCGGCCAAGGCGCCGCCGGCGCTGCTGGCCATGACCACGGGCGAGGCGGCGGAGGCCTATGGGCTGAGCCTGGCGACGGTCCGCGACGCCTACGCCACGCCGGCGGACCGGGCCGTGGCCCTATGCTGGATGTTCCACCTGGCCGGCGACATCCAGCAGCCCCTGCACGCCGCGCACCTGATCTCCGGCCGCTTTCCCATGACCGACCAGGCCGGCAGCATCGACTTCGTGCGCGGGGCGGCGAGCGCCGCGCCCATGGGCCTGCACGAATACTGGGACGACGCCATCGGCGGCGACAACGATGACGACGCCAATGTCGAGGCCCAGCGCCTGCGGCTGGAGGCGGACTGGCCGCGCGCGAAGTTCGCCGAGCTGAACGGGACGGCGGACGCGGCCGCCTTCCGGGGCTGGGCCGACGAGAGCCTGGAGCTGGCCCGGACGACAACCTACGCCGGCGGGACGTTCGAGGGGGCGACCAAGCCCGCCGACGCCCCGGTGCTCAGCGCCGACTACGTCGCCACGGTCAAGGGCCTGGGATCGCGGCGCGTCGCCCTGGGCGGCCACCGCATCGCCGACGGGGTCCGCGCCGCGCTCGGCCACTGAGCGATCTGGCCCAGCGGTTGCATTGCTCGCGCCCAAGTATCGGAGGCGGCGATGAGCATTGGCGGCGTCAGTGGTGTCGGTGGGTCGCAAAGCCCTTACGCGACAAAGGCTTCGGGCGGCGTGGCCGGCGCGGGCCCGGGCGGCCTGCCCTCGGCAAATGACGCCGTCTCGGAATTCATGAGCTGGGCAAAGATGACCCCGGCCCAGCGCATGCGGGCCAATGTCCTGGCCTCGATGGGGCTGAAGGAATCCGACCTGGCGTCGATGAGCGCCAAGGACCGCGCCGACATCGAGAAGAAGATCGCCGACAAGATCAAGCTGCTGGTCCAGCAGGACACCGAGAAGAAGACCGGCGCGGCGGTGGATGTGAAGGTCTAGGGCGCGGGCGGGGCCACGCCTCTTTTTGGACCACGGAGCACACGAAGCACACGAAGAGGGGGAGGGCGCTCGGCGTGGAGCGCGGGCGTCTCTGTGGGCTCTGTGTCCTCCGGGGTCGAAAACCTTGGGGTCTGTGGTGAGGGTTGGGGCCTGGCGGGCTTTTGCCTGGGTCCCGGCCTTCGCCGGGATGATTGGGGGGAGAGGGAAGAGGTAGGGGGAGGAAGGAAGGGGCGCTGCGGCGGGGTTCCGCAGGGTGCACCTTTACGCCCGCGGGGCCGGCGCCTCATAACCGCTGGTAACAAACACCGTGGGAGGGTGCGAATGGCCGATCCGATCCTGGCCGACTACATCATCGTGGGCGCGGGCTCGGCGGGGTGCGTTCTGGCCAACCGCCTGTCGGCGGACGGCAAGGCCAAGGTGCTGCTGCTGGAAGCGGGCGGCGACGACCGGCCGACCAAGAACCCCGGCCAGTTCTTCTCCAACCTGATGATCCACGTGCCGGTGGGCTATTCGCAAACCCTGAAGGACCCCAAGGTCAACTGGCTCTACGCCACCGAGCCGGACCCGGGGACGGGCGACCGGGTGCATGTGTGGCCGCGCGGCAAGGTGCTGGGCGGATCGTCGTCGATCAACGGCCTGCTCTATATCCGCGGCCAGCACGCCGACTATGACGGCTGGCGCCAGCTCGGCTGCGAAGGCTGGGGCTGGGACGACGTCTCGCCCTATTTCCGCCGGGCCGAACACCAGGAGCGCGGCGGCCTGGACGAGCACCATGGCAAGGGCGGCCCGCTGAACGTCTCGGACGTGACCACCACCCACGAGGTGTCGGACGCGGTGGTCGAGGCCTGCGTCGAGGCCGGGATTCCGCGCAATCCGGACGTCAACGGCGCCGACCAGGAAGGCGTCTGCTACTACCAGCTGACCGTGAAGAACGGGCAGCGCTGCTCGGCCGCCGTGGCCTATCTGCACCCGGCCATGGGACGCGCCAACCTGGACGTCCAGACCAACGCCCTGACCACCCGCGTCCTGTTCGAGGGCAAGAAGGCGGTCGGGATCGAGTACCTGCAGGACGGGGTGAAGAAGGTCGCCAAGGCGGCGCGCGAGGTGATCCTGGCCGGCGGGG
Organism: Pseudomonadota bacterium; assembly: GCA_018241335.1. Taxonomy (GTDB): domain Bacteria; phylum Pseudomonadota; class Alphaproteobacteria; order Caulobacterales; family Caulobacteraceae; genus Acaudatibacter. The sequence continues at coordinate 9,052 of JAFEEA010000058.1, forward strand.
CGATCAATTCGCCGCAACTGCTGCAGCTGTCGGGGATCGGGCCGGGGGCGCTGCTGGCCGAGCAGGGGATCGCCGTGGTCGCCGACCTGCCGGGCGTCGGCGAGAACCTGCAGGACCACTATGTGATCACCACGACCTTCCGGCTGAAGCCCGGGACGGTGTCGGTGAACGAACTGACGCGCGGGCCGCGGTTCCTGGGCGAGACGCTGAAGTACGTCTTCCAGCGCAAGGGCCTCCTGACCCTGTCGGCGGCCCACATCGCGGCCTTCTGCAAGTCGCGGCCGGACCTGGCCAGCCCCGACATCCAGTTCCACATCCTGCCGGCGACCATGGACACCGAGAAGCTGGTCAACGAGCAGAAGATGGAGCTGGAGGGCCTGCCAGGCCTGACCATCGCGCCCTGCCAGGTGCGGCCCGAGAGCCGCGGGACCATCCGCATCAAGTCGGCCGATCCGACCGCCCACCCGGCCATCGTCCCCAACTACCTGGCCGATCCCCTGGACCAGGAAGTGGCGGTGGCGTCGCTGAAGTGGGCGCGCAAGATCGCCGCCCAGCCTTCGCTGGCGCCGTGGATCGACCACGAGATGATGCCCGGACCCGACTTCCAGACGGACGAGATGCTGCTGGGCTATGCCCGGATGGCGGGCTCGACCATCTATCACCCGGTCGGCACCTGCCAGATGGGCCATGGGCCCCGGGCGGTGGTCGATCCGCAGCTCAAGGTCATCGGCGTGGAAGGCCTTAGGGTCGTCGACGCCTCGGTGATGCCGCGCCTCGTGTCCGGCAACACCAACGCCCCCACCATCATGATCGCCGAAAAGGCCGCCGATATGATCCTCGGCAAGGCCCCGGCCAACGCCATGGCAGCCTGAACATGCATCCGACCCACCACGCCAGGACCAACCCCGACAAGCCGGCCTACATCATGTCGGGCACCGGCGAGACCGTGACCTACGGCGAGCTGGACGCCCGCTCCAACCAGGGGGCGCACCTGTTCCGCTCGCTGGGCATCGGGCCGGGCGAGGCCATCGCCATCTTCATGGAGAATTCGCCCCGCTACTTCGAGGTGCTGTGGGCGGCGCAGCGGTCGGGCCTGCGCTTTACCTGCATCTCGTCCAAGCTGACGGCGAGCGAGGTCGAGTACATCGTCAAGGACTGCGGGGCCAAGGCGCTGATCACCTCGTCCGGCGTCGCCGACGTGGCGGTGCAGACCGCGCCCCTGATCCCGGGGGTCAAGCTCTTCATGTGCGACGGGGCCACGGCGCCCTACGCCAGCTTCGAGGACGCGCGCGCCGGCTTCCCGACCACGCCCATCGCCGACGAGGGCGCGGGCGGGGCTATGCTCTATTCCAGCGGCACCACCGGGCGGCCCAAGGGGGTCAAGCGCGAGGTGACCGGCACGGGGCCGATCGACGCCCCCAACGGACTGGCGGTGCTGGGCCAGGCGCTCTACGGCTGGACGCCCGACAGCATCTACCTGTCGCCGGCGCCGCTGTACCACGCCGCGCCGCTGGGCTGGACCATGGGCGTGCACGCCCTGGGCGGCACGGTGGTGGTGATGGAGCGGTTCGATCCCGAACAGGCCCTGGCCGACATCGAGCGCTTCAAGGTGACCACGGCGCAGTGGGTGCCGACCCACTTCGTGCGCATGCTGAAGCTGCCGGAGGAGACGAGGGCCAAGTACGACACCTCGTCGCTGAAGGCGGTGTTCCACGCCGCCGCCCCGTGCCCGATCCCGGTGAAGGAGCAGATGATCGCCTGGTGGGGGCCGATCATCAACGAGTACTACGCCGGCACCGAGGGCAACGGCTTCTGCGCCATCAGCTCGGCGGAGTGGCTGCAGAAGAAGGGCTCGGTGGGCAAGGGCCTGACCGCGGCGGTGAAGATCTGCGACGAGGAGGGCAACGCCCTGCCGCCGCGCTCGGAAGGCGTGGTCTATTTCGACAGCCCGGCCGAGTTCGAATACCACAACGACCCGGCCAAGACCGCCGAGAGCCGCAACAAGCACGGCTGGTCGACCCTGGGCGACGTGGGCTGGGTGGACGAGGACGGCTATCTGTTCCTGACCGACCGCAAGAGCTTCATGATCATCTCCGGCGGGGTGAACATCTATCCGCAGGAGATCGAGAACCTGCTGATCACCCACCCCAAGGTGGCCGACGTCGCCGTGGTGGGCGGGCCGCACGAGGAGATGGGCGAGCAGGTGATCGCGGTGATCCAGCCGGCCGACTGGGCCGACGCCGGCCCCGAGCTGGCGGCCGAGATCGACGCCTTCGCCCGCGCCAATCTCAGCCACGTGAAGATCCCCCGGAAGATCGACTTCATGCAGGAGCTGCCCCGCCACGCCACCGGCAAGCTCTACAAGCGCCTGATCCGCGACGCCTACTGGGGCAAGGAAGGCTCGAAGATCGTCTAAAGGGGGGCTACTCGAAACGAGTCGCCCCAGAGGCGAAAGCCGGCTTGCCATGGCCGCGGTTTCGTTGTGAGACGAGCGGCTCAATCGCAATCATAGTGGGAGGCGCAAAATGCAGCCGGTCGAGTTCAAGGATCTTCCGGACCTGGTGGGTCAGGAAACGGGTGTGTCGGACTGGGTGCAGATCACGCAGGACCGCGTGAACCTGTTCGCCGACGCCACGGGCGATCACCAGTGGATCCACGTCGACGTCGAGCGCGCCAACCGCGAGATGGGCGGGCCCATCGCCCACGGCTACCTGACCCTGTCGCTGATCCCCTTCCTGTCGGCCGGCCTGATGCCGGTGAAGGGCGTCTCGCGCGGGATCAACTATGGCTCTGACAAGGTGCGCTTCACCAACATGGTGCGCGTCGGCAAGCGGGTGCGCCTGCGCCAGAAGCTGATCGGCGTGGAGCCCAAGTCGGGCGGCCTGCAGATCAAGAACGAATGCACCATCGAGATCGAGGGCGAGGAACGCCCGGCCTGCGTCGCCGAGACGATCTCGATCCTGTACGGGGCCTGAAGGCGAGACGTTCACCTCTTCCCCCGCGACCAAAGGGAGTGGGGGAAGAGGGGGGAGCGGCGATGCCGTTCGTCTGGTTCGTGGATAAGCGTTCGCGACGCGGCGGCAGGCTCTGACCGAGCAAGAATTCGCCTAGCGCGCCACCGCCACGGAGTCCGCGGTGGCGGCCACCGGCACGCCCAGGGGCTCGGCGGTGGCGGTCTGGACCTCCTGCGGCGCGGGCGCGGCCGGGTGGGCGCCCTTGGGCAGGTCGAGCAGGGTCAGGGTCTCGCGGATGTAGCGGGCCTGGGTGACGATGCCGATCTGCAGGGTCTGGCTGTTGAGCTCGACCTCCTGGGTCAGGATGCCGGCCACGAAGGGCTGGGCCTCGTCAGGGGCGCCGTCGCGGCGGTGCAGGTTGCCGGCGGTGTAGACCGGGCCGCCCGAATTGCCCGGGAAGACGTTGAAATCCAGCAGGAAGGTCGGGAAGGCCGCCGTCGGCGTCAGCGGATAGGAGGCCACGCGCCCGGACCTGAGGATCGGGAAGCCCGCCGCGTTGGACGACAGGCCCTGCGGGAAGCCCAGGGCCATCAGCTCGTCGCCGGGGCCGAAGCTGTACTTGTTGAAGGTGTCGTCGGCGGCCAGCCAATTCATGGGGATGGCGGCCTTGGCGAAGGCGGGCGGGGCGGTGATCGAGATGGCCGCCACGTCGCGATTGGCGTGGTGGGTCCAGAGCGCCTTGCCGGACTTGCGGATGGTGATGGTCTGCGGCGCATAGCGCCAGGAGCCGTCGGCGTTCTCGATGCGATAGCCGATGGTGGCCCGGTCGCCGGGCATTTTCTCGAACACGTGGTTGGCCGTCACCAGCACCACGCGCGGCGTTCCGTCCGGCGTCGGATCCGAGATCAGGAAGCCGGTGCCCACGGTGCGCATGCCGTTCCCCAACGGCTGCTCCAGTTGCACGGTCGCCTGAATCAGATCGACGGACATGTCGATGGCCATCGACGGTCCCCCTCAGCCCCTATTCGTGTTTTCTCAAGATGCGACGGGCATTTGACCAAATCCTTTACGACCCGCAAGCTGCCCACATGCCGCAGCGCCAACTTGCCCTGATCACCGGCGCCTCGGCGGGCATGGGCGCGGCCTTCGCGCGGGCCTATGCGGCGCGCGGGCTGGACGTGGCGCTGGTGGCACGGCGGGCCGATCGCCTCGAAGCGCTGGCCGCGGAGCTGACGGCGGCGCACGGGATCGAGGCCCAGGTCATCTGCGCCGATCTTTCAAGCTTTGGCGTGGAAACCCAAGTCCTGTCGGCGGTTGCGGCGCGGGGCCGGGCCGTGGACGTGCTGGTCAACAACGCCGGCTTCTCGATCCCGCAAAGCTTCGCCGCCGTGCCCTGGTCGGCCCAGAGGGACTTCCTGATGACCATGGTGGTCAGCGCCTGCGGCCTGGCGCACGGGGTGATCGGACCCATGGTCGAGCGGGGTTCGGGCTCGATCATCACAGTCGCGTCAATGGCCGGTTTCGCGCCGGGCGCGGCGGGCCACAGCCTCTATCCGGGCGCCAAGAGCCTGGCGATCAAGTTCAGCCAGGCCCTGGATGCGGAATACCGGGCGGCGGGCTTGAGAATCACCGCCCTCTGCCCGGGCTTCGTGAAGACCGAGTTCGCCGCGGCCAACGGCACCCAGGCGCTGATGGACGAACAGCCGCGCCTCTTCTGGCAGACGGCCGAGACGGTGGTGGAGACCGCCATCCACGCCAACGCCCGGGGCAAGGTCGTGGTGGTGCCCGGCTGGCACAACAAGATCGCTGCAATACTGCTGAGATATTTGCCTGAACCATGGGTCTCGGCGGCGGTGCGGGCCGGGTCGGCGAAGTACCACCTGGAGCCCTGAGGCCGCCGCGGCGAGGGGGGAAGAATGGCGTCGCACTTCGACGTGGTGATCATCGGTTCTGGCGCGGGCGGGGCGACGCTGGCGCAGCGCCTGGCGCCCACCGGCAAGTCGATCCTGATCCTGGAGCGCGGCGAGCACCTGCCGCGCGAGGCCCAGAACTGGGACCCGCGGTCGGTGTTCATCCAGCACCGCTATCGCACCCAGGAGAAGTGGTTCGACCGCAACGGCCATCCCTTCAGCCCGACGACGCACTATTGGGTGGGCGGCAACACGACCTTCTATGGCGCGGCCCTGATGCGGCTGAAGAACCGCGACTTCGAGGCGGTGCAGCACAAGGGCGGGCTGTCGCCGGCCTGGCCGATCTCGCTGACGGATCTCGCGCCCTACTACACCGAGGCGGAGAAGCTTTGGCAGGTGCACGGCACGCGCGGCGGCGATCCCACCGAGAACGGCGACGAGCCGCCCTATTTCTATCCGGCCGTGGCGCACGACCCGGGCATCGCGGCGCTGAAGGGTCACTGGGAGAACCAGGGCTGGCGGCCGTTCAGCCTGCCGCTGGGGGTCAAGCTGGACCAGGCCCACCCGGTGACCTCGGCCTGCATCAAGTGCAAGACCTGCGGCGGCTATCCCTGCCTGCTGCGGGCTAAGTGCGACGCCCGCACGATCGCGGTGGAGCCGCTGCTGGACCTGCCCAACGTCACCCTGCTGACCGGGCGCAAGGCGGTGCGGCTGGAGACCGATCCCTCGGGCAAGACGGTGACCGGCGTGGTCTGCCAGACCGAGCACGGGGAAGAGACCTGGACCGGCGAAATCGTTGCCGTGGCGGCGGGCGCCACGCCGACGGCGGCCCTGCTGCTGAGCTCGCACAACGCCGCCCATCCCAACGGCCTCGCCAACGGGTCGGATCAGGTGGGGCGCAACTACATGTTCCACACCCTGACGGCGATGGTCTCGATGACCAGCGCCCACTGCGACATCACCTTCCCCAAGACCCTGGCGGTGAACGACTTCTACTGGAAGGACCCGCGCGGCGGTTTCGACTGGCCGATGGGGCACATCCAGCTCCTGGAATACATGACCGGCCAGACCCTGGAGGGCGAGGTGTCGGACTGGCTGCCGCCGATGCTGATCCCCGACTTCATGTCCGGCGCCCTGGCGGCGCGGATGCTGTCGATGCTGGTGATCAGCGAGGACCTGCCCTCGCCGGACAACCGGGTGACGATCAGCAACGATGGGCGCATCACCCTGGCCTACGAGCATAACAACCTGGAAGGCCACGAGCGGCTGGTGAAGACGCTCGACCAGTCGCTGGACGGCTTCGTGGACCGCAGCCACCCGATCAGCCAGCACCATTTCCAGATGAGCTCGCTGCTGCCGCTCTATGGCACCGCCCACCAGTGCGGCACGGTGCGCTTCGGCGACGATCCCAGGAGCTCGGTGCTGGACCGCAACTGCAAGGCCCACGAGCTGGACAACCTCTATGTGGTCGACACCTCGTTCTTCGTCACCGCCGCGGCGGTCAACCCGACCCTGACGACGGTGGCCAACGCCATGCGCGTGGGCGACCACCTGATCGAGCGGCTGGGGGCGCGGGTGGGGGCGGCCTAGCGACGGAGGGTGGAGTGGCGGCTTTGCGCCCCCTCCGTCACTCAGCGCTGATGCGCTGAGCGCCACCTCCCCCGCTTCGCCCCGGCCTTCGCCGGGGCTCGCAAGGGAGGAGGACTTAGATCAGCGGCGTCAGGCTCTCGAGGAGGGTCGGGATGAGTTCGCTGACGGTGGGGTGGATGGCCATGGTGCGCTGGATGAGCGTGTAAGGCTGGCGCGCGGCCATCACGTCCAGCAGGCCGTGTATCACCTCGTCGGCTTCCACGCCGAGGAGGGCGGCGCCAAGGATCAGCTTGGTCTCGGCGTCGACCAGGACCTTCATGAAGCCGGTGGTCTCGCCGCGCTCGCGGGCGCGGCCGACGCGGGTCATGGGCATGACCGCCTTCAGCGCCGGGCGGCCCGAGGCGCGGACCTCGGTCTCGCTCTGGCCGATGCGGGCCAGCGGCGGGTCGATGAAGAGGGCGTAGCAGGCGATGCGGTCGCTTAGGCGCCGCGCCTCGCCCTCCAGCAGGTTGGCGGCGACGATCTCGTAGTCGTTGTACGAGGTGTGGGTGAAGGCGCCGTGGCCATTGACGTCGCCCAGCGCCCAGACGCCCTCGGCGGTGGTGCGCAGCTGGTCGTCCACCTGGATGAAGCCTCGCGCGTCCAGGGCGACGCCGGCCGCCGGCAGGTTCAGCGCCTCGACGTTGGGCTTGCGGCCCACGGCCAGCAGGACATGGCTGGCGTCGATGATCCGGGGAACGCCGTGGCTGGTGACGGCGAGACGCGCGCCGGCGCCGGCCTTTTCAAGGGCGAAGTCGCGCGCGCCGCAGATGATCTCGATCCCCTCGGCTTCCAGGAGGGCGCGCACGGCGTCGGAGACCTCCGGGTCCTCGCGGGCGATCAGGCGATCGCCGTACTCGACGACCGTCACGGCCGCGCCGAAGCGCCGGTACATCTGGGCGAATTCCAGGCCGATGTAGCTGCCGCCGACGATCAGCAGATGATCGGGCAGGGCGCTGAGCTCCATCATCTCGATGTTGGTCAGGACGGGAACGCCGGCGGCGTTCGCCCAGTCCGGGACCACCGGCCGGCCGCCGGTGTTGATGAAGACCTGGTCGGCGGTCAGGGTCTCGCCGGCGACCTCGACCTGGCGGGGACCGGTGAAGCGGGCCTCGCCGTTGAGCCGGGTGACGCCCTCGGTGCGGCCGATCCAGTCCTCGAGGCCCGAGATCGACTGGCCGACGACCTGGTCCTTGCGCGCCTTGACGGCGGCCATGTCGACACGGACCTCGCCGGCCAGGACGACGCCGTAGTCGGCGGCGACGCGGGCCTGGCGGGCGATGCGGGCGCTGGCGACCAGGGTCTTGGTGGGTATGCAGCCATTGTTGACGCAGGTTCCGCCGAGGCCGGCGCGCTCGATGAAGGCGACCTGGCGGCCGGCCTGAGCCAACCGCACGGCCAGGGACGGGCCGGCCTGGCCGGAGCCGATGACGATGGCGTCGAAGTGGCGGGTCATGGCGCGGGCCTCCCTGATCAGCAATGGGCGCATGGTGGGCGCGCCCAGGCTTGAAGGGAAATGCCCTTTGGGCAGGCCGGCGATGCGCCTCGTCTATGGGCGCGCGACCCCGGCGATCAGCCCTTGTAGCCGCCCATGGCGCAGATGATCTTCCATTCCGGTGTCTCGATGGGAGTCACCGAGAGGCGGAACTGGCGGAACATGGTCATGCCCGCCAGGTCGGGATTGGCCTTGAGCTGGGCCAGGGTGACCGGCGTCGGCATGGGCGCCACCGGCTCGACCTCCACGGCCACGAAGCGGCCGGCCGGATCTGTGGGATCGATGAAGGCGGTCTTGGAGATGCGGGCGATGCCGACCACGGCCAGGTCGACGTTGGAATGGTAGAAGAAGGCCAGCTGGCCGACCTTCATGGCCTTCAGGTAGAGGGCGGCCTGGTTGTTGCGCACCCCGTCCCAGTTGGTGCGACCGTCGCGCTGCAGGTCGGCGAAGGAATATTTGTTGGGCTCCGACTTCATGAGCCAGTGGGTGGCGTCGGTGTCCATGGTGTCTCCCTCGTGGCGCGAAGCCCTGACCTAGCCGAGTCCGGCCCCATGACCAAAGCTTAACCGAAGCGTCACTTGCCGCCCTGGGCGGGGCGGGTCTTAATGCTGTTCAGATGAGCGCCCGCGCAAGACGGGCGCCGGGAACAACGGAGGCGGTCATGGCCGATGGATACGCGAGACTGGCCGAGGAAGCGCGCGCCGAGGCCTACGCCACGCCGCTGGACCAGTTCGACGTCGCCAACCTGGACCGCTTCCAGAATGACACCCACTGGCCGTGGTTCGAACGTCTGCGCCGCGAAGACCCGGTGCACTACACCCCCGAGGGGGAGTACGGCGCCTATTGGTCGGTGACCAGGTACGAGGACATCGTGGCGGTGGACGGCAACCATCAGGTGTTCTCGTCCGACAGCGAGACCGGCGGGATCACCATCTTCGACGGGGTCGAGCCGCGCGAGCGCACCAGCTTCATCTCGCTCGATCCGCCTGACCACGACGCCCAGCGCAAGGCGGTGACGCCGATGTTCTCCAGCCACAGCGTGCAGGGCATGGAGCAGCTGATCCGCGAGCGGGCCGGCAAGATCCTGGACGAGCTGCCGGTGGGCGAGACCTTCGACTTCGTGGACAAGGTCTCCATCGAATTGACCAGCCAGATGCTGGCGACGCTGTTCGACTTCCCCTTCGAGGAGCGGCGGCTGCTGCCGCGCTGTTCGGACCTGCTGCTGGGCTTCGACCCCAACGCCGCCCCCGAGGTGGAGATGAAGCGCCAGGCGGAGATGTACTTCACCCTGACCAAGTTCACCGAGCTGTGGAACGACCGGGCCGGGCGGGCGCCGACCAACGACCTGATCTCGATGCTGGCGCACAACGACGCCACGCGGAAGGACAACGACCCGATGCGCTACATCGGCAACCTGATCCTGCTGATCGTGGCCGGCAGCGACACCACCCGCCACTCGATCACCGGCGGTCTGGTGGCCCTGAACCGCAATCCCGACGCCTACGCCCGCCTGCGCGCCCAGCCCGAGCTGCTGGCCAGCGCGGTGCCGGAGATCATCCGCTGGCAGAGCCCGGTGGCGCACATGCGCCGCACCGCGCTCGCCGACGCCGACATCGGCGGCAAGGCCATCAAGAAGGGCGACAAGGTGGTGATGTGGTACGTCTCGGGCAACCGCGACGACAGCGCCATCGACAATCCCGACGCCTTCATCATCGACCGGGAACGGCCGCGCCACCACGTGGCCTTCGGCTTCGGCGTGCACCGGTGCCTGGGCAACCGCCTGGCCGAGATGCAGCTGCGCGTGGTGTGGGAGGAAATGCTGAAGCGCTTTTCCTTCATCGAAATGGCCGGCGAGCCGGTGCGGATGCGCAACAACTTCGTCAAGGGCTACGAGGCCCTGCCGGCGCGGGTGATCGTGTAGGCGAGGCGGCCGGCCGGCTCCCCAACTTCTGTCATCCCGGATATCCGCTGCGCGGATTCCGGGATGACAGCAGGGGGAAGGGGCGTGACTTGCGGAGTGCGACTCCGCATTGTCGGCATGGGCGAACGCGGGGCATAGTGCCTTCGACAAGGACACGGGCCGCAGAACCCGGCCCGGCGCTCGGAGGTACCCATGGCGGATGGTTCGGCTCGGCTGGCGCAGGCGAGCGCCCTGGCGGAGGCCCGCGAGCGGGCGTGGTCGACGCCGCTGGAGGATCTGCACCCCGGCGATCCGGAACTGTTCCGCACCAACACCCACTGGCCCTATTTCGAGCGCCTGCGGGCCGAGGCGCCGGTGCACTGGTGCAAGGACAGTGAGTTCGGGCCCTACTGGTCGGTGACTCGCTACAACGACATCATGGCGGTGGACACCAACCACGCCGTGTTCTCGTCAGAGGCGGCGCTGGGCGGCATCACCATCCGCGACGCGCGGCCGGACCTGCGGCGGCCCAGCTTCATCGCCATGGACCCGCCCAAGCACGACGCCCAGCGCAAGACCGTCAGCCCCA